>CACPPZ010000010.1 GCA_902635985.1 Paracoccaceae bacterium
CCATGTACGGAAATATTTTTTGATCATGGCGAAAAGTATTGGGGCGGCCCACCAGGTTCGCCAGAAGAGGATGGTGATAGATTTGTGGAAATCTGGAACCTCGTATTTATGCAATATGAACAATTTAAAGATGGTACAAGGAAAGATCTTCCTAATCAGTCTATTGACACAGGGATGGGTATCGAGCGTGTTGCTGCGTTGCTTCAAGGTACAAACGATAATTATGAAACGGATCTTATGAGAGCTCTTATCGAAGCTTCCGCAGAGGCTACGGGTTCAAAGTCAGATGGAGATAACTCAAGCCATCACAGAGTTATAGCAGATCATTTGCGATCTACCTCTTTTTTAATTGCTGACGGTGTAATGCCCTCAAACGAGGGTCGCGGCTATGTTCTGCGGCGAATAATGAGGCGCGCTATGCGGCATGCTCATTTGCTTGGTGCTAAGGACCCCGTTATGTATCAATTAGTTTCATCGCTTGTTGAGCAAATGGGAGCTGCATATCCAGAATTAGGTTCGGCCCGAGAGTTGATAGAAGAAACATTATTAAATGAAGAAACGAAATTTAAGCAAACTTTGGAACGTGGATTAAAATTGCTTGATGAGGAACTTGATGGATTACCGACCGAAATTCCGTTTCCGGGACAGATTGCCTTCAAGCTTTATGACACTTATGGTTTCCCGTTGGATTTAACTCAGGACGCATTACGAGAGAAGGGCCGTGTAGTTGATGATGAGGCTTTTCAAATTGCTATGGATGAGCAGAAAAGAAAGGCTAGAGCTGCGTGGACCGGTTCTGGAGAAACGGCTGATACGGCAATATTTTTTGACATTTCTGATAAACATGGGGTTACCGATTTTCTAGGTTATGATACCGAAGTCGCACAGGCTCAAGTTATTGCTATCGTTAAAGATGGTGCATTGATCGAAAGTGTGGGAAAGGGCGATAAAGTTCAGTTAATCTTCAATCAAACTCCATTTTATGGAGAAAGTGGCGGTCAAGTCGGAGATACTGGAAACATTAGATTTGAAAATGGTAAAGCAAATATTGTTGACACGAAGCGCTCCGTTGGTGTTTTTGTTCATTTTGCTGAAATAAACTCAGGAGTATTATCTGTAAATGAAGCTGTGGAATTGGAAGTTGAGCATTCGCGCAGATTTTCCGTGCGTGCCAATCACTCAGCAACTCATTTGTTACATGAAGCTCTGCGAAATAAGTTAGGCAACCACGTTGCGCAGCGAGGCTCGCTTAATGCAGCTGACCGATTAAGATTTGATTTTGGTCATTCGAAAGCACTCACGAAGGATGAGTTGTTTGCAGTTCAAAGTTCGGTAAATTTTTATATTCGTCAAAATACTGAGGTTTCTACGAGGGTTATGTCTCCTGATGACGCTAGAAAACTTGGAGCTACAGCTTTGTTTGGGGAAAAGTATGGTGAGGAAGTTCGTGTTGTATCAATGGGCTATGACCCGAAAAGTGGTAAGGGCTTAGATGGAAATGGTTATTCTTTAGAACTCTGTGGTGGAACCCATGTAAAACGCACGGGAGACATAGGCGCATTTGTGGTTTTGTCCGATGGTGCGAGTAGTTCGGGCGTAAGACGAATTGAGGCACTTACTGGCGAAGCAGCACTGGACCATCTCGCTAAACAACAAAATTATCTTGCCGAAATAGCTCTAGAACTTAAGTCTAGTTCATTTGATATTCTGTCGAAGGTGAAAAGTCTTATGGCAGAACGAAAATCTCTGGTTAGTGAGCTTTCTCAGTTAAGAAAAGATATGGCATTAGCGGAAGGTGCCGGAGAAAGAGATGAATTAGAAAGTGAAGACTTGTCAGGTGTGAATTTTGTAGTAAAAAAGTTAAGTGGTATACCTGGGAAAGAGCTTCCTAGTCTAATAGACGGTTACAAGCAGAAGCTTTCCACAGGAGTTATACTGCTTATTTCAGATAACGATGGGAAGGTTGCGATTGCTTCAGGGGTTACGAGTGACTTATTGCCGACCGTTTCTGCCGTAGATGTGGTCAAGGTAGCTGCCGCTAAACTTGGGGGTAAAGGAGGGGGCGGTAGGCCAGATCTAGCTCAGGCAGGTGGATCTAGTATGGAAGGTGCTGCCTCTGCTATAGACGCTGTCAAATCCTTAATTGTCTCGAGATAAAACTACAAATTTACCTTACTAAATTTGCCGTTTAATTACTTCGTGCTTGTCTTTTTCTTTCATGGGTATCTAGCAAACGTTTTCGTAATCTAATATTTGTAGGTGTTACTTCAACTAGCTCATCATTGTTTATATAGGATATAGCTTGCTCTAGCGAAAATTTAATGTGTGGCGTTAGTCTAACTGCTTCATCGGTTCCTGAAGCCCTAACGTTGGTAAGTTTTTTGCCTTTAAGTGGGTTTACCTCTAGGTCGTTGTCACGGGCATGCTCGCCGATCACCATGCCCTTATATACTTTGGTTTGTGGTCCAACGAACATTTTTCCTCGTTCTTCGAGGTTCCATAGGGCGTAAGCTACAGTTTCTCCGTCTTCGATGGAGATCAAGACACCGGCACGCCGTCCCTCTATGGTGCCTTTATAGGGCGCCCATCCGCTGAAGACCCTATTCATAACGCCAGTGCCTCGTGTATCGGTAAGAAATTCTCCATGGTAGCCGATTAAACCTCTTGCGGGAACGTGGGCAATCAACCTTGTTTTTCCTACTCCAGAAGGCTTCATTTCAACTAAATCACCCTTCCTTGGTCCGGTAATTTTTTCTATAACTGCACCTGTATATTCTTCATCAACGTCAATCGTTACTTCTTCTATTGGTTCTAATTTCTGGCCATCTTCTTCTTTCATCAATACTTGAGGTCTAGAGATTGAGAGTTCAAAACCTTCACGCCGCATATTTTCAATTAAAACACCCATTTGCAGCTCACCGCGCCCAGCAACTTCAAACGCATCACCGTTTGGAGTGTCTTTTATTTTTATCGCCACATTACTTTCAGCTTCTTTCATTAATCTATCTCTAATTACGCGGCTTTGAACTTTAGATCCTTCTCTTCCTGCAAGTGGACTGTCATTAATTCCAAAAGTAACGGTTATTGTTGGAGGATCTATGGGCTGACTTTCTAGTGGAGTCTCTACTGCCAGAGCGCAAATTGTGTCAGCAACGGTCGCCTTAGTCATGCCAGCAAGTGATACGATGTCACCGGCAACGCCCTTATCAATATCTTGATGTCCAAGACCTCTGAATGCTCTGATTTTACTGACTCTAAACTGTTCTATTTTCTGGCGAGATCTGCTTATGGCCTGAACTGTGGAGCCAACTTTTATAATCCCACTTTCAATGCGGCCAGTAAGAATTCTGCCTACAAAAGGGTCACTCCCTAGTGTCGTTGCTAACATTCTGAAATCATCTTCAATATGCTCTGCCTGTCGCGGGGGTGGAACATGATTAATGATCAGATCAAATAGGGCGCCAAGATCTTTTCGCGGCCCGTTTAAGTCATGATCTGCCCAGCCGGACCTACCTGAGGCATACATATGAGGAAAGTCTAATTGATCGTCGCTTGCGCCAAGATTTGCGAAAAGGTCAAAACACTCATCTAGAGCTCTATCTGGCTCGGCATCGCCTTTGTCTACTTTGTTTAAAACAACGATAGGTCTCAGACCCAAGTTAAGAGCTTTTGAAGTGACAAATTTTGTTTGAGGCATAGGTCCCTCGGCTGCATCTACAAGCAATACAACTCCGTCAACCATCGATAAAATTCGTTCTACTTCTCCACCAAAATCAGCATGTCCAGGAGTATCAACGATATTTATTCTATTACTTTTCCACTCGACAGAAGTTGCCTTAGCTAGAATAGTTATTCCCCGTTCTCGTTCGAGATCATTACTGTCTAATGCACGCTCTGTAATGATTTGATTTTCTCTAAATGCTCCAGATTGTTTTAACAATTCGTCAACTAAAGTTGTTTTCCCGTGATCGACGTGAGCAATTATTGCGATATTTCTTAATGTCATTTAGAGGGCCTGTTCTGCGTTTTAGGGCCACCTATATTGATTTCCGTCGAATTACTACCCGTTAATGAGAGGATGTATATGAAAAAAGGTAAATTAATACTATTCCTAAGGATATAAACATTGTTCCAAATTACAGCTTAGGGCTAATTGTTCAGATTAAATTTGTAAATGAATATTAAATGCTGATCGAATTTTACCATCAGTTTCTGCATCCAATGCTGCGGGTGACCTTTTACTCAATATTTCGTTCTTTTTCGCAATTGCCTTTTCCAGCAAATCTGGTTTTCCAAGCTCTAGCCACTCTTTCGGTGATGTTCTGTCACCTAAATCTGGATATATATACTCGGTTTGCATCAGATTTAACGTTTGCTCCGAACCAAGATAATGTCCAGGGCCCTCAATGCAGGTCGCACGAATTACATCTAAGCTGACACTATCTTCTGTAACTTCAATTCCTCTAACACATCTAAGAGCCTGGCCTATAAGATCATTACCTAAAATTAAACTTTCTAAACAGAAGCCCAAAAGAGAAGCGTGCATACCTGCTGCTTCGTACACCATATTCAAGCCGGATAAACCGGCCATAACATTTGAGGTCGCCTGCTCCCATCCGGCTTGCATATCTGGCAATTTCGCATCCGCGATGCCCGCAGCTGCACCACCTGGCAGATCGTAGAATCTATGCATCTGCGCACATCCAGCGCTAAGTAACGCCTGTTCCCCACTGCCGCCTGACATCGCTCCTGTTCTTAAATCTGAGACAAAGGGCCATGTACCAAAAATAGCAGGGAAGCTTGGCGATATAGAATTTACATAAATCAGACCTGCTAAACATTCAGCAACTGCTTGAACTATAGCTCCAGCAATTGGGGCAGGCGCAGTGGCCCCAGCCTGTCCAGCTGACAAAAGAAGAATTGGCATGCCGCCGTTAATACATTCTTCCATAACTTTACAACTTTCTGTTGCAAATTTCATCGGCGGGACAACAAAACAATTTGAATTTGAAACAAATGGCCTTTCCCTCCATTTTTTTTCTCCACCAGACATTATCGACAGCATTTCTAAAGCGTCTCGTGCATAAGCTGGCTCCGTAAAAGATGTTCCAATATGTTTTGTTGTTCCAGTGCAGCAGGCATAAACAGTATTTAAATCCATCTCCCTATTATCAATTATATCGCGAGCTACCATTGGTCTTTGCACAAAGTGAATATTATCGAGTTCGTGGGCTATTCTGGCGGCATCATGTAAATCCTGAATTGTACTATCTCTGTAGTTTTGACTTTCTAAATCGACAAGATGAACAGCAGCACCAGCAGTTCCATAATGAACTCTGGTGCTTGTCAAATCCAAGTCATAATCAGGCTCCCTTGCACACAAAGTGACATCTCGTTTTGCGATGGAAAGCATGTCTTCCACGAGACTGCGAGGAAATCTAATACGCCCGTCATTTCCAAAAATTGCGCCAGCCTTCACCATACTTTTCATTCCGCTTTCGGGAACATCTCCTAAGCCTATAGTTTCCAGCGCATCTAATGCGGCAGAATGAATTCGCTTCTCTCCTGCTTCAGTCAGTGGATTGTAAGCATTGCTTTTCATACCTGCTCTTACAGGTTTTAAGTCTCGTGAAAGAGGGGCCGCTCTTGCTGCTCGCCGTGCATTTCTGCCACCTGACCGGCGGCTAGTTTTATCTGTCATTGTAAGGATCCTTATTTAATAATCTTAAAGAAACTAAAAGCTATGACGGCCGGCCTCTAGCGGCTCTACCACGATTGGCACCAATCGTGATAATTACCAAATAAATTTTGGATCTCTGATTTTGCACAATAGTAAACCTTGCTTAACTAATTTTTGACAAAACATACATTTTGTCAGCGATCTATCCTAATAACGACTAATGTCGTTTTTACTCAAAAAGCAACTTATAAGAATGTTCTTAATTTGTCTGCTAAAGTTGCAACTACTGAAAATTTAATTTTCTAAAATAGCTTCCATGCTACTGCGTTCTATGATTTTGTTGAGTTAGTTGTGGGTTATATTTTTTTTGGGATTTTAAATGTATTTTTGGCGTCTTTCTCGAAATTTCATAATAGTAATTTGTTGCGCCTGCTTTGCTAAGGCAGATACTATTTCTGATTTATATGATGCGCTACAAATGGATCGTGTAAATGAAATAATTCGTGTTGAAGGTATACGTGATGCGCAGGGTACTGGAGAGGCGTATTTGTCTGCAAATTCAGTCGAGCGTTTTGTAGATCAAGCAAAGTCAGTTTACCAATTGGATATTATGGAAAAAGATTTCAAGCGACTTCTGACTGAAAATTTATCCTCTTCAGATGCGAATGAAATATTGTTTTTCTATCGGCGCCCTATCGGAAAGATCGCATCAGAATTAGAGGTAAGTGCAAGAGTAGCAATCTCAGAAACTGAGATAGAGGAAATGGCAAAAACCAAACTAAAAGAAGCTAAAGCCTTAAAAAACACACGCCTTGATGAAATAGAGTCTGTAATTAAAACCCTTGAACTTGTTGAGCAAAATTTAATTGGGGCATATGCAGCTCAGTTTGCTTTTATGTACGAGCTGTCAAAGCTTGGTGTTTTAGAACTCAGCCGACAAGAGATGATTGATATAATAACTAATGATGAAGAAAAACTCAAAGGTGAAATATTGGAGTGGCTTATGGCCTTTTCTCATATGGCCTACGCACCTATGAGCGACGAAGAGTTTAGTGTTTATAATGACTTTTCAAAATCAGATCTTGGCATTGCACTCAATAAAGCTCTTTTTTCGGTGTATAATGAGATGGCGAAGGATCAATCTCAGAGCCTCGCAAATATACTAGGTAAATTCATAAAATCTGAGGATTTATGATTTAAAATAATCGTGGAAGTGTTGACTTCTCTACGGATTGTTGTAATAGCGCCTAGATCAGTTGTTTTTCTGATTAACAACGCCACAAGGCGCGCAGTTTTAGGCACAACATTCAGTTGTAAACGTTCTTTAACAGAAGGCCAAAAGACGCGAAAAAAAGGATAATAGAGTTGTTTGCTGTAATCAAGACAGGTGGTAAACAGTATAAAGTTAAAACCGGTGATTTGCTCAGGCTCGAGAAGCTTGCGGCACACGCTGGAGACAAAGTACAGTTTAACGAAATTATGTTGCTCGGTGGAGATAAAACGGTGGTTGGCACACCATTGGTCACTGGAGCTGCAGTTCAAGCGGATGTAGTTGACCAGATTAAGGGTGTGAAAACCATTAAATTCGTCAAACGCCGAAGAAAGCATGGCTCACAAAGAACACGAGGTCATCGCCAGCATTTAACCTTGGTGCGTATTACCGATATTTTGGCTTCAGGTGCGGAAAAGTCGGGAATAAAGTCCGCTGTAGGAGCTCGTTTGGGAGCTGCTGAAATGGTAGAGGCCCCAGTACAGTCCAAACCAAAGGTAAAAAATGCCTCTGATGATAAGCAAGTAAAGAAAAAAACTGATACTAAGAGTGCTTCAAAAGTAAAAAATGAAGATAAGCCTAAAGTTGCTTCGAAAAAGATCACGGACGATTTGAAGCAGTTGTCTGGCGTGGGTCCTGCTCTTGAGAAAAAACTCAATGGAGCAGGTGTAACATCATTTTCACAAATAGCTGCGTGGACAGCTAAGGATGTTGCTGCTATTGATGAGTCTCTCTCTTTAAAAGGTAAGGTAGATAAAGAGGGTTGGGTTAAGCAGGCAAAGAAATTGTCTAAGTAGGAGGACGGATAGATATGGCTCATAAAAAAGCAGGTGGTTCGTCACGTAACGGCCGAGATTCTGCCGGGCGCCGGCTCGGTGTAAAAATATTTGGCGGTCAGAAAGTGATCGCAGGTAATATAATTGTGAGACAAAGGGGAACAAAAATGTTTCCTGGTGAAGGGGTTGGTATGGGTAAAGACCATACAATATTCGCTACTGCCGGAGGCCAAGTACAGTTTAAGAAAGGCCTTAAAGGTAGGACATTTATATCTGTTTTACCAGTTGCTGAAGCAGCAGAATAATTAGAAGAATTTTGTTTGCATTTCAGGGATCGGCTCAGCTCGGTCCCTTTTTAATTATGTTTGTAAGAACTAGATTATGATTAATTTGTCGTTTATACCTTTTGCGTTTTCCCAAGTTGCTACTCCTGGTCCGGCAAATATGGCTATGATGGCAACGGGTGCACGCTTTGGATTTCGTGCAGCTCTTCCCTTTGTGGCTGGTGTTATTTTGGGGAAGCAGTTAATTATTTGGCCAATTGGATACGGTATTATGGAAGTCGCCTCTCAAATACCGCTTCTATTTGAAATTTTAAAATTTTTGTCTGCTCTCTATATAATTTGGTTGGCGTGGCGCGTAGCAAATATGCGTCTAAGTTCTGGTGAGCCCTCGTTAGATGCACCTGGTTTTTGGTCCGGTTTGTTAGTTCATCCACTAAACCCAAAAGCATGGGCTATGATACTTGTTGGTTTTACAAATTTTGTCGATAGCGACACCACAACTTTTTATGCTACATTATACATAGCCGCTGCTTTATTAATTATTCAGATTATTTGTCATCCGATATGGACTTTATTTGGCGACCGCATCGCAAAGTTTATAATTGGAAAGAAATACGAACGCGTCTTTATGTGGTTTTTAGCGCTGGTTACAGTCATTTTTGTGCTTATGGCATTATTTGCATGAGCAAATAAGACTAAGTCGCAAATGACATGCGAAATTAATCAGAAATATTGAAAACAAAGCATAATTCATTGAGAACTTGAGCATTTACAGTAAAGAGGCTAATGCTCTCTTTAATTACTAAACGAGTTGCTCAAGAATGAAATTTCTAGATTTAGCAAAAGTGTTTATTAGATCAGGGTCTGGGGGCGCTGGAGCAATAAGTTTCAGACGCGAAAAATTTATTGAATATGGTGGTCCTGATGGTGGTGACGGTGGACGCGGCGGCTCAGTATGGGCGCAATCGGCCGATGGTCTAAATACTTTGATAGATTTTCGATATCAGCAGCATTTCTTCGCAGACAATGGTAAATCTGGAATGGGCAAGCAGCGTTCTGGGGCAAGTGGTGCTGATAAAATATTGACCGTTCCGGTCGGCACAGAAATTCTTGATGAAGACAAGGAAACAATATTGGCTGATCTCACTGAGACTGGACAGCGGGTTCTTTTGGCAAAGGGTGGGAATGGTGGTTTTGGAAATTTCCATTTTAAAACATCAGTAAATCAGGCACCACGTCGTTCGAACCCGGGTCAAGAAGGAGTTGAGCGAACAATCTGGCTACGTCTAAAATTAATCGCTGACGTTGGATTGCTCGGTATGCCTAACGCAGGTAAGTCAACATTTTTGGCAGCGACATCAAATGCACGACCTAAAATTGCAGACTATCCATTCACTACCCTGACGCCAAACTTGGGTGTGGTTGGGGTGGATCAGACAGAATTGGTAGTTGCAGATGTGCCCGGTTTAATTGAAGGAGCAAACCAGGGACGCGGATTAGGTGATCTATTTTTAGGACATATTGAAAGATGTGCAGTTCTTTTACATCTTGTTGATTGTACTTCGGGTGACCCAATCAAAGACTATTTTACAATTGTTAATGAAATTGAAGCTTACGGAAGTAAGTTGACATCAAAACCGCGTCTAACAGTCCTAAATAAAATTGATGCCCTTGACGAAGAGGACAAGTTGCTTCTTAGGCAAGAATTTGCCGAAAAGGTAAGTTGCAGTGTTCTAGTTATGTCAGCCGTGAGTGGTGATAATGTCCAAAATGTATTGCGACAGCTTAAAAAATTTGTAATCACAGATGTTGGCAAGGAAAATTCCCTAGGCGAGACTGAAAAGGACGATTCACCATGGAATTTTTAAGTGGTTCAGCGAGGGTAGTGATAAAAATCGGCTCCTCTCTTTTGGTAGATGAACGAACAAGTTCCATTAGATCTGAATGGCTCCAATCTTTTTCCGAAGATATTCGTGATATGCATTCTAACGGTTTAGAAGTAGTAATAGTCTCTTCCGGCTCTATTGCTTTGGGACGAAAAGTACTTAGCTGGCCGGACACCTCTTTATCTTTAGAGCAATCTCAAGCGTCTGCTGCAGTTGGTCAAATTCAGCTTGCTCAAGCATACCAGGAAGCACTTGCGCAACATGATATTAAAACGGCCCAAATACTTGTTACACTCGAGGACAGTAAAGATAGGCGGCGTTATCTAAATTCGCAGGCAACTGTAGAAACTCTGCTAGAAATGGGTGTCGTCCCAATTGTTAATGAAAACGATACTGTTGCAACTGATGAGATTAAATATGGTGATAACGACCGTCTGGCAGCTCAGGTCTCAGTAACTATTGGAGCCGATCTACTCATACTTTTGTCGGATGTCGATGGTTTCTATTCAGGCAATCCAATGGTTGACACTAATGCAAATCATTTTAACACAATCGAAAGAATAACTCCGGAAATTGAGGCAATGGCGGAGGGCACAAAGTCTAAATCCTCGAAAGGTGGCATGAAAACTAAGTTGCTAGCTGCAAAAATTGCGACGTCGGCTGGCTGTACTATGATCATCGCGAAGGGAACAAATTCCAATCCTATTTCTTCACTGGACGATAGTGTTAAATCAACATTATTTAAAGCTCAGATTAAAGACCCCCAAACAGCTCGAAAAAAATGGATATCAACCATGAAATCCCTTGGTGAATTGGTAATTGATGAAGGAGCAGTAAAAGCGCTTCTTTCTGGTAAAAGCCTTTTGCCGGCGGGAGTTTTAATTGTTCGAAAAGATTTTGAAAGGGGTGACGCTGTATCAATCTTGAACCCTGAGGGTGAAGTATTGGGGCTTGGATTATGTGCATATTCTAGCGATGAGGCAAGGTCGATAATAGGTCATCAAACTAGTGAAATAGAAAAAATCCTTGGGTATGCTGGTCGAGGCGTTATTGTGCATCGGGATAATATTGCTTTTTAATCGGAGATTTTTTTATGTCTGGATTTGATAGTCAAATGCAACTTTTAGGTTCGCAGGCTAGGGCGGCGGCGGCCGTACTTGCTTTTTCCACCTTTAAACAGAGATCCTTGGCAATTTCTAATGCAGCAAAGTCTATTTTAAATAATAGTGATAGAATTTTATCAGCGAACGAGATTGATATGCTAAATGGACGTGATCGAGGCTTGGGTGATGCAATGTTAGATCGTCTGTTTTTAGACAGCACGCGGGTTAAGTCTATCGCAAGTAGTCTTCAAGATATTGCAGAATTGCCTGACCCACTTGGTAAGGTTTTAAGTCAATGGAAGCGACCATCTGGCTTGAAAATAAGCCGTGTGACCACTCCTCTAGGAGTGATCGGTGTAATTTATGAAAGTAGGCCCAACGTAACTGCTGATGCTGGCGCTTTATGTTTGATGGCAGGTAATGCAACAATCCTGAGAGGTGGGTCTGAGAGCGCCAACTCATCCAAAGCAATTTTTGATTGCCTTATTGAAGGCTTGGCGCTGGCAAATTTGCCAGCTGCATCGGTTCAGATGGTACCAACTCAAGATCGCGCAGCTGTAAAATATTTGTTGAGAATGACAGAATTTATCGATGTTGTAGTGCCTCGTGGAGGAAAAGGCCTTGTCAGTTTAGTTCAAGAAGAGGCGCGCGTTCCTGTTTTTGCCCACCTAGAAGGGATTGTTCATATTTATGTTGACAAAATGGCAGATTCAAAAAAGGCCTTGGATGTTGTTTTAAACGCAAAAACTAGAAGATACGGTATTTGTGGCGCCGCTGAATGTCTATTGCTTCACAAAGATATATCTAAAGAACTGGGTGTTGAAATAATTAACCTACTTAGTCAATCTGGTGTTGAGGTCAGAGTTAGTTCCGAGTTTTCTGACTTAACTGATGTAAAGTTAGCAAGTGATCAAGATTGGGGAAGGGAATTTCTTGCACCAATTATAGCAGTAAAAGAGGTAAAAGATATAAGCGATGCAATTCAACATATTACCAGGTATTCTTCAAGTCACACAGATTGTATAATTACTGAGGATATTTCTGCAAAAAATCTTTTCTTTTCGAAAATTGATAGTGCGATAGTTATGTGTAATGCATCTACACAATTTGCTGATGGAGGAGAGTTTGGTTTAGGAGCCGAGATTGGAATTGCTACTGGAAAAATGCATGCAAGGGGCCCTGTGGGCGTTAATCAGTTAACATCGTTTAAGTATTTAGTGGATGGAGATGGAACTGTCCGTAGTTAAAAAAATGGGGCATCAATTTACTATGATTTATACTTAAACGTCATGTTTTTTTGAATGACTATTAATTTTTACTACTTAAAGGTCTTTGGAAAGAAGATATGGTGAAAGAGAATATAGACTTGAACCCTTTTTTAGAGCCCGGTGCCATTGTTTTAAATCCCAATGCGCCGGACTGGGGTAAGGGTCAGGTGCAATCAAAAATAGGTAATAAAGTTACCATAAACTTTGAAAATATGGGAAAGTTAGTTATTGACGGATCATTAATTGCTTTGGAAATGGTGAATTGAATGTTGTTCGTCCATGCTTCTGAGTCGTTTTTAGTTCCATTTTCAAATTCTGGAAAGATGTAACAACGGTGATGTGGGACAAATATAATTTTGATAACTTCACCGTAAGGCTTGCCTGTGATTTAGATGAAATAGAGGCTGCACAACGTTTAAGATATGACGTTTTTATTGATGAAATGGGTGCAAATTCTGAGTTCGTAGATCATAATGCTCGCTTAGAAATAGACAAATTCGATGATTATTGTGATCATCTCCTTTTAATTGACAATAATAAACTTGAAAAAAATATGGGGGTTGTTGGTGTTTACCGCTTACTCCCTGACCATAAGCTTCCATCATTTGCGAATTACTACTCTCAAAAAGAGTATGATCTCAAAAAATTGAAGACTTCAGGTAAAAAAATTATGGAACTGGGCCGTTCTTGTGTTCATAAGTCGTATCGTGGTGGTACAGCCCTGACCTATCTGTGGGCTGGTCTATCAAAATATGTAGAATACAACGGAATTGAAATTTTATTTGGGGTAGCAAGTTTTCATGGAACTGACCCTTCTAAAATAGCATCTTCCTTAAGTTTACTTCATTATAAATATCTTGCTCCCTCTGATCTGATGGTAAATGCGAAATTGCCAAATAAGCAAAGAATGGATTTGGTTGATGTGCATAAAGTAGATCGTGTTGAAGCTACAAAGCAAATTCCATCGTTAATAAAGGCTTACCTTAGGATCGGTGGTTTTGTAGGAAAAGATGCATATATCGACCGAGCATTCAATACTATAGATGTATGTATGGTACTTGACTTGGAAAGGGCCAATTTGAAAAGGTTGTCGGCGTACAAAAAAGAAAATTATTTCAATGACTAATTCCTGGCGTGGGAGAAAAGAACCTACAGCGAGCGAGCTTTTGTTAGTTAACTGGCTACTTGTTCTTTTGCGCGGGATTCCGGTAGCTTTGGTAGTTTTCGGGGGGCTACTAATTCATACATTTTTGCGTATTTTCGAATTTCTCTTTCTGGGCTCAAGGCGATCATGGACGCAGTATCTGACACAGATCATCTGCAGGACTTCTTTAATTCTCTTAGGTATTTCATTAAAAATAAAAGGCACACCAATGGTAGAGCGGGGAGCGGTGGTTGCAAATCACTCCTCCTGGTTGGATATTTTTGCACTAAATGCTACACAAAAAATTTACTTTGTAGCCAAGTCAGAAGTTGCAGGTTGGCCCGGAATAGGGTGGTTAGCCAGAGCGACTGGTACAGTATTCATTCAAAGAAAAGCAGTTCAAGCCAATAGACAAAAAAGTCTATTTACTGATCGGTTATTAGCCGGTCATAAACTATTATTTTTTCCTGAAGGAACCTCTACCGATAGTTTGCGCGTACTGCCATTTAAAAGCAGTTTATTTGCAGCATTTTTTGAAGAAAATATGCCTGTAAATTTATTTATTCAGCCCGTTACAGTGGTTTATCACGCTCCATCTGGTACTAATCCATGGTTTTACGGATGGTGGGGAGAAATGAGTTTTGGTGCTCATCTAGTGTACACACTCGCAAGTGCGCGGCAAGGTTGGATAGAGCTAATATTCCATCAGCCTAGAGCAATTGCAGACCAGCAAAACCGAAAGCAACTGGCGAAACTATTGGAATCAGATATCAGAAGTAGTCATTTGCACCACGGTAAATTCGATGAATTTGAGTAAATCAGTTTTCGTTAAAAAATTGTGCAAGAACTTTAGATGGGTTGTCAGCATCCCAGATTTCCTCTCTAAATGCTAGAAAGTCACAACATATTTTTAATTGTTCTACCAGCTGGGGCGTAAGTCCAGTTTCAGCAATTACGGGAAATTCAATCATTTCCCCCCACCACTCGAATAATTTAGGATCTGCGTGCTTACCATCTCCTAAATCTCCAGACATTGGACCAAAACTAACATAATCAGCACCGGCCTCAGTAGCATTAATGCCATCATGCTTTGATTGAAAACAGTAAGCTCCAACTATTGGCTCCTTACCAAGAATTTTTCGGGCAGTCCGAATTGATTTGGATCCGTCTTTCAAATGTACTCCATCAAGCCCAAATTTTTCGACTAGCATAAAATGGCTTTCTATTATAAGTGGTATGTCTCGTTTATGACAAATTTCTCGTAAAGTATCGGCTGATTTGCCAATAATCATTTCATCTCTTGTTGACTGTTCCAGTCGAACGCAAGCTACTTCATGTTCATCCAGAACTTTTTCCAATTTTCTGGAAAAGACATTTAGTTCAAATTCGGAAGGGGTAATCAAATATTTAATTGGATTATTATGCTGCATTTTACACTATTTGGCACTTTTTTTAAAAATCATTATTTATGAGAATATTAAGGTTTTAATCTTACTACTTCTATCCTAAGTGCTTTTATAAGAACAGGATTTAAAATATGCACTCAACTAAAAAACAACCCTCAATAATTTTAGTAAAGCCACAAATGGGTGAAAATATCGGATTTGCCGCTAGGGCGATGTTAAATTTTGGACTAGAAAACATGCGAGTTGTGGCTGCAAGGGATGGTTGGCCAAGTCAAAGTGCTGTAGCAACTGCCTCAGGAGCGGGCAGAGTTCTGGATCAAGCGAGACATTTTTCCAGCTTCCATGATGCGGTAGGTGATTGTCATTTTATATTTGCAACGACGGCAAGGGGCCGTGATTTAACAAAACCAGTTTATGATCCAAAAAAAGCAATGAAAATAGCTTTTGAAAAAATTTCAGATGGTCAAAACGTTGGTATTATTTTTGGTCCCGAAAGAGCCGGATTAGAGAATATAGAGGTAGTCCGCTCTAATGCATTAATAACAGTACCGGTTAACCCTAACTTTTCATCTATTAATCTAGCTCAAACTGTTCTGCTTCTGTCTTATGAATGGTTTTTAGCAACGGATATTTATGAAGAGAACTTTTCTAACAATAGGAAAACAAGCGTTGCATCAAACTTGGAGATCGAGAAGCTTTCTCAGCAGTACGAAAATGAATTAGAGAAAATTGGTTTTTTCTTTCCGGAAGAAAAAGCTACTTCTATGAAGAGTACACTAAGAAACATTTGGTCAAGGTTGCCTCTAACGGTGTCCGATGTAAGAGCTTTTCATGGCATTTTGCGTCATTTTTTAAAGAGGCGCGATTTGTAATAGTAAAGTATTGTATTATTTTTTAAGTTACGGTTACCGGTAATGCAGAATTTGGGAAAAAAGAATGGGATCCAAGCGCAGTATTTTTGAGGAAGTTTCAGAGCTCGAGACAAAAAATGTCAATTCAAAAATAAAAACAGGTATAATTGACAGGGTTGAACATAATTCAGATCGAGCTCAGATAAGATTTTGGTTGACTTGTTTATCTATATTGCTGGTTTTTATGATTTTGGTCGGTGGATTAACTCGTCTAACCGATAGTGGACTTTCAATTACAGAATGGAAACCAATCTTGGGTGCCCTTCCTCCGATTTCTGATCAATCATGGAATATTGAGTTTGAAAAGTACAAGCAGATTCCTGAATATATTATGCAAAATTCAGGAATGTCACTTAGTGAATTTAAAATTATTTATTGGTGGGAGTGGGGGCACCGTCAGATCGGAAGAATTATTGGATTGGTTTGGCTTGCAGGATTTTCTTGGTTACTGTTATCAAAGAAAATTCCAGCTGGTTGGACTGTGCGTTTCTTAATGCTTGGAGCCTTAGGCGGCTTTCAGGGTGCTATAGGATGGTGGATGGTATCTTCTGGTCTTTCTAACGATATGCTTGATGTCGCGAGCTATCGATTAGCCACCCATTTGGGCATTGCCTTTATTATATTAGGTTTCATACTTTGGTATATTTTTAAGATGACTTTGTCCGAGACAGATTTGCTTTCTCGCCAAAGAACGAGAGATCATTCAATGTTGAGTAAAAGTACAGGATTAATGCACCTTGTATTTTTACAAATTTTGCTGGGGGCATTGGTGGCTGGCATTGATGCCGGAAGAAATTACATCGATTGGCCGTTAATGGCTGGTGGCCTTTTGCCGCCCGATTTATTTGCCCTGGAACCAATTTGGAGAAACTTTTTTGAAGATGACGGATTGGTGCAATTTATACATAGAATCACTGGGTATATTTTGTTTTTATTCGCAATATATGTTTGGTTTAGGTCCAGAAAATCTGGAAATTTACATATTAAGAAAGCCATAAATTTAGTAATGTTTACAATATTTTTGCAAATGGCAATTGGGGTTATAACTGTTATGAATTCTGCACCGTGGCATATTGCTATCTTTCATCAATTTGGTGCAATTGTCCTTTGGTATGTTTTAATAAAGGCTCGGTTTCTCGCCGCATTTCCGCCCAAACAGGCTATAAGTTAAGGGGAATAATTAGATTTGAATAAAACTACTAATGCCTTTGAAAAGTTATTTGAATTTAATAAAATTACTCTCTCCTTAAATAAAGTAATTGAGAGAAATAGCTGGGATCAAGAAGCTATTATGCCGACTGGGGCATTGGCGGATCGTGCAGAAGAGCAAGCAAGTCTTATGATTATTGCTCACAAGCGTCAGACTTCTAATGAGTTCTCAGATTTACTCAATTCAGTCAAAATAGAAAGCTTACCAAAAACTCAATTAAGACAAGTCTCGCTGATGAGAAAAGAGTTCATACGCGCGCTTAAAGTTCCAAACGAATTAATTGGAGCTCTAGCAAAGGAAACTACTCTAGCACATTCGGTGTGGATCGATGCTCGTAAAGATAATGATTTTCAACAATTTCTTCCTCAATTTACAAAAGTATTGAAATTACGAAGAGAAGAGGCAGATGCAATTAGGCAAGATACCGATTTATCAAAGTATGATGCTTTGCTGCAAGATTATGAGCCAGATTTAAAATCAGACTATATTGATAATCTTTTTGATACATTGAGGCCTGTACTCGTTGACTTGAGGTCGAGAGTACTTGATCGACCGCCTGCTCAAGAAATAATTGGTTACTTCCCGATAGATAAGCAGAGGGAGTTATGCAAAGAAGTAGCTAAAACTTTTGGATACGATTTCTCGAGGGGCCGAATAGATACAGCCGTTCACCCCTTTTGTTCAGGTACTGGAAATGATGTAAGGATTACCACACGGTTTGACGAAAATGATCCTTTAGGAAGTATATATTCCACTATTCATGAAGTTGGGCATGCCTTGTATGAACAAAACATTGATCAGATTTATAACTTTTCCAATATTGGTCGAGGAGTATCGATGGGAGTTCACGAAAGCCAGAGCAGAATTTTGGAAAATCAACTGGGTCGATCTGACTCGTTTACTGACTGGCTCTTTAAGAAATTTTTTGATTATTTTGGTGATATTGGATGTAAGGACAGCACTTCTTTTTATAAGTCAATCAATTCAGTTAAAAATAGTTTTATAAGAACTGAGTCAGATGAATTACAGTATAATCTCCATGTTTTATTACGTTATAGGCTTGAGAAATGGCTATTTGATGGTGACCTTAATGCAAATGATCTCGAGCATGTCTGGAATGAGGAGTTCGAGAAAGATTTTGGGTTAGTCATTGAGAATCCTAGTGACGGTATTTTACAGGATGTTCATTGGTCTTTAGGGCTTTTTGGTTACTTCCCAACCTACTCTTTAGGGAATGTTTATGCGGGTTGTTTGTTTGAAGCGATGCAAATCCAGATGCCTGCATTGAATGAAAATTTAAATTCAGGCGATTTAACAGAAGCTATCGACTGGTTGACAAATTCAGTTCAAAAGCATGGTTCATTATATTCACCGATTGATTTGATTCAAAATGCTTGCGGGTTTGATATAACTGCGAAGCCACTTATTTCTTATATTGAGAAAAAGTTCAGCTCTACTTACAATTTAAATTAGTTTTTCCAACTGACCTGGTGATTTTACTAGGTTTTTAGCCTGTGGTATCTTCCACTTGTGCTTCGGTATCGTCAGCATCGTCTCCTTTTTCTGCAATCCACGCCACGGATACTACCTGCTCATCTTCGCCAGTATTAAACACCTTAACTCCACCGGCAGAACGAGATCGAAATGAGATGCCCTCAACTGGAACGCGTATAGATTGCCCATTTGATGTTGCAAGCATAATTTGGTCTTCTAGTTCTACTGGAAAACTAGCAACCAATAGCCCACCTCGCATTTTTTTATCGATTGCAGACACCCCCATACCTCCCCTACCTCTTACTGGGTAATCGTGGCTCGATGAAAGTTTGCCAGAACCGCTCGAAGTTATGGTTAGTATTAAATTTTCAGCTGCTGACATCTCTGCATATTTTTCAGGAGTTATAGTTGCATTGGCATTAATTTCTTCTTCTTCTTCTTCCTGAAAGCTCACTTCGTCATCTGACATTCCTGCAACTGCTCTTCTCATTTTTAGGTATGCAGATCGCTCATCCGGTGAAGCTTCAAAATGGCGAATTATTGACATTGAGACTACCTTATCATCACCAAGAAGTTTTATTCCTCTCACACCAGTTGACTTTCTTCCTTTAA
Source organism: Paracoccaceae bacterium (assembly GCA_902635985.1). Lineage (GTDB taxonomy): Bacteria > Pseudomonadota > Alphaproteobacteria > Rhodobacterales > Rhodobacteraceae > Salinivivens. Next base: position 19,045 of record CACPPZ010000010.1, read on the forward strand.
AAACCCTCACAGCTGTGGTGGAAAATCTTATAGCTCTACCACTGTCGGTTACCAGCATCACGTCATCATCTTCGTTGGCAATCCTGGCATTAACTAATTTCGTTTCTTCCGGTAGGTCCATTGCGATCTTTCCGTTTGATCTAACATTTGTAAAATCTGACAGTGCATTTCTTCTCACATCACCGGACGAGGTTGAAAAAATTATTTGAAGTTTTTCCCATTCTTCTTCTGGGGCATCTACAGGCATCACTGCTGCTATAGAAACGCCAGATTGAATTGGTAGGATGTTTATAATTGCCTTACCTTTTGCAGTGCGCGAACCTAGCGGTAACCGCCAAGTCTTAAGCTTGTAAGCCATTCCATCAGTTGAAAAGAATAAAAGCTGAGTATGCGTGTTTGCGACAAATAAAGTGGTTACAACATCTTCATCCTTAGTTTGCATTCCAGCTAGGCCTTTACCACCGCGTCTTTGAGCTCTGAAATCTGCCAATGGTGTTCTTTTTATGTACCCGCCAGACGTAATAGTTACGACCATGTCTTCTCGCTCAATAAGATCTTCATCCTCCATATCCCCAGCCCAATCGATTATTTCGGTCCGACGAGTTGGGGAAAATTGATCTTTTACTTCATTTAGCTCTCCTGCAATAATAGACATTATCTTTGACCTTGATGCGAGTATTTCTAAGTAGTCTTTTATTTTGAAAGATAAGGCCTCTAATTCATCTGTAACTTCTTTAACGCCAATTTGTGTAAGACGCTGCAGCCGGAGTTCTAAAATAGCTCTGACTTGAGCCTCTGATAAGTTATATGACCCATCATCATTTATTTTATGTGTTGGGTCATCAATTAAAGCAATATATTCACGAATTTCGCTAGCTGGCCAACTTCGTTGCATCAACTTTTCACGAGCTTCTGCTGCATCGGATGATGCTCGAATAGTAGCAACTATTTCATCAACATTGGAGACGGTAACTGCTAGTCCGCAAAGAATATGGCTCCGTTCTCGAGCTTTTCTCAATTCAAAGGCTGTTCTTCTAGCAACAACCTCTTCACGAAACGCAATAAAATTTGTCAAAAATGTTCTTAGAGTAAGTTGTTCTGGACGGCCCCCATTAAGAGCAAGCATGTTGCAGCCAAATGATGTTTGCATCGGAGTAAATCTAAATAGCTGGTTCAATACTACATCCGCTGTCGCATCGCGCTTTAATTCGATAACGACACGGACACCATTCCGGTCACTTTCATCCTGTACATGAGAAATTCCTTCAATTTTTTTTTCTCTGACTTGTTCAGCTATTTTTTCAATCATTGAAGCTTTGTTAACTTGGTACGGAATTTCATCAACAATTATAGCGTAACGGTCTTTTTTAATTTCCTCTATTCTAGTTTTTGCCCTAATTAAAACGCTGCCACGACCTTCTGTATATGCCTTCTTAGCGCCAGATCTACCAAGAATTATGCCTCCTGTTGGAAAATCTGGTGCAGGAACAAATTCTATTAGATTTTCACTTGTTAAGTCTGGATTTTCAATTAGAGCAAGTGTTGCGTCGATTACCTCCCCAAGATTATGAGGGGGAATATTTGTGGCCATCCCTACAGCAATTCCTCCAGCGCCATTTACCAACATATTTGGATATCGCGCTGGTAAAACGGATGGCTCTCTATCTTTCCCATCATAATTATCTTGAAAATCTACAGTATCTTTTTCGATATCAGCGAGCAGAAAACTTGCCGGTTTATCCATGCGAACTTCTGTATATCGCATTGCTGCTGGATTATCTCCATCCATTGACCCAAAATTTCCCTGTCCGTCCAATAGCGGAAGCGACATGGAGAAAGGTTGAGCCATCCTTACAAGGGCATCATAAATTGCACTATCGCCATGGGGATGAAACTTTCCCATAACGTCACCGACCGGGCGTGCAGATTTACGATAACCTTTGTCGTGCGTGTTCCCACTATCATGCATTGCGTATAAAATGCGTCTATGGACCGGCTTTAGCCCATCTCTCAGATCAGGTATCGCTCGGCTCACGATTACGCTCATCGCATAATCCAAATACGATGTTTTGAGTTCCTTTGTTATTGATACGCTAGGTCCGTAATAGGTGCTGCTAGACTTTTCATTATCACCGGGGTCGCTTGAATTTTGAAGTTCGTCGGTCAAGTTTTTCTCACTTCTATTTTTGAACAAGCGACCAGCCAGTGTGCTAGGCTTATTGCACATTTACTATTTATATTGTCAAATTTGATCAATTCCAATCTCAACTTATTTCCGGTTTGATAACCCTCTATTAACAATCACGGAATAATCTTTGTATACTTTGTACCTTCGATCGTCGCTCCAATTTTGAAGCCAGCTTCACCAAAAACTAAGCCAATTATTGGTGAATTGGCTTCTGTAGTATTTGCTCTAAAACTTTCACCTGAACGTCGATATGCGTACTCAATATCACCTCCAGCTGACCATCCACTGGAGTTTCTAAATTCGTTCAATGCACTTTCGGTCATAAAAAATAGCACATGAGCATACTGACTAGCACCAATTTGCAAGCCATAACTTGCATTAGCTGCAGAATAATAATCAACCGTAGCTTCGTTAATTAGTAATGCACCCCGTCCATACCCCACACCAAAACCAAAGCCGCCTTCAGTAATCAAAGGCATTATAAGCATTCCTGCTGCTTGATTTTTCAATTCTAATGTTTCTGGAAATTCAGTTTGCATCTGTTGAATCGTTTGCAAAACACGTGCGTCAATTTTATCTGCACCGTCTTGTCGGTCACGTGATCCGCTAAACGGCCGTAGAGAGCAGGCGCCGATAACTATTGACGAGAGTCCCAGTCCCAGTGCGTTTCTACGATTTATATTTTGCATTTAATATTTGCTCCAAATGTACCCATAGATTCTATTATAGCAGTACTTAGATCTCGAAGCTAGATGTTGTGTTAATTATTCATTGCTTTAGCAGCTGTTGGGGCAAAATAAGTTAAAATACCATCACAGCCTGCTCGTTTAAAACAATATAAGCTCTCCATGATTACCTTTTTTTCGTCGAGCCAACCATTTTTTATTGCAGCTTGAAGCATCGAATATTCACCTGAAACTTGATACGCGAAAGTTGGTACGCCAAACATATCTTTTGCTCGCCGGCAAATATCCAAATAGGGCATTCCTGGTTTTATCATGATCATGTCTGCGCCTTCATCAAGATCTCGCGCTATGGTACGAAGTGCCTCTTCCCCGTTGGCTGGATCCATTTGGTAAGTACTTTTATCTCCTTTTAGAACTCCGGAAGCTCCAACCGCATCCCTGAACGGACCATAAAAACCACTTGAATATTTGGCAGCATATGAGAGTAAAATCACATCATGATAGCCCTCAGACTCTAATGCGGATCGAATAGCTGAGATTCTTCCATCCATCATGTCTGATGGACCAATTATATCTGCTCCTGCTTTTGCTTGAGACAGTGCTTGTTTTACCAAAGCCTCAACAGTCTTGTCATTTAAAATGAGACCATTTTCTACAAAACCGTCATGTCCATCAATATTATATGGATCTAAAGCAACATCGGTCATTACCGCTATATTTGGCACCTCTTTTTTTATTGCGCGAGTTGCCTTATTGGAAAGGTTTTCTGGATTCCAGGCCTCTGCACAGTCCTGTGTTTTGAGCTTAGGGTTGGTGTATGGAAATATACAAATTGCAGGTATACCTAAATTTGCAGCAAACTTTGCTTTTTCGACGAGAAGATCGACACTATATCTATAAACTCCGGGCATAGATTTAACTGGGACCTCAAGTTTCTGGCCCTCGCAAACAAATATTGGCCAAATTAAATCCCTAACACATAAATTATTTTCTCTTGATAATCCTCGAATTTCGGCAGACTTTCGTAAGCGTCGGTGTCGGGATTTCGGGTAAGCTGCTTGACGAAGATTCATTCCTATGTCCTCTCTAAAATTCAATACCTGAATGTTGTCACGCTTTGCCACTCGTAACAAGCTTCATTAAAGAAATGAATGGATAACTTGTCTTTTTGAATACATACACTTTATTTACTCAATGCTACAGATGGAAAAATTTAGTGCCTATTGAATATCTTTTTCTAACATCATTCAGTTCTGTATGGTTGTGGGTTTTTTGGGCTGCGATATGGATCTTTTTGTCTAATAATATTTTGGGGATTCCTTACGGTGCGTGGTTAAAGGCGAAAGATAATGAAAATAAATTATCAGAGCTTCGCCATATTACACTATTTCATGCTTCTCAATTTTCTAAAAAGTATAAAATCACGTCCCATTGGTTTTCTGTGTTAGTTTTTGCTTTCATTTTCACTTTTTGGTCATTGACTGGGTTTCTTTATGGAAATGAATTTTTACAATTGTCTTTTTTTGTCTTTTTGCCAATCTTAGCGTTATTTCAAATCAGGTTGAATTTAGCGAACAAATTTCTTATCCAACAACTCAACCCATCAGATTTATTTAGTCAAATTCGTTTGCATAGGCGTAATACACGACTTTTGGGATTTTTATCTTTAGTTATAATTTTTTGCTGGCTTATGTTTACAATTATCAAGCAGCAAACTATTTGACTTGAAGTGAGCATGCGATATCCAGTTGTACTTCCGAAATGCTCAAAAAAATGTCTACCAAATTATCAGTGGTAAAGCTTCCTGATGTATAATGAAGTAAAAGTCTGCGGTACCCCAGAAGGTTATGATGCTAAAATAATCTTGAATGAGCTCAACCATCAGCAAAACTCAGTGGTTCATGTAGCTAGAGATGATAAACGGATGCGGGCTATGGCAGATGCCCTAAATTTTTTTCATCCTGATCTTGAAGTTTTTGAATTTCCCAGTTGGGATTGTTTGCCATATGACCGGGTTTCTCCAAACATGGAGATATCATCTGCTAGGATGGCAATACTTTCTAAATTTGCTGATAATTCAGCTAAAAATTTTGTTGTTTTGACAACCTTAAATGCTGTTTTGCAAAAGGTCCCATGCAGGTCTGTGTTAAGAAATTACGCATTTAAAGCACAAGTTGGAGAAAATATAAATGATAAACTCTTGAGAGAATTTCTAGTGCGGATGGGTTTTACGAAATCATCAACAGTCAGGGAGGCTGGTGAATATGCAATTCGTGGTGGGATTATTGATGTATTCCCTCCTGGATATTCGAATCCGGTTCGCCTAGATCTTTTTGGAAATGTTTTGGACGGGGCCCGGCTTTTTGATTCAGAGACCCAACTAACGATCAAAAAACTAAATGAAATTGAATTAGCACCCGTATCAGAAGTAGTAATTGACGAATTTTCAATAAAAAAATTTAGGCAGTCGTATCGAGCACAATTTGGGTCTACCCTAACCAATGATCCATTGTACGAAGCCGTTAGTGGCGGTAGAAAATATCAAGGACTGGAGCATTGGTTACCTTTTTTCTATGAAGAATTAGATACTGTTTTCTCTTATTTTCCCAATGCGACAATAACAATGTATAATAATTTGGAAGCAGATCTAGTTTCCCGTTGCAAGCTGGTAACTGACCAATATGAGGCCAGAGCTTTCGCGAATGATAATAAGCCCACTAAAGACTACGCCTACAAGCCAATAAGACCGAGCGCATTATACCTAGACGAGACTGAGTGGGCCAAATTAATAAAAACCCGTCGATCTATGATTTTCAACCCACTTCCGCAGCCGCTGGGGCCAAACATAGTGGACGCTGGAGGTCGCATTGGTAGAAATTTTGCGCCGGAGAGACAGTCTGATAATCTCAGTCTGTTCAGTAGTTTAGCTAATCATTTACAGAAAAAATTGAAATATGGACCAGTATTAATTGCGTCATATTCTGAGGGGTCATTGGAACGGTTGTCGGGGCTTTTAAAAGATGAAGGTCTTCATCAGCCAGTTGCAGTCTCAAAATGGAGCATGGTCACAAAGCATATCGTTTACATGACTGTGTGGCCTCTAGATCAAGGTTTCGAAACTTCTGAGTTTACAGTAATTTCTGAGCAAGACATTCTCGGTGATAGGTTAATAAGAAGACCAAAGAAGAGAAGACCAGAAAACTTTCTTACCGATGCCCAAAGTTTATCCATTGGTGGGTTAGTTGTACATATTGATCATGGTGTTGGTCGCTATATGGGTCTAGAAGTAATAAAGGTCAGTGGAGCTGCACACGAATGTTTGCTTATAGAATATGCTGAAGCTTCTCGCCTGTATTTACCCGTCGAAAACATTGACCTCTTAACGGCGTACGGTCATGAAGAAGGGCTCTTAGACCGATTAGGAGGTGGAGCCTGGCAAGCCAAGAAATCCAAATTAAAGGACAGAATAAAAGACTTAGCCGAAAAACTTATCCGAGTAGCAGCAGAAAGATCGCTACGTCGCGCTCAAATATTGGAGCCAGTAAGCGGCATGTGGGAAGCCTTTGCCACAAGATTTCCGTATGAAGAAACAGATGATCAATTATTGGCGATACAAGAGGTAATAAGTGATTTAGGATCTGGAAAACCAATGGATAGATTGATTTGCGGCGATGTAGGTTTTGGTAAAACGGAGGTCGCAATGCGAGCAGCATTTGTAGCCGCAATGGCAGGTCTTCAAGTTGCACTAATTGCACCAACGACACTACTTGCGCGACAACACAAAAGAAGTTTTGAAGAAAGGTTTCGAGGATTTCCGGTTGAAGTACGTGGATTGAGTAGGTTTGAAAGTTCAAAAGTAAATGAGCAAACTCGAAAAGAACTCTCCCAAGGTCACGTTGAAGTGGTAATCGGAACCCATGCTGTCTTGGCAAACTCAGTAAAATTCAAAAATCTTGGTTTGCTGATTATTGATGAAGAACAGCATTTTGGTGTCAGACATAAAGAGCGGCTGAAGCAACTAAGATCTGACATTCATGTTTTAACTTTAACAGCTACTCCTATACCGAGAACCTTACAGTTGTCTCTTTCTGGGGTTCGAGATCTTTCGATAATAGGAACACCCCCAGTTGACCGACTCGCAATCAGAACCTACGTCAGTGAATTCGATGGCATAGTTGTAAGAGAGGCTCTACTTAGAGAACACTTCAGAGGAGGTCAGTCTTTTTTTGTAGCGCCACGTATTTCTGACTTGCAGGAGATAGAGAATTTTTTGACGGATCAAATGCCAGAAATAAGGTTTACCACAGTTCATGGTCAGATGCCCTCATCTGATTTGGATGAACGCATGAACAATTTTTATGATGGAAAATTTGATGTTCTTGTTGCAACTTCTATTGTCGAGTCTGGTTTGGATATTCCTAGAGCTAATACATTAATTGTCAGTAATGCCGATATGTTTGGATTGGCTCAATTGTATCAGATTCGAGGGAGGATAGGCCGCTCTAAAACCAGAGCATTTGCATTTTTAACCACTAAGCCTCGAAAGAAACTAACAAAAGAGGCAGAAAAAAGACTTAAAGTAATAGCGTCTTTAAGTACATTAGGCGCAGGTTTTACACTAGCTAGCCAAGACTTAGACATCAGAGGAGCAGGTAATTTACTAGGAGACGAACAATCCGGCCAAATACGTGATGTGGGATATGAACTTTATCAGTCAATGTTAGAGGATGCTCTCGTAAAAATGCGTTCCGGTGCTTTGGAGGGATTACCTGATATTGATGATAACTGGGCTCCGCAAATAAATTTAGGTGTGCCAGTTTTGATACCTGAAAAATATGTTTCGGATCTAGACACGCGCCTTGGCCTATACCGTAGACTATCTAGTCTAACTTCTAAAGTTGATCTAGAAGGATTTGCAGCAGAACTCATAGACCGGTTTGGAGAATTACCCAAAGAAGTAAATACTCTGCTTTTGGTCGTCCGTATAAAAGCCATGTGCAAAAGAGCTCATATTTCAAAATTTGATGGTGGTCCAAAGGGCGCGACTATTCAATTTCATAAAAATAAATTTAAATCTCCAACTGGATTAGTAACATTTATTGATAATGAAAATGGCTTTGCAAAAATTCGCGACAACAAACTAGTAGTTATTCGCAGTTGGGCAAAAGATCGGGATCGGATCAAGGGATCGTTCACATTGGCCAAAGACCTCGCAAAATTGGCTCTAGTAAAAAATTAAGTACTATCTACATTAAGTAATGACATCTTGAAAATCATTCAACGTGTGGTCTCCGTTAAACGTTTTTTGACGTAACTGGTTACTGTATCAAGCATTTGATCCATGTAAGGTTCTTCAAAGAAATGGCCAGCTCCTTCCATTTCATTGTGAGTTACAGTAATACCTTTCTGTTCCCTCAGCTTGTCAACCAATTCAACTGTAGCTGAAATTGGAGCTATTCGGTCAGCTCCACCATTTATAATCATTCCTGAGGAGGGACACGGAGCTAGAAAAGAGAAGTCATACATGTTGGCTGGTGGTGATACTGAAATAAAGCCTGTTATCTCAGGTCTTCGCATTAACAATTGCATCCCTATCCATGCGCCAAAGCTAAATCCCGCAACCCAACAGTGTTTTGAATTATTGTTCATGGATTGTAAGTAGTCTAATGCTGAAGCTGCATCAGATAACTCTCCTACTCCTTGGTCATATTGTCCCTGAGAACGTCCAACCCCCCGAAAGTTAAATCGCAAGACTGTAAAGCCCATATTATAAAAAGCATAATGCAAATTATAAACGACTTTATTGTTCATAGTACCACCAAACTGTGGGTGCGGATGTAGCACGATAGCGATAGGGGCATCCCTATCTTTTTGTGGGTGATAACGTCCTTCAAGACGCCCTTCAGGTCCAGGAAAAATAACCTCAGGCATACACTAATTCTCCCAATAAAACTTCTATTCCGTTGACACTGTTCTGCATAAACTTTAGAATTATTCTAAAGTAAACCGTTCTCGTTTTTCTTACAGTGCACTTAAGCCTTGTTAGAGTTAACGTCAATAAATTTAGAAAGGCTATTCAATGAAGCTTAGTACCAAGGGTCGTTATGCCATGGTTGCACTATGCGATATTGCGCTTCAGGAAAATTCTGGCTTGGTAACTTTGTCAGATATTTCAAAGCGGCAGAAAATATCGCTAGCCTATTTGGAACAACTCTTCGTTAAGCTTCGACGGGCTAACTTAGTAATTGCGGCTCGTGGTCCTGGTGGTGGCTACAAATTAGGTAAGACAGTTCACGAAATAAGAGTTTCTGACATTTTAGAAGCAGTAGATGAGTCCTTGAATGCTTTGCATATTGGTGCAGGGGCTAAAGGTGCGATTTCCGGAAGTAAAGCTCAGTCTTTTTCAAACAGGTTGTGGGAGGGGTTAAGTGCGCACGTTTATGTGTTTTTACATCAAACAAGACTATCAGATGTGATTGCAAATGAACTGGCTCCTTGTCCAGCTGTTCCTGATCTGGTCTCTATCTTAGAGCCATTAGATTAATTTCTAGAATTTACGGGTCTATGGTTTATTCGTAGTAAGACAATGCAAAGAGTATATTTGGATCATAATTCTACTACTAAGTTGCGGCCAGAAGCGAGCCAAGCCATGCTGGAAGCAATGAATGTATTGGGTAATCCATCGTCGGTTCATTTTGAGGGTCGTATGGCAAAATCTTTGTTAGAAAATGCCCGCGATAGTCTGTCGGTATCTCTTGGATGTAAGCCCGCATCCATAGTTTTTACTTCTGGTGCAACTGAAGCCGCTTCGATAGCTTTAAATGCTAATAAAATAAATTGTTCTGGGGTCGAGCATGATGCTGTCAAGAGTTTATGTGAAGAGACTTTAACCACCCTTCCTTCCGGTGAAATTTTGATTGGTGACCCTTCTACCTGTGCTGTTCAATTGGCTAATTCAGAGACTGGTATCTTACAAGATTTGCCTAAAGATATTTTTTTAAGTGATATTACGCAGGCATTTGGGAAGGTTCCATTTTCCTATGAATGGCTTGGAGCAAAAAGAGTAATTGTTTCTGCTCACAAATTTGGGGGGCCAAAGGGTGCGGGTGCTCTGGTTTTGGATGTTGATACACCATTATCCCCGCTAATTGTTGGCGGTGGTCAGGAAATGGGTAGAAGATCTGGTACAGAAAATATTGTGGGAGCAGTAGGTATGGCTGCCGCAGCTGCCGCTGCGTTAGTTGATTTAGAGCGAGGAGTTTGGAGCCATGTTGAAGAACTTAGAAACATTCTAGAAAATTCGATTGAAGAATCCATTAGTGAAACTACTTTTATTGGTAGAGGGACAAAGCGATTACCCAATACCAGCTTAATAATTAATGAGGGTTGGCGGGGTGAAACTCAGGTAATACAATTGGATTTAGCTGGATACGCTGTATCGGCTGGATCTGCTTGTTCTAGTGGAAAAGTCAGGACGTCAGCCGTTTTGAAGAGCATGGGTTACGATGATGAAAAAGCAAGTTGTGCATTGCGGGTTAGCTTGGGTCCAGATACTACAATAGAGGACGTAAATGGCTTTGTTAAAGCATATTGTAATGAAGGTAAAAAATTAATAAGCCGCAGGAATGGTTAAGCAGGAGATGGTTATGGGTGCAGGGGAAACTTTACAGGTAAAAGAGGGTGTCGATCAAGAGACGATAGATGCCGTGCGTGAGGTCAGTACCTACAAGTACGGTTGGGATACAGATATTGAAATGGAATACGCACCAAAAGGTGTGAACGAAGACATAGTCAAACTTATTTCTGAAAAAAATTCTGAGCCAGAGTGGATGACGAGTTGGCGATTAGGGGCTCTAGAGCGTTGGAAAAAGATGACTGAACCTAAATGGGCAATGGTAGAATATCCAGAAATTGATTTTCAGGATCAGTATTACTACGCAAGACCTAAATCCATGGTTGAAAAGCCAAAATCTCTCGAAGAGGTTGACCCAAAATTATTGGCAACATATGAAAAATTAGGCATCCCTTTGAAAGAGCAAATGATACTTGCTGGAGTTGAGGATAATGCAGATACACCTAGCAATGACAGAAAAGTTGCAGTTGATGCTGTTTTTGACAGTGTTTCCGTTGGGACAACGTTTCAGTCTGAATTAAAGAAAGCAGGAGTTATTTTTTGTTCTATTTCTGAAGCTATTAAGGAGTATCCTGATCTAGTTCAAAAGTATCTTGGTTCAGTAGTACCTGTTTCTGATAACTTTTATGCAACACTTAATAGTGCAGTTTTTTCTGATGGATCGTTTGTATATATTCCTCCAGGAGTAAGATGCCCAATGGAATTGTCGACGTATTTCCGCATCAATGCAGAAAATACAGGGCAGTTTGAACGTACGTTAATAATCGCTGATAAGGGTTCATATGTTTCTTATCTCGAGGGTTGTACAGCGCCCAAAAGAGATACCGCTCAGTTGCACGCGGCAGTAGTTGAAATAGTAGTAGAGGAAGATGCGGAAGTTAAGTATTCCACTGTTCAAAATTGGTTTCCTGGTGATGAACATGGAAATGGTGGCATTTACAACTTTGTTACAAAGAGAGCTGACTGTAGAGGTGATAGATCGAAGGTGATGTGGACCCAAGTCGAAACTGGGTCGGCTGTAACTTGGAAATACCCTAGTTGCATACTAAGAGGTAATGAAAGTCAGGGTGAATTTTATTCAATAGCCATAGCGAACAATCATCAGCAGGCCGATACTGGGACTAAGATGTTGCACCTTGGAAAAAATACCAAATCGCGGATCGTATCTAAGGGTATATCTGCTGGTGTGGCGCAGAATACCTATAGAGGTCAGGTTAATATGCATCCGCGAGCAAAAAATAGTAGAAATTATACTCAGTGTGATAGTCTTTTAATTGGAGACAAGTGTGGTGCTCATACAGTACCTTACATTGAGGTTAAGAATAACTCTTCTAGGGTGGAGCACGAGGCGACAACGTCAAAAGTTGATGATGACCAACTTTTTTATTGCAGACAACGAGGCATGGATGAAGAAGAAGCTGTAGCATTAGTGGTTAATGGTTTTTGCAAAGATGTTTTACAGGCTTTACCCATGGAATTTGCAATGGAAGCACAACAACTAGTGGCAATATCTCTTGAAGGCTCCGTTGGCTAGTTGCGATTATAATTACAATGTCATAGGTAAACGATGGGTAAAGTCACTGTTGGTAGGAAAAAATGTTAAAAATTAATAATTTACACGTTTCTTTGGACGATGAAGATAAACAAATATTAAAAGGAGTGGATTTAAATGTAGACGCTGGGAAAGTTCATGCAATTATGGGGCCGAATGGGTCTGGAAAGTCCACCCTTTCATATGTTTTGTCTGGTAAAGATGGCTATAATGTTACGAATGGAACAGTTGAACTAAATGGTTATGATATCCTTGAGTTGGAACCAGAGGAGCGAGCATCTCTAGGTCTATTTTTGGCCTTCCAATATCCCATCGAAATTCCTGGTGTGGGTAATATGACATTCCTTCGAACAGCTATAAACGCTCAACGAAAATCCCGCGGTGAAGATGAAATTAGCGCAACAGATTTTTTACGTTTAGTTCGGGAAAAGGCCGCTACATTGAAAATTGATACTGATATGTTGAAGAGGCCTGTGAATGTAGGCTTCTCTGGTGGTGAGAAAAAACGTAATGAAATCTTACAAATGGCTATGCTTGAACCTAAGGTTTGTATCTTAGATGAAACTGATTCAGGGTTGGATGTAGATGCAATGAAACTAGTTGCCAACGGTGTTAATGCCCTTCGTGATGAGGGAAGAGGGTTTTTGGTTATAACCCACTACCAGCGTTTACTAGACCATATTAAACCCGATATTGTGCACATTATGGCGGATGGCAAAATAGTTAAGACTGGGGGTCCTGAGCTGGCTATAGAAGTTGAAAACAATGGTTATTCAGACTTACTGGACGAGGCTTCTTAATGAGTTTCCCAGAGCAAAACAGTGCTGAAAATCTGGAAATAAAAGAGTCTGCGTTGGTAACTGCTGGCTGGAGCGCCGAAGCTCGCAAAGATGCTTTTGAGCGAACAATGAAGTCTGGGCTGCCGACTGCTCGAGATGAATATTGGAAATACACTAATCCTAAGAGTTTAACGAGTAAAATAGTTGAAAAGGCGCCACTTTCGAAAGACAAAGAAGGCGGTATGTTCACCGGCGCTAATCCAATTAAAATTGTTTTTGTTGATGGTAAATTTGCACCAGAAAAGTCAGATGACTTGGATGTTTCAGGGCTTTCGGTAGAACGTTTAAGCATAATAAATAAATTAAACCTGCATTGGGCTAAAGATCTGTACGGTCGGTATGAAAAGTTGAGCCAAGTATCTGTTCCTCGCCCTTTGGCAGCCTATAACACTGCTTACGCAGATGAAGGTGTTGTTATAAATGTTTCGGAGCGTATCGAACGCCCAATTAATATCATTTATGAGCATGCTGACGAGTATTCTGATGTCATTCTCCGTCATATCATCAAAATTGATGATAATGCTGAACTCACTTTGCTTGAAAATGGACCAGCAGCAGCGCGCTTGAATCAGGTAATGGAGGTTAAGTTGAGTGATGGCGCAAAATTTAACCATATTCGTGTTTTAGGTCGGGATCACGAGCGCAGGACTGCCACTCATATTTTTGGAGAATTGGGTAAAGAAGCAAAATTTAAGTCCTTTACACTTACAGTTAATGGCGTTTTAACTCGTAATGAGTGTTTCCTTAATATTAATGGTGATGATGCAGCTGCTCATATATCTGGTGCCTGCATAGGTGATGGTGATTTTCATCATGATGATACTGTGTTTATAACTCACGACGCAGTAGGTTCAGAGAGTAGGCAGGTGTTTAAAAAGGTCCTAAGAAATGGTGCTACTGGGGTATTTCAGGGCAAAATCTTAGTAAAACCAAACGCACAAAAAACAGATGGCTATCAAATTAGTCAGTCTTTGCTGTTAGATGAGGATAGCCAATTTTTGGCTAAGCCAGAACTAGAAATCTATGCCGATGATGTCGCTTGCTCACACGGGTCTACTTCAGGTGCGATTGACGAAGAAGCTTTATTTTATTTGACCTCAAGAGGAATTTCAAAACAAATTGCTATAGATATGCTTACAATGGCTTTCTTAGCAGAGGCTGTTGAAGAAATTGAAAATATAAAATTAAAGCAAGTTATACTCGACCTTTTAACTAATTGGTTAGATCGGCATAGTAGCTAATGTCAGTAGTGTCTAATGTTTTATACACTTACTGGTCGCCTTCGAAAGCATTTGAGCGTATGTATGCTCGTCCAGCTAATGAGGCTACCTCCTTAGGCTACTTAATGGGTGCATGCTTTCTAACCTATGTTGCTCAGTGGCCATATCTTGCGCGTCAAGCGCATTTAGAGGAATTTAATTTACAAACAAGCTTAGCTGCAAGCTTGCTTGCGTGGTTATTGATAGCTCCACTTTTACTTTATACGCTTGCATTAGTATTATATTTTTTCCACAAATTTTTTAAGGGAAGTAAATCGTCTGCACAGATTCGAACGGGTCTTTTTTGGTCGTTCCTTGCAGCCACTCCAATAATGATGCTTTTTGGGTTAGTTAAGGGATTTCTTGGAGATGGTACAGCTGAAAGTATTGTTGGTTTTTTTTGGTTTGTAGCTTTTTCCTATTTTATTTTTTGTGCTGTATTACGAGCTAAGGGTGGGGGTGCCTTCCAGTGAACCAATTCTATCACCTCGCCAAAATAAGTGTCTTAAACCCTGAAGAGGCAACAAGCATTCTTTTTTCAAAAGGCTGGAACGTAACAATCGCGGCTATGGTTCTCACCGCAGCAACATGCATAAGTACCATTTTGGCTTTTATACCAAACCCTGATATTTCGGAAGAAATTCGGGCTAATGGATTAATGTTTTCGCCAATAGGCACGGCAGTTATAGTCCTTATGTCGTCCTACCTAGCAGCATTTTTTATCGCCAGAGGAGGCACTTGGTTCGGCGGCAAAGCAACCTTTGGTCAGATTTTATCAATTATGGCTTGGACACAAGTATTACAGGTGATTTTCCAAACAATTGTAGTAATGATATTGTTTATTGTGGCTCCTATTGCAGGGATTATGCAAATCGGATTTGTTATTTTGGGGGTATATATCCTTATTTCGTTTGTGAAAGCTGCCCATGGATTACAGAGCCTACTAATGTCTGGCATATTGGTTATCTTAGGTTCCTTATTTGCTTTTTTAGGAACAGGTTTGATTTTTGGCGGTATATTAAATAGGTTTTTATGATGATTGATGTGCAGAAATTGCGATCAGATTTTCCAATATTGGCAAGGGAAGTTAATGGTAAACAATTAGTCTACCTAGATAATGGTGCTTCATCGCAAAAACCGCAGATAGTTATTGATGCTATTTGTAATGCTTATTCAAACGAATATTCGAATGTCCACCGGGGACTTCATTTCCTATCAAATTTAGCAACAGATAACTATGAAAATGTTAGATCAATTGTCCAGAAATTTTTATGTGCTGAGTTTGAAGAGGAGATAGTATTCACATCTGGAACGACAGAAGGCATTAACTTAGCAGCCTATGCATGGGGAATGGAGCATTTAAAAAATGATGATGAAATCATTTTGAGTGTTATGGAACATCATGCTAATATAGTTCCGTGGCATTTTTTGCGGGAACGTTATGGCATTAAAATCAAATGGGTTGATTGTGATGTAAATGGCAACATAGATCCGCAAGCAATTATTGATCAGTTTAGCGATAGAACAAAGTTGCTGGCTATCACGCATATGTCTAATGTTTTGGGAACAATAGTTGATGTGAAAACTCTATGTCATGAGGCAAGTAAAAGAGGAATTGTATCCTTGATTGATGGATCACAAGCGGCGGTTCATATGCCAGTAAACGTCAAGGAGATAGGATGCGATTTTTATGCTATAACGGGTCATAAATTATGTGGTCCATCAGGTTCAGGTGCCATTTACATAAAAAAAGAAATTCAAAAAGCTATGCGACCATTCATTGGTGGCGGGGATATGATCAAGGATGTGTTCAAGGATAAGGTGATTTATAATGACCCGCCGATGAAATTTGAGGCAGGTACTCCTGGCATTGTGCAAACAATTGGCCTTGGTGTGGCTTTGGAATACATGATGAATATTGGTATGGATAATATTGAGTTGTATGAAAGTGAATTAACACTCTATGCGCGTCAAAAATTAGAAGATTTAAATTGGCTAAATATCCAGGGAAAACCAATCAAAAAAGGCGGAATTTTTGCGTTTACGTTGGAAGGCTCTGCTCATGCCCATGATATTTCTACAATCTTAGATAAGCAAGGAATTGCAGTTAGAGCTGGTCAACACTGCGCAGGTCCCTTGATGCACCACATGGGAATTAATGCATCTTGCAGAGCGTCATTTGCTTTTTATAACACAAAGAATGAAGTTGATAAGCTTTTAAATGGTCTGGAATTAGCTCGGGATTTACTATCCTAATTCTTTAGTCAGCTTACAAAGCTTTAAAATATTATAAACATAGCTTATTATAAGTAATGCGGATTTTTTTTCTTTTATCATTTTTGGTAGTTTGTGCTCCAGGTGTTTTGTTATCACAAACAGCTGAAGAATTGCTAGCAACCGGAATAGTGAGAGCAAGTATGCCTTTTGAAGATGAAAAATATGTTGGATTTCAATTACTAATTGAATTTAATGAGGAACTTCATGTTTGTACTTTTAAAGTTGTTTCAGATACTCAAGAGCTACAAAACTGCGAGAAATTAGACAAATAGATATTACCTAAAATAAAAATCAATGACTTATCATCCAAGATCTTTTTGTAGGGAACGTTTTACTTCCATCTGGCAGATGCATTGTTTTAGATTTTTTATTACCCGAGCTACAGCATGAACAATTTGGACCGTGAGTAACAGCTTTATTATTATTTTTGTTCGACACTATATTCGGCTCATTCGCGCTTTTTTCGTTTATACTATGTGCTTTTTTTCTCGCATCGCTTAATGAATACAGCACTGGGGTAGCGAGGGCCCTTTCAGAAAGGCCCCCGCACTTTTGGCATGCACAGGCCTCACCCGCCCGTGACATAGATTGTAAACTAGTGAAAGTGCCACAATTTTTGCAATTATATTCATAAAATGGCATGGAGGAAAGTCCTACTAATTTACAAATCTGGTGCTACACATACTGCCCCTGCGCTCAAGTCCTGTTTTTTTGGCCCATTTGCGTTCGGCGAAATATCGAAGTCAAAAATTTGCGTAGGTAGCCACAAAGTCGCACATGCGTTAGGGATGTCTACGACCCCGCTTATATGTCCTTGACAAGGTGCTGTACCTAAAATTGCATATGCCTGGGCGCCAGAGTACCCAAATTTTTTCAAGTACTCGATCGCATTGAGACAAGCCTGTCTATAAGCTATATGGACATCTAAATAATGCTGCTCTCCCGCTTCATCAACGGAAATTCCCTCGAATATAAGATGATCGTTATAAGCGGGAGTTATCGGGCTAGGTTTGAATATTGGATTTTTAATTCCATATTTCGCCATACCATCTTTAATAACATTGGCCCTCATATGTATCCATCCAGCCATCTCAATAGCCCCACAGAAAGTAATTTCTCCATCGCCTTGACTGAAATGCAAATCACCAACAGAAAGGCCTCCACCATCAACATATACAGGGAAATATACCTTACTGCCTCTGGATAAATCTTTTATGTCGCAATTTCCGCCATGCTCTCTTGGAGGCACGGTTCTCGCACCTTCAGCTGCGGCAGCGTCTCTTTCGTCTCCCTTCATACGTCCCATGTGCGCACAGTATTCATTAGGTAAGGCTGCGAGCGGTGGTGTCCTTTCTGGATCAGTATTGAAAAGCTTTTCTTCTCTGGTATTCCACTTATTTAGTTCATCGCGAGATGGTAAACAGCCGATCAAACCAGGATGAATTAGGCCCGCAAAATTTACTCCAGGAACGTGACGGGAGCGCGTAAACATACCTTCAATATCCCAAATTGATTTGTGTGCATCAGGGAAGTGTTCGGTTAAAAATCCTCCTCCATTATTTCTAGAAAAGAAACCATTGAAGCCCCACAAGTTATTTTGGAAAGCACCAATATCTAAAATATCAACTTCAAGCAAATCTCCTGGTTTTGCGCCATTTACACCTATTGGACCACTTAAGAAATGAACTTGTTCGAGAATAACATCTCTTACATCGGCTGCGCTGTCGTCATTTTTTATTTGACCACCAGTCCAATCCATACATTCTACTATAAAATCCTCTCCAGGGTTAACAGTGGCCACTATGGGAATATCAGGGTGCCATCTATTATGAATATTGTCGTGTTCATAAGGTGATTTGTCTAAATCTATTTTGATTATTGTATCGGCCATTTAATGTCTCCCCAAATTAATTAAAAATTTTTAAATTTCTAATTATTTTACTGCCTAATTTTTCCTTAGTACTTTATCAAACTTCAGGCTTGATTGTTCCATTTGTCGCAAGGCAATAAATATCTCTGGAAGAGTTCATTAGTATTTTGAAAAATACTTAAAGAGATAACCAATGACCTCGCGCGGAACGATTATCAAGTGATTTTAAATTACGTGCTTCGATAGCGTAAGCGCTATACGTCATTTAACTTATCTCTCTAAATATCTGATAATAAACAACTTTAAATGTTATAATATAACCTAAAAATTTACTTGCTTGTATTTCCATCAATTATTTTATTTTTTTATAAAATATTCATGGCCATAGCTGCTGCAGAAGTTCGGTTTTCTACGCCAAGTTTTCTGTGTATATGTTCTAAGTGTTTATTTATAGTGCGAGGGCTTAAATCAAGAATAGTCCCGATATCTCTGTTTGACTTACCATTTGTTATCCAGGATAGTACCTCTGCTTCACGAGAAGTAAGGCCAAAAGCGTTAGACAATTTTTTGAGATTTTTCTCGAAGCTTTCCTCGATAATCCTTATTAAATGTCCATTAGAGTCAGTTCTGCCAATATATGAAAATCGGACTGTAAAATTGTCAGTATCACATACTTTTAATTGACGAAGGCCAGTATAATCACCTTCTCTAACTTTTTTTACCCATTTTTTTAATTTTAGTTCGAAATCGAAATCATCCATGTGCTCGATTGCTTTTACAGAGCTCATTATTTTATACGCCTGTGGAGTAGACCATAGTATTAATCCATCATCTGATATTTCCGTCAAAAATCGCTGAGAAAAATCCATTGCTTGATATGCTTGCTTAGTATGTTGAGAAACTTGGAAATGTGTGTCGATCCTTGCCAGAAGTTCTTTTGTGTCGATTGGTTTCACTAAATAATCTACGCCGCCTGCCTGCAGGCCTTTGACAATATTTTCCGACTCGCTCAATCCCGTCATAAAAATTATTGGGACATGTTTAAGGCTAGAATTCTTTTTCAAAAGCCTGCACGTCTCAAACCCACCTATGCCTGGCATTATCGCATCTAATAAAATTACATCGGGAATAACTTCATCAATGATCTCCAGAGCCTTTTCTCCAGTCATTGCGATCAAAACATTTGCACCCGACGGTTCGATTGCTTCTGCTAAAAACTTTAATGTATCGGTAGAATCATCAACAATTAATATATTACCTTCTAAACTATTTGGTGTCATTACGAGCTCCATTCTCAGAAAGAATTGTTTCAAAGTTTTCAAGATTGAAGTTTTTTAATTCTTGCTCGAGCCTATCAATTATGGGGTAAGTTGTTTGGTTTTTATTTTTAAGTTCGTTAAGGCGTGTTTGAAGCGCTCGAATGTTACCAGAGCGAGCGGATTTCATTAAACTGTTAAAGATCTCCCGGGGAATAGCTTTGTCATAGGTTTGGTTATTTTTTTTGGAATTTAAGGCAACGAAAGTACTATCTAAGTTCTGAAATTTCCATTTTATACTAAGTACTTTTTGTATTGAGTTTAGTAAGTCGGAGTGCAAAAATGGCTTCATTAAATAGCTATCAAAAGGTCTTTCGATTAATTTAGGGTCTATATCCTCCTCTGAATTTGCGGACAGCATAATTATTTTAGTTTTTTCACCGTATTTCGCTCTCAGTAATGATGCCAGCTCAATACCGTCTATTTCTGGCATAGAAATATCAAGAATAAAAAGGTCCACGAGATATTTTTCAGTTAGATTAATGCACTCTTTAGCACTCTTTGCGGTTTTCACATTAAAATCCAATGGATTTAATATATCATATAATAACTTGCAGTGGTCTTCATCATCGTCAGTCACAATAATATTTAACTTTCTCCCCAAATAACCTGTGATTTTGGTGAGCGTATTATCGATATTTGTGATAACATTAGTGAAAGTGTTTAATACCGGGATTTCAACAGTAAATATGGTTCCAACGCCCACTTCACTTTCTACTAACATGGTTCCGTCCATTCTTTCGACCAAAAGTTTTGAAATGGATAGGCCAAGCCCGGTGCCAATTACGTCATCTTTGGTCTTGTCTGATTTAATTCTATTAAAGGGTATGAATAATTTTTTGATATTCTCAGCAGATATTCCAATGCCGGTGTCTTCAACGCAGAATTTTAGATTGCTTTGTTCAAAACTAGCTGTAACTTTTATACTGCCTTTGGGTGTATACTTGAATGCATTTGATAAAATATTCAAATAAATTTGGCGTAATCTTTTTTCGTCGGCCACTATTATTTCAGGAAGTGGATCTTTTATTAAAAAGATAAAATTTAATTTGTTTGAAACTACTTCTAATTTAAACATCTGTGCGATGTCATCTAAAAAATCTTTCAAGTTTATTGAATTGTTTTCTGGAATAAATTTTCCAGTTTCAATTTGCGAAATGTCAAGTAAATCTTTTATCAAATCTGCTAAATGCTCGGATCCCTTCCGTATAACTTGAACAGCATCGGAACGGTTCTTTGGAATATTTTCATCAGTTTCTAAAATTTGAGAATAGCCAAGAATGGTATTTAAGGGAGTTCTGAATTCATGGCTTATCCCGATGAGAAACTTACTTTTTTCTTGGCTTGCAGACTCCGCTATCTCTTTTGCTCTCTGCAGCTTTTTGTCTGTTTCGGTGTGAGCAGCTATTTCTTCATATAGTCGAAATGTTTGTCGAGAACTTTCCTCTTGAGCGACCTTTGTACTTTCTCGCGCTAGAACAAATAGCCACGACGCCACTGCACTGATTATTAGCATTATAAAAAAAGTATCCCAGAGCATTTCGGATAGATAGGCCTTTGGAGTGTTAGGGTCGGTGATGCTTTCCAAATAAATTAACCCCAGAACGGAGGCAATTATTGCGGAGACGACAACTTGAATTCCTATATAACTGGCAATTATTGGATTAAGGTGTCGTGTAAGTTTTTTGGGAAGTAAAGTCAGAAGAAATCCGGATATTTGATCAACATATCGTGCATTTGTTTTGCAAGAATCATGGCACCTAGCATCTAATGAACAACAAAGAGAACAAATTGGGGCTTCATAAATTGGGCAACTTGCCATGTCTTCAGATTCATAAGTGCCTTCGCATATGCAGCATTTTAATTCACTAAGTTTAGCTATTTTCGCGGATGGAGTGCGTGCGATATAATACTTACCACCAGTCAAAAATGCTATTATTGGAGCAGATACGAATGAAACAGCAAGAGCCACAAAAGAGCATAGTGCAGTCATTATTTCTCCGAATAACCCTGCGTAAGAAATACCTGCGGCAATTACAGCTAATATTACAGAGCCAACGCCCACTGGATTAATGTCATAAAGGTATGCGCGCCTAAACTCTATATGCTTTGGGCTGAATTTCAGTGGTTTGTTTATTACTAGGTCTGAGGCTAGAGCACCTACCCAAGCAACTGCAATAATAGAGTAGAGTGCTAGTATTTTCTCCAAGGCGTGATAGGCACCTAAAGTTATTAGAAGAAAACCAATCCCGACGTTAAAAATTAGCCAAACCACTCTACCAGGGTGGCTGTGAGTCAGACGTGAAAAGAAGTTAGACCAAGCAATAGATCCGGCATATGCATTTGTTACATTGATTTTTATCTGTGAGATGATAACGAATACTGCCGTAACTAACGCTGCAACCCAGGATGAGGCAAAAACAAAATTAAAGGCCGTGTTGTACATATAGGATGGGTCAGTGGCAATTTCGACAGGAACAAAAATTTTTAAACAGACAAAAAGTAAAAATGAGCCTAAAAAGATTTTTATTCCTCCAACTACCATCCAGCCTGGACCAGCACTCAGAAGAGAAATCCACCATGCTTTTGCGTTTTCTTTTGTTTTCGGCTGTAAAAAACGCAGAAAGTCAACTTGCTCTCCGATCTGGGCTGATAATGAAAAAATTACTGCTGAAGCTGCGCCAAATAAAAGAATGTCAAATTCACCATTTAAACCACCAAGTTTACCAGTATATCCTGTCCACTCATCAAATAAATAAGAGTGATTTGCGACAATAAATATAAAAGGAAGTGCATGAAGTATTAGCCAAATAGGTTGGGTCCAAACCTGAAGCCGATTTATATAAGTAAATCCATTTATAACAATCGGAATGACTACAAGTGAACTTAATAGATAACCAAAAAAAAGCGGAATATTAAAAAATATCTCTAGAGCCTTAGCCATAATTGCCGCTTCGAGCGCAAAAAATATAAATGTGAATGACGCATAAATTAGCGATGTTAAGGTTGAACCAATGTAGCCAAACCCAGCACCTCTCGATAGTAGATCAATATCAACTCCGTACTTTGCTGCATAATAGCTGATTGGAAGGCTCGTAAAAAATATTAGAATACCCACCGCAACGATAGCAGCAGCAGCATTTGTAAAACCGTAGTTGTAAGTTATTGTGGCACCAATAGCCTCTAGTGCAAGGAATGAGATTGCTCCCAGTGCTGTATTCGCGACCGAAAATGGCGACCACTTTCGAGCACTTTTGGCCGTGAACCGTAGAGAAAAATCTTCCATAGTTTGGTTTGCCACCCAAACATTGTAATTCCGTCTCACTCTAACTATTTTCTGAGGAATCATTTATTTAATATTCCAGCTAATGGCCTTTCAAGAATAATTATGAAAAGAGTTGGCTTGTTTTGCGGGTTTTATGCCCTTTTTATTTATAATGTTTATTCATATCTTAATTAATCTTCAGCTAGGTTTAATTTGAGGTCCCAGCTTACTCTTAACTCGGCAACTTTTCCGAGATGTAAATGATGATATCTTTATAGCATTATCCATTTTTAATATGCCTACGTCAAATGACGTATCGTTAATTGACGTATCCCGAGCATTTAACTTTCATGATATTTTTTTATTAGTAGCCCAGGTCTTTGGAGATTTTTGGATTATTCCCGTTAAATTAATCCACCCCTATATTTTCTCCATGGACCTGCGTGCCTACTGAGACACTAACTCTTGGGAGGAGTGAAACATGAAGAAACTTTTTAGACGGGGGGTTGTATTTAGCCTAGCCGTGATACCAGCGTTAGCCGCGTTGAATGCCACTGCTTGGGCTAATTCACATCTCGAAAAATGGCCAACATCCAAGGTAAATACCACGGGATTGGCTGTTACAGATGATACCGTAACAATTGGAATCTTGCATTCCATCACGGGTTCTATGGCAATTAGTGAGTCCGGTTCGGTCCAAGCTGAAAAGCTGGCTATAAAGCAAATTAATGACGCTGGCGGGGTTTTGGGTAGAAAGATCGAGTGGATTCAGGAAGATGGAGCAACTGATTGGCCAAACTTTGCAGAAAAAGCTAAAAAATTAATAGTAAATGACAAAGTGGCCGCTGTAATGGGTTGTTGGACTTCAGCATCAAGAAAAGCTGTTTTGCCCGTTTTTGAACAGTATAACAACATGCTATACTACCCGACAATGTACGAAGGGCTAGAGGCATCAAGAAATGTTGTATACACTGGTCAAGAAGCAACTCAGCAGATTTTAGCTGGAATTGACTGGGTTGTTGCGGAGAAAAAGCCAAAAACTTTTTACTTTGTTGGTTCTGACTATATCTGGCCTAGAACCTCATTCAAGATTGCAAGGAAGCACATCGAAAACGTTTACAATCTCAAGGTTATCGGTGAACAGTATTATCCTTTAGGTCATACGCAGTTTAACTCTGTTATAAACAAGATGAAGCTGAAAAAGCCAGACGTGATATTCTCAATAGTTGTTGGGGGTTCAAACGTTGCATTCTACAAGCAAATGACGGGTGCTGGTGTTGATTTAACAAAACAAACTGTGATCACCATCTCAGCAACTGAAGATGAGGTTCGTGGTATAGGTGGCGAGAACATTCACGGTACTTACATGTTTGCCAAATATTTCCAAAGTTTAGATAATCCTAACAACAAAAAATTTGTTGAGGAGTTCAAGGAAATGTGGGGAGACGATATCGTAATAGGCGATGTTACAAATAACGCTTACCTTGGTCCATGGTTATGGAAAATGGCAGTAGAGAAAGCTGGCAGCTTTGATATTGACAGGATTAAGGAAGTTAATCCTGGAATAGAAATGGCTAATGCGCCAGAGGGCTATGTCAGAATTCATGAAACAAACCATCACTTGTACAGCAAACTAAGAGTTGGACGTGCAAGGATGGACGGGCAGTTTGATGTTGTCCACGAGTCTGAGTTAATGGAGCCTGATCCATTCCCAGAGGGTTACCAATAATCAATGTAGCTTCACTAACCGGAGCAGGCACGTAAGTGCGTGCTCTGGTTAACTTAGAATATCAAGATATAAAAATTACTTCTGAAAAAATCAGATCTCGAGTGGAAGGCAAGAAGATGTTAGGATATACGTTTGGAGAGTTGGGATCAATTGTTGCCATGCAGGGTTTTGCTGGCTTAATTTTGTTTTCAGTTTTCGTATTGATGGGGCTTGGCCTGGCCATAATATTTGGCCAACTTGGGGTCATAAACATGGCTCATGGCGAATTTATGATGATGGGTATGTATATTACTTACATCATGCAATTACTATTTATCGAATTTGCGCCCGGGTTAATGAATATTTATTTCTTTGTAGCCATGGCGGTCGCCTTTATATTCACTGCGATAATGGGTGGTTGTGTTGAGTTTTTAGTAGTTCGTCACCTATACAGGCGTCCGCTAGATACCCTTTTAGCCACTTGGGGTATTAGTTTGATTTTGCAGCAAAGCATTAGGGTTGTGTTCGGAACGCGCGAAGTTGGAGTTGTGAAGCCAGAGTGGATGATGGGCTCAGTCGCAGTTACGGACATGATTGATATACAGATTTATGGCTTGGTTGTTATGGCTATAACAATCGCACTTACAATTGTAGTCATGTACTTGATGTTGCGTTCAGTTTGGGGAAAACATGTTAGAGCAGTGGTTCAGAATAGAGAGATGGCGGGAGCCGTCGGTATAAATACTGCTAGAACGGACCGTACAACTTTTGCTGTAGGTTGCGGTATCGCGGGCATAGCTGGAAGTGCGTTTACGATGATTAGTTCAACTGCTCCAGATGCTGGTCAGCACTACATTGTGGATACCTTTCTAGTTGTGGTTTTCGGAGGTGCTGGCAGTTTGTTAGGTACAGTGGCATCGGCCTTCGCTATTTCTCAAACTCAGTCAACTTTGGAGTTTTTCATCACTGGATCCATGGCAAAAGTTTGGACCCTATTAATCGTGATAGGAATTCTAATGGTTCGTCCACAAGGCTTGTTTGCCGTGAAGATTCGCCGATAGGGAGGTATGCAGTATGAATAAAATTCTTACAGGCGATACTAAGTATCATTTCTTGGTCTTAGCAGTTTTATTATTAGTGATATTTCCAACATTTTTAGATGTTTTTCGTCTAAATTTGGTTGGGAAGTATCTTACTTTTGCATTTGTCGCTGTCGGTCTGGTGATTTGTTGGGGAGCGGGGGGAATTTTAAGCTTGGGCCAAGGTGTGTTTTTTGGGGTTGGTGGTTATTTAATGGCTATGCACTTAAAGTTGGAAGCCGCTCAAGCAGACATTGGCTGTACCCGAGAACTTCAGGAGACAGGTGTTTGTATTGTTCAATCAACGCCTGGAATTCCAGATTTTATGGATTGGGCTTCTATGACGGAAATTCCAATTTTCTGGGGATTTTCTCACAGTCTGATACTCACAATAATAATGATACTAACTGTTCCGGCAATAATAGCTTTCTTTTTTGGCTACGTGATGTTCAGAAATCGGGTTGGTGGTGTTTACTTTGCAATTATTACTCAGTCTATGGCTGCCCTACTAAGTATTCTAATAATTGGTAATGCTGGCTACATTGGTGGATTTAACGGAATTACAGATCTCCGCACCTTGAAGGGCTGGGATAT
>CACPPZ010000011.1 GCA_902635985.1 Paracoccaceae bacterium
AAAGTGATTAGCAAGGATAGCAGTAGTTATAAATTAACCAGTAACTCCCCAAAGCAACAGCCATCTGTGGCAGGGGCTATATATACATATCAGTACACCCCCGCTGGCGCATTCCCACCCCTACAAAAAGCAAAGCACCTGTCGTTGTACAAAGTATGTCTGACCTAATACCAAGTCATACAATACGAACTTTACGGTTCTTTTCTAGCAAGGTGTGGGGTGAGATTATATACGCAAAACGTAAACTAGGTTCTGTTCTAAACTGCCGAATCTCTATAATCTATATCAATGATTCAGTTGAAACGAAACAAGAGCCACCACTTCTACATAGAGTGCAACCATTGCAAACATAATGCGATGGTTCCAGTGACTTCTTTGCTAAACCACTACGGTGATAATATTACGTCTGATGAAGTTTTAGGAAGAGCCAGATGTACTAAGTGTGGTTTTCAAGGCAACAGCCAAATGCGTCTAGTCTATGTTGGTAAGTCTATTTTGGCTCAAACAGGATCAGCAGTTAATAAGAACAGCCATAAGGATGTAGAAGTTTATTGGTGATGTTTAGGCTTATAAAGATATTTGTTCTGGCATTATTGCTTCCAATATCGGCCAATGCAGGTTTTCATTCGGGCAATGTAGAAGAGCATAAACGTTTATCAAAACTAATCATTCAATGGGGCGAGATCATACACTCATCAACTTTGAAAGATTTTAAAGGAAACGAAATAGGAGCAAGTGTTATATATTATTTAAGGATTAATAAGACTTCTAAAAGAATGAAACTACAAGCTATTCCCGAAGGTATCTACCTCGGCATTGCTGGGCTAGATCTTAATGATAAGACTATTATGGATTGTAAAATCCTGTAGCTCACAGGTACAGAGGGCAAATATAAAAAGATTTTAGAATTCTGATAAGGTTTGCAGTTGTTCGAGCTTCGTAATGAGAAAAAAGAAGATTATTGGGATGTTGAGGCTCTATTTGACCTCTGTTTTACTCCCAGTCGCTTTGCATTGTCGTCCTACAGGTTGAGAGAAGGCTATTCTCCTATCAAGGATTTATGCCTCATTGCAAAAAGTGAAGAAAATCTTTTAGTAGGCGCAATAAGATATTGGCCAGCAGAAATTGACAAAAAAAGGATTCTATTTCTTGGGCCAATTGCGGTACATCCCACCTATCAAGGCGAGGGTCTTGGCGCTGCTCTAATTAAAAATAGCATCAAAAGGGCAAGGGAATTGAAATGGAAGCGTGTTTTAATGGTTGGTGACGAAATCTATTATAGAAGATTTGGTTTTCGAAAGGTGGATGGGATTATATTCCCGCCGCCAACCAATCCAGATCGCATTCTGGGCATGGAGTTAGAAGACTTTTCTTGGCGGGGAGTTTTAGGTAAAGTTTGCCCTTTAAAATAAATAAATTAAACTTGGGGTTTTTCTTTGTAGATGTAAATACACTTAACAGAACCAGTTAATCGTGGGCTTATTGTAACTTGAGATTGATATTTATTTAATTTAATACACCTCAGTTATTGTTAGATTTAGAGAGCAAGTGATCTTTGTAAATGCCAAGATATGCTTTAAAAGTGGAATACCACGGGGGGCCATTTGTCGGCTGGCAGCGACAGTCAAAACTTCCGTCGGTCCAAGGTAATATTGAACGGGCACTGGCTATTTTAGAGCCAGGAGATCACACTGTTGTGGCTGCTGGCAGAACTGATGCGGGGGTCCATGCAGTTGGGCAAGTTGCACATTGTGATTTGGTAAAAGACTGGGATCCTTTTCGTCTTTCTGAGGCGTTAAATTTTCAATTAAAGCCAAGCCCAATTTCAATTGTTTCATGCGCACAGGTTCATGAGAGTTGGCATGCTCGATTTTCCGCTGTTGGAAGGCACTATGAGTTTCGCATAGTATGCCGGCGCGCCCCGCTCACCCATGAAAATGGACTAGTTTGGCATTTAAAACATGATTTGGATGTTGGTGCTATGCAAATAGCTGCCAACTATTTGTTGGGAAAACATGACTTCACAACTTTTAGGTCGTCAATATGCCAAGCCAGTAGTCCAATCAAAACGCTAGATGAATTAAACGTTAGAAAGATAGCTTTGACTCATGGAGTAGAGATACGATTCATTTTAAGAGCCCGGAGTTTTTTACATAATCAAGTAAGAAGTTTTGTTGGCACCCTTGAAAGAGTTGGAGCAGGAGCTTGGTCGCCGCAGAATGTCCGCGAAGCTTTATCAGCGAAAGATCGGACTGCCTGTGGCCCAGTTAGCCCCCCGGATGGTTTGTATTTAACTTCTGTTGCATATCCAGAGGAGCCCTTTAGCTAAACTTTTATTATTTAGACTTAACTTTAATGGTTGGTTTTTCGTTTTCAGGTCTTTCTGGCCAAGAGTGTTTTGGATATCTTCCCCGCATTTCTTTCCTAATTTCTAGATAGCTTGTTTTCCAAAAGTTTGGTAGGTCCATCGTTTTTTGAAGTGGCTTTCCTGCCGGTGATAAAAGCGTTAAAAGAAGTGGCTTTTTTTTGATCATTGGGTGTGATTTCTGTCCAAAAAGCTCTTGCATACGTAATTCTACGGAGGGGTGTTGTCCTAAGTAATCTATAGACAATTTTCGACCCAACGGACTGACAAAGTGCTTTGGGACAATCTCGTCTAATTTGCTGAGCTGCCTCCAATTAAGTAAATTTCTTAGGGCTGGCAGGCAATCAAATTTCTTCCAATCGTCAGCAGTTTTTATATTTTTTATGAATGGTGTTAGCCATTCTTTTGCTGTCTCCTGTAAATGACTTATCTCCATATTAGGATAACCTTCACCACCAATTTTGACTCTGGCGATGAATTGCTCTTCCGCTGGGCCAAAATTAAACCCTAAATCCTTGATTCCCTCAAGAATTGCTGACGAAATTTTTTCAGTTGGTGGATTGGTCCAAGTCTGTGATTTAAGTGAAACTTTTCCGAGAACTTCCGTTCTAATTGCCTTTAAACGCTTTTCACGTGTTGACCAATAACACGTTTCTTGCCAAACGATCGTGTCTGCAAAAAGTTCTCGTATTTCGTTTTCTGAGATTTCTATGCCTAATCTAATTTTTGCGTCTTTTTGATCGCCATCCATATCTACTGCTACAATGTATTTCTTTCTGCTCAGCGGATCATCTTTATTAACGTATGCTCCCTTTCCATTAGACAAAATATATTTTGAATTCGACCCATCTCTTTTCTTGCCTATCCGGTCAGGGAATGCCAGTGCCAAACTCTGAGCTGAGCTAAAAGCATTCTCGTGCTTCACCAGTTTTTCAAGGACTTTAAGATCAATCTTTATTTTTGAGTATAAACCCGTAATTATTTCGCCAGAATAAAAATCATCATCAAATTTATTCAAACGCATTTGAAAGTCAGAATTATTTTTATCGAAAATAATATCTCTATTTTGCAACAAAGAAGCGATAATAGCAGATTTTTTTCCTGCTTTATTAAGCATGTGCGCTAAACGCACATGGCAAGGAAATTTTGCGATTTCTCGACCATGTGGCGTAATTTTGTTTTGGCCTGAAATCGCGCCCAGTTGATTTAGTAATTCGTGCGCTTTTGCTAAACGATTTGGCTCTGGTTTTGTTAAAAATTTCATACTCTCTGTTTTTGAACCCCACAGGGAAAGTTCTAGAGCAAAATTACTAAGGTCAGAAATTTCAATTTCACTGGGAGGAAATTCTAACATTCCACCTTCCTCACTTGCTGCCCAATTTCGATAACACCAACCTGAAGCGACACGTCCTGCTCTGCCCATACGCTGATTTGCTTCGGCTTTAGAAATTTTTTGCGTGATTAGCCTAGACATTCCACTATTGGGGTCATAGTGAGAGCGCCGGGTGTAACCGCTATCCACGACTACTTTAATTCCTGAAATTGTAAGAGATGTCTCTGCAATTGAAGTTGAGAGAACAACTTTACGCAATGTTGCGTTTTTCAATGGCTCTAATATTTTGTTCTGCTGTTCGAAAGGTAGTGAGCCATAAAGTGGCATTATAATTGCTGTTTTGGGCAACTTTTCTTTTAAGAGCTTTTCTGTTGCTCTTATTTCGGCCTCTCCTGGCAAAAATGCGAGAATACCTCCTTCTGTCATTTCAAACGCATCAGAAACAAGTTTGGAAAAGCTTTCCCATACCCTATCATTTTTTGATTTTGGGCGGGATAAGTACTTGCAATTGACATGATAAGCTCGACCGTCCGAGATAATTGGAGCTTTCGTTTCCAATAAGTCAGAAACAGGACCAACATCCAGAGTAGCAGACATGACTACTATACTTAAGTCACTCCTTAAAATTTCTGCGAGCTGTAAGCTCAGTGCGAGGCCTAAGTCTGCATTAATTGATCGTTCATGGAATTCATCAAAGATAATACAACCGACGTTGGATAAACTTGGATCGGATTGGATCATCCTGATTAGTATGCCTTCGGTCATAACTACTATGCGAGTTTGTTTGCTGACCTTAGTAAGCCCTTTAATCTTAAAGCCGACTGTTTCTCCAATGCTTTCATTGAGTATCGCTGCCATTTGACTAGCTGCTGCACGTACTGCGAGTCTTCTAGGCTCTAAAATAATAATTTGTCCATTAATGTTTGGGTTATCCAGTAATTTCAACGGAATAATGGTTGTTTTCCCGGCTCCCGGAGGAGCCACAATCACAGCGCGTTTTCTAACTGTAATGGCTTCTTGTAGCTGCGTTATCACATTATGTATCGGAAGTAAGTCGTTCAAGATCTATTTACGCACAAATTTGGCACGCCCACGGTTTGTTGTAATTTCAAAAGCGACCACTTTGTAAACTGCACTGTTGATTTTGTAGTTCACATTAAATGGAAAATTCGTTCCATCTTTCAATTCTTTTTGTGAATAACCACCAATGCGCGTATAAACGCCATGGCATTTAAAGTGACCGTCAGATGCTTTCTCACCATGTGTAAATTTTATTTTAACCCGCCTTATACCATCAAACATTGCAAAGTTTTGCCGACAGATATTTGCTTCTTTTTGATCCCTTAAAATGTAAACTATTGAGCTCATTGGGTCTAATGTGTCCAACTGATGATCAGGATCTTGCCAATAAGGTTGTGGAGTTTTTTTTGTATTTAATTCAATACCATGCTTCGAATATTGCATTGTTTTTTCTTCTTTTCGCCGCCCGGTATCTGATCTCTCAGCATAGTAATTGGGTTTAAATAAACCGCTCTCTACTTTTCCCTTTGATGATGCTTCAAAGGAATATTTGGAAATTGCTGAAAAAATGCCTGTCGAGCGCAGGTTCCCAGCCGCGCTATATAGATCATTTTTAACTTCAATAGCATAATTGAGCCTGCCTAATTTCAGGCCGAGTATGTATACATCAAAAACATGCTGCTGTGTTTTGCTATAAGAGTATTCTGGTGAATTGAACACTATAAGAAAACAGGCTGTCAGAATAATCCTCAATAATCTTATCCTACATAGATATTTTAAACTTCTTCTAGTTGTATCTTCATCTAGGCAAAAATTTGCTGTAAAGGTCAACAGGTGGCCTTTTAAATCTTTAATATGATGGACGGTATGGAAAATATTGCCGAATTAGCTAAAAGCGTTATGAATGCGGATCGCCGCGCATTGTCTCAAGCTATTACGTTGATTGAAAGCTCAAGAGAAGATCATCGCATTCAAGCAATGGAATTGATGGATAAACTTAGGTTATCCAATAAAAAAGCCATTCGTATCGGACTTTCAGGAACGCCGGGAGTAGGCAAATCT
Organism: Paracoccaceae bacterium; assembly: GCA_902635985.1. Taxonomy (GTDB): domain Bacteria; phylum Pseudomonadota; class Alphaproteobacteria; order Rhodobacterales; family Rhodobacteraceae; genus Salinivivens. Next base: position 5,781 of record CACPPZ010000011.1, read on the forward strand.
ACTTTTATTGAAAGTTTTGGGACATATCTTACAGGGGAAGGATTAAGGGTCGCTGTTCTTGCAGTCGATCCCAGTTCAGTCAGATCAGGCGGTTCTATTTTAGGGGATAAAACCAGGATGGAAAGGTTGGCAAGGGAACCAAATGCTTTTATCAGGCCCTCTCCAAGCCAAACTCATCTGGGCGGCGTAGCGAAAAGATCGAGAGAGGCCGTTACAATTTGTGAAGCAGCTGGATTTGATGTTATCTTCATCGAAACAGTGGGCGTAGGGCAATCTGAAACTATAGTTTCAGAAATATCTGATGTTTTTTTACTTCTTATTGCCCCAGCTGGAGGTGATGAGCTTCAGGGCGTTAAAAGAGGTATAATGGAAATAGCAGATTTAATTCTTGTGAATAAGGCGGATGGTGATCTCAAAGCCGTGGCGTCAAGAACTTGTTCAGATTATGCGAGCTCATTGATGCTTCTACGAAAACGGCGTCACGACCCGGAGGGTTTTCCTCTTGCAATGACCATATCTGCCTTGGAGGAAGTTGGATTAGCAGATGCTTGGAGCAAGATTGAACAACTTGTAGATTGGAGGAAGTCAGACGGATGGTTTGATCATAATAGAAAAGCTCAATCGCGATTTTGGTTCAAAGAAGAAATTCGCCAAGGGCTTTTATCAATGCTTGATAAGGAAGAAATTAAGGAAGAAATTTCATTATTAATGAATATGGTTGACGATGGGGAAATCTATCCTTCAGCGGCTGCTCAAAAGATTTTAAAAAAATGTATAGTTGAAACAGATTAAATTTTAGGATTTCTGATTTGGGTGTTTCTCTATGTAATAATAGGTAAACTGACTTTGCTATAATATTAAGCTGCAGTGCTTGACGATCCCTAACTTTAAACTTAGAAGCACATCAAATTAGAGCTAAAAGAATCTGCATTTAATAAAATTAATTTGTATTTTAGTAAATTAGTTTGAAGGAACAAGGAATTCGATATGTCACGCCGCTGTGAACTAACCGGTAAAGGCCCCATGACAGGCAATAATGTAAGTCATGCCAACAACAAAACAAAGCGCAGGTTCTTACCGAATCTGAATGACGTCACTTTACAGTCGGAATCTCTGGGACGTGGTTTCAAGATGCGCATTACGGCAGCAGCTCTTCGGAGTGTAGATCATCGAGGGGGACTGGATGCTTTCCTTCTCAAGGCAAAAGACTCTGAATTATCTGACAATGCTTTGAAAATTAAAAAAGAAGTTGTGAAAAGCCAAGCGCCGGAAGCTTAACTTACGTGCTATGATGTTAGAATGCTTTAAAGGAGTTCGCTATTTTTACAACAAATTGATTTTTTTTGTAATAGTATTGCTTACTCCCTGGGTAGCGAGTGCAGAGACAATATCGGTTGATGACGCATATGTGCGTGCTTCTTCGAAATTGGCAAAATCGGCAGCGGCTTTTATGGAAATAAGGAATACATCTTCACTGGGCGACCGCTTGCTCGATGTAAAATCAGATGTAGCCAAAAAGGTTGAATTACATACTCACATTAAGGGTGATGACGGTGTGATGAAAATGCGCCGCGTTGAAGAAGGGTTTGTTGTTTCGGGCAATGGAGTGCTCAAGCTTGAAAGAGGTGGTGACCATATTATGTTCATGGGGCTATCTCAGCCTTTTGTTGATGGTGAGGCAATATCTTTGACTCTTATATTTGAAACTGCTGGGTCAATTGATTTAGAGATTCCGATACATTTAAAGAAAAGATCAACTTCAAGATCGCACTCACATACCCACACACACAAGAACTCTAAGACCCATAAGCATAAGCACACGCACTCAGATTGAAAACTAGATAAAATAATCTCTAGCCTATTTCTTTTGTGTTTGGTGAAAACTTTTTGGTCATCAACTGCATAGGGGTTATTTAAGTCCCAACCATTTAAATATTCTGCATAACGGTGGAGTTTTTTAAGATTAGCATTCGCTCGGGTTAATTAGCCTTTTCTTTTTGTTAATTAGTCCTATCTTTAGGTACAATCAAAAGTTGACTTTGATCCAATTGGGAAGTTGGACCGTATAGAACCTTAGCCAGGAGTAGTTATGTCGTTAATTATACTATATACAGCCACAGCTTTAGTGTTTCTCGCTTTAGACGTAGTAATGTTAAAGCGTGTTTTACATCCATTATTTTCCAAGCATATTGGTCATATGATGCTCGAGGCCCCAAGAATGGGAGCAGCCGGGGTATTTTATTTACTTTATGTTGCTGGAATAGTTTTCTTTGTTGCTCTACCTGCTGCAAACGGTGGAAGTATGTTACAAGCATTTGTTGCAGGTCTGGTGCTGGGTGCTATGGCATATGGGACGTACGAATTCACTAACTTTGCAACCCTCAAAGGTTGGCGAAGAAGAATGGTCGCAATAGATTTGTCCTGGGGCGCTCTTTTAACGGCCCTCTCGGCAGTTGGTGGTGTTTGGATTCATTCTATCTTCACGTAACACTTTCCCAAATTGTAAAGAGAAAATAGTATTATCAGGCCTTGGCAATCCTCTAAAACGCAAGTATAGCGAGCACACGCTTAGCGGAAAGAGTAGAAATGCCGGGTAGTGCAAATCTTAATACAATGATAAAAGCTGCCCGCAGAGCCGGGCGTTCTCTTGTGAAAGATTTCAAAGAAGTTGAAAACTTGCAGGTTTCACGCAAAGGGGCAGGAGATTTTGTATCAAGAGCTGATACAGCTGCTGAAGGTATTATTAGAGAAATCTTGACAGAAGCTCGACCTACTTATGGTTGGTTAGGTGAAGAAACAGGTGTTCTCAACGGAGACGATCCAACACGTCGTTGGATAGTTGATCCATTGGATGGAACCACTAATTTTCTTCACGGTCTTCCTCACTGGGCAGTATCAATTGCCCTCGAGCATAAGGGAAAAATAATCTCTGGAGTGATCTTTGACGCGGCAAAAGATGAACTTTTTTTCGCTGAAAAAGGTACTGGAGCTTGGATGAATGGTCCAAGTATGAATGATGAAAGACTTCGAGTGTCCTCAAGGTCGCAAGTTTCTGACAGTCTTTATGCGACGGGCATTCCATTTGCTGACTCTGTAATTGATCTTCCTTCCACGACACAGCAGCTGAAAAATCTTATGCCTTTTTGTGCAGGTGTCCGCCGCCTTGGCAGCGCAGCTCTTGACTTAGCATATGTTGCTGCGGGGAGATATGACGGATATTGGGAGCGTGGGTTACAATCATGGGATATAGCTGCAGGTGTAATCATTGCCCGAGAGGCTGGAGCTCTTGTAGAGTCGCTTGACGATAGCACTGTAGAGCCGCATGAATTGGGTAATGTAATTTGTGCAAATGATGCCCAATTTAATGAATTTGTAAGAATAATTAAGCAGTAAATTAGGTCCAGGGCGATTTTTTGCTAAGACTTGACTTTACCTTTGGGATTGCCGACTTAACCATTTCATAATCAGCCTCAGGATAGGGTGGGTGGCCGCTACTATATATCCAGAACTTAAAACCACCTAATTTAAAAAAAGTTGGCAAGCAAAGAATACTTCCGACAAGAAACCCGCCAATATGCGCCCAATAAGCTACACCGCTTTGACCCGACATTAAAATAGTTCCATTTGCCAATTGCAGGAAAAACCACACGCCAAGAACTAGCCACGCTCGCAAAGAAAAAATTTTAAAAAATATGAAGATGAAGAATACTACATCTACGCGTGCCTTAGGGTATAATAGAAGGTACCCTCCCATCACGCCAGCTATTGCTCCTGACGCTCCGACAAGTGGTATTGGTGAAAGAGGTGCGGTTAGGTAATAAATAATACTGGCTCCAATCCCACTAAGTAAATAAAAAACTAGGAAGCCTAGGTGCCCCATTTGATCTTCGAGGTTATCACCAAAAATATGCAAAAATAACATGTTTCCTGCGAGGTGTAGGATGCCAGCATGCAGAAAAATTGATGTTATTAAAGTTAATAAACCTTCGCCTTGAGTAAGATTATATGGAATTAGAGCCCATGATGAAAAAAATTCGTTTATAATTTGAGGATCGTTTATATTTCCCCAATAGCTAAAAAATATAACGCAGTTAATAGAAATTATCGAGTAGGTAACGTAGGGTGTCCGCCCAGATGGATTATGATCCCTTATTGGTAACATTCTGAAACGCCTAACCTCTTAAATTATTCTCTATAACCTATGGAATAGTTTTCTTGCTAAGAATACTGAAATGGTAAAATCATGATGTGCCTTTCTAAATCTTCCATAAAGCATCTGTAGTTGTTCTTGACTAGAAAGGATTAGATTTAATCAATTTTTACTAATGATCAAACGGGAACTTTTAACGATAATTCCTTTGAGTTATCAGTAATGTCACAAAAGTAGTGCTTGGTTAATAAGAGCGAATTAATATTCGCTCTTAAATATTTAAAATCAAAAAACCTGTTATACTATCGCTGCAGAATAGTAATCATTGTTAGCGACCTGCAGTTTGACGGGAGCATTAAGCTGTAAAACCCGCAGCATCTGCTTCTTCCCACAAAGCTTTCCAAGCCTTTTTGGCTTTTCCTCTATGTTTGACAGACCTGGCTTCCTCGAGATTATCAAGCATCCCGTCACCTTCGACAACGATAAGACCTATCATACCCATATTGGCATGAGGTTTGCATTGATAACCGTAAAAACCTGGCACATCAAAAACAACATCAACTTGTTTGTTGATCTTACCCTTCCACTTTTCAGCACCTGTCGGCAACATTCCTTTAATGATTTCGCTATTATGCCCTTTGTCAGAAGGTATAAAGCTTACTTCATCACCCACTTGAACTTTTAATAAATGTGGTGAGAAAATCATCTTATTTTTAGAATTATTAGGGTCTTTATTAAGCATTAGGACTTCATATTTGGTAGATCCCATTGCTGTTTTTGACATGAGTAATGAGCCTGTTAATGCCGCAGATACTGCGATAAATTCTCTTTTTGACATTTTTTTGAACATTTATTTCTCCATTACAAAGTTTTGACCCACCAAAATTAAACAGATTTAGGCCATTTTACACTCAATATGTTTACTAAAGGCGCTGGCATTGATAGAGATGTACTATTTCGCTGACCTTGAGTTAATCTACAATAAAGCACCCTTTGTGTGGATTTCAATAGGTTAATTTGGATATATTTTCGCAATCTAAATTGCAATTGACAAAGATAGTTACAAGCGACATCTTAAAATGGCTCTTAATGCTAAGAGCAAAATAACTATTAGACATTGCCAGCCATCTTTTAAGAAGGTACTCAACTATGTCCTGATTAGAAACGCCAGCCAGTCATCTTGTGGATATTTGTTTTGGTAGAATTGATAACTTTACTAAATTTAACGGGGTAGTCTCGTGGGTAATGCTCCGAAGATATTACAGTCTCTCAAGCCTCAATGGCTGGTTCCTGCTACAATGGTTGCATCGATTGTATTTGTAATTGGCTTTCAGGTTTTTAAATTTGAGCCAATAAACGTGTCTTCCAATAGCTCTATTATTTCTAGTAAAATGATTTACATTGAAGAAAGTGATGATTTGGAAACTAGAATTTTAAATGAAAAGGGCGCTGTCTTAGTCGAGTATCCAAAAGGCAAAGAAACATTTGTTTCTACGATCTTAAGAGTCATAAATAGAGATCGGATTAAAAGAAATATAGATAAATCCGGCCCTTTAATTCTACAAAAAAAAGATAATGGGCGTATAAGTATTTTCGATCCCTCATCGGAAAAAGAAGTAGATTTAATGGCTTTTGGGGAAGATAATATTTTAGTATTCCGTGATATATTAGGGCACTAGTGTAAATATAACCTTACACACTGTAAATTTTAATTGACATATTTATTTCTTTTTTTATCCTCGGAACAGAGGGAATCTACCTGTGATTCACGCGCTTTCATGTAAAAATACATTGGAGGCTCAAACAAAGATGTTGGTAAGACAGGTATACCTACGGAAGAGAAGGATAATTTATGGCTCTTTTATCTTTTGAAAAGAAATATCGAGTTCGCGGTGGTACCTTAGTAGGAGGTGACCTTTGCGACTTTTGGGTTGGCCCATTTTATGTGGGCTTCTGGGGGCTCTCGGTGGTTTTTTTCGCTTTACTTGGAACAATTCTAGTTTTTTATGGTGCAGCTATTGGTGATACCTGGAACCCATGGCTTATTTCAATTGAACCACCAGATCTTGACGTTGGTCTGGGCTTTGCGCCTCTAAAAGAGGGTGGTCTCTGGCAATTAATTACAATTTGTGCTCACGGTGCATTTATTTCATGGGCTCTACGTGAGGTTGAGATTTCGAGAAAGCTAGGAATGGGTTTACATGTACCAGTCGCATTTGCTGTTGCAATTTTCGCTTACACCACACTTGTTGTAATTCGCCCTGTATTAATGGGTGCGTGGGGCCATGGCTTTCCATATGGAATTTGGTCACATCTAGATTGGGTCAATAACGTTGGTTATGCCTACGGTAATTTTCACTATAATCCAGCCCATATGATTGCTGTAAGTTTATTTTTCACAACGACTTTAGCATTGGCGTTGCACGGCTCGCTAATTCTTTCAGCAGCCAATCCAGAAAAAGGAAACGAAATGCGCTCACCGGATCATGAAGATACCTTTTTTCGTGATTTTATAGGTTATTCTATTGGGCCGCTAGGCATCCACCGTCTTGGACTGCTTCTCGCACTTAATGCAGTAATCTGGTCTGCGATATGTATCGTCATCTCCGGCACAGTTTGGTTCGATGCATGGTCTGAATGGTGGTTTTGGTATGTAGATCTCCCTATGTGGGTAGATATTGAGGGAGGCGTAAATGGTTGAGTATCAGAATATTTTTACACAGGTGCAGGTTCAAGGACCACCTGAGATGGGAGTTGAAGAGGGTGTGCCTCTCAATGATAGGACAAATTCAGCTCGATTTTCGAAATTGTTAGGTTGGTTTGGAAATGCTCAACTTGGTCCGATCTATCTAGGTTCTTTTGGTGTAGTAGGTCTCGCTACAGGGTTGATTTGGTTTGTAATAGTTGGCGCAAGTTATTGGGCGCAGGCTGATTATAATCCAGTGATATTCCTACGCGATTTATTTTACTTTTCTTTGGAGCCACCGGCCGAAGAATACGGTTTGAGTATGCCTCCAATGAAAGAGGGTGGTTTGTGGCTAATCGCGAGTTTCTTTCTACTTGTTTCAGTGCTTTCATGGTGGCTGAGATCTTATGAGCTAGCGAGGCAGCTTAAAATGGGTAAGCACGTATTCTACGCCTTTGGCGCCGCAATATGGCTTTTCCTAGTTCTTGGTTTAATTCGACCGGTCTTAATGGGTAGTTGGTCTGAGGCTGTCCCATACGGAATTTTTAGTCATCTTGACTGGACGATGAACTTTTCCGTGGTGTATGGTAATCTTTTTTATAATCCTTTCCACGCTTTGTGTATCGCATTCCTGTATGGATCAGCATTATTGTTCGCCATGCATGGGGCGACGATTTTAGCGGTCTCTAGATTCGGTGGTGATAGAGAATTAGAGCAAATTGCCGATCGTGGTACAGCATCCGAGCGTGCTGCTTTGTTTTGGCGATGGACCATGGGCTTTAATGCCTCGATGGAGGGTATTCATCGGTGGGCTTGGTGGTTCGCAATTTTGGTTCCAATCACCGGAGGCATCGGAATACTTCTGACTGGCACTGTTGTAGACAATTGGTACTATTGGGCTCAGCTTCACGGCTATGCCCCAATGAATTGAGGTAATCAAAATGGATAGTAAAGATACGAAAGTTGGTTGGGATAGGGAAATGTCGATTGCTCAAATATTTGGGCAGATGTTTTCTGGTTCCCTACTTGGTGGGGCATTGGTCGGAGTGCCAGTGGTTTTTATAGTTGCGCTCATGTGGTTGGGTGAATTTCTCCCTGCTGAGTCTAAACTTGCGGATGACCCGACACCGGATTCATTTTTATCGACTAAAGACTAAAAATATTATTTTTTCTAACTCTTAGTTGATTGAAAAAGTAAAAACTGCAGCTCTTCTCGCTGCAGTTTTTTATTTATATATTTATATCAAAAGTCTGACTTCAGAATTTAAGTCGAAAAATAAATACGATGTTAGGAACACCTGTATTCAGCTGATTTTTTTATTTTGTTAGCTTTAGAAATGGAAAGAGCCTATTGACGTGCCGAGTACTTAAAACTATTTTTGGGATCGGCGAGACTGACTGCTAAGCCGTGTGATGATCTTCCTGCTATCGCAATGTTTCTAGGCAGCTTTAAAATATACCTCTTATATAGGTGACTTAGGAAATCTATGGCTGAACTTCGAGATTTACAAATGCTGGTGTCGTTGTCCAGGACAAGAAATTTCTCAAGGTCTGCAACGGACTGTAATATTTCACAGCCTGCTTTTTCGACCCGAATTAGAAAATTAGAAGAGCGTCTCAAACTACCTTTGGTGCGTCGCGGTAATAGCTTTCAGGGGTTTACTACAGAGGGTGAAGTAGTGCTGAAATGGGCCCGAAAGCTTTTGGCTGATGAGGAAGGCATGCGGCAGGAGATCGCTTCACTTAAAAACGATCTGAACGGTACATTGTCGCTTGGAGTAATACCCACGGCAATGCCATTTGCTGCCCGTGTCTCAGCAAAACTTCGAGAAAAGCACCCTAATCTATCTATAGAGATTTATTCCGAATCCACTCACCAAATCGTACGTAAGCTAAATAATTTTTCACTAGACGCAGGAATACTTTACTTCGAGAATGGAGATCCAGATACTACAGTAAAACTTTACGAAGAGAGATATGTTTTCATTGCGCCTAGGTCGCTTATGGTTTCTAGGGAAAAGCAAATTACATGGGCAGAAGTCGTGCAGGTTCCTTTATGCCTTTTGACTCAAAATATGAAAAACCGCCAGCTACTAGATCGGCACTTCTTGGAATTAGGGATCTCCCCGAATATAGTCACTCAAGCCAGTGATTTTACCGCTGTTTTGGCGCAGGTTGCCGCGGGTAACGCTGCAACAATCGCACCTGTCAGCGTGGCGGAGACATTTCTAGATTTAAAATCCACCAAACAACTAGATTTGATCCGTCCTGTTCTGACCCACTCGGTTGGTCTTTCGATTAAAGAACAATCCCCAGTGCTGCCGATGGTTGAAGCTCTTCGAAAAGCTGTCAAGTCGGCATTATAATCATTTCAAATCGTACCTTCAATTATTTGTATTGGAATTTATAAAAATTATCTGTATTTCTGCGATTGTATACATATGTAGGCCGAGCATGGGAAAAATTGAATCAGGCATATGGAAGTCCGGCAAGGGTAAAGGGCGGGCTTACACAAAAGGTAGGCCTCTAGACGACGTCGCTTGGGCTGAAGTAAAAGACCTATTAAAGGGTAAAAGTCTCGAGCGGGATCTGTTGATAGAGCATTTACATTTAATACAAGATAAATTTAAATGCATTAGTACAGCTCATATGCGGGCTTTGGCAGAAGAGATGAGAATTTCATCTGCAGAAGTATATGAGGTAACATCGTTCTATGCTCATTTTGATATTGTGAAAGATGGCGAGCAGCCTCCTCCAAAATTGACAATTCGTGTCTGTGATAGCTTATCTTGTATGTTGGCCGGAGCTGGTACGCTGAAAAAAAAATTGGAAGATGGTTTGAATCCTTCTGAAGTAAGAGTTTTACGTGCCCCATGTATGGGCCGTTGTGATACGGCGCCCGCCTTAGAGCTAGGACACGCTCACATCGATGAGGCCACTGTGGAAAAGGTCACAGAGGCAATTGAAAATAACAACGTGCATCCATCAATCCCAGAATATCAGAGGTTTCCAGAGTATGTCTCTTCTGGTGGATACGAAACTTTAAAATCCCTCCGTAAATCAGGCGACTGGAAGGAAGTGCAGACTGAAATCTTAGGTGCTGGTCTCCGTGGGCTTGGAGGCGCGGGATTTCCTTCGGGGAAAAAATGGGAGTTTGTTAGAGCAAATGAGGGCCCAAGATATATCGCCGTTAATGGAGATGAGGGAGAGCCGGGAACGTTTAAGGACAGGTACTATCTAGAACGCACCCCACACTTATTTCTCGAGGGAATGCTAATTGCAGCTTGGGCTGTTGAAGCTGAGAAAGCATATATTTACATGAGGGATGAGTATCCATCTGTTCTCAGGATATTAAAAGATGAAATAACACAATTAGAAATGGCGGGTATTGTGAAAGAAGGTTATATCGACCTTCGTCGCGGGGCTGGCGCATACATTTGTGGCGAAGAGAGCGCAATGATAGAGAGTATTGAGGGGAAACGCGGCATTCCGCGTCATCGACCGCCATTCGTTGCGCAGGTTGGAATATTCGGCAGACCCACCCTGGTGCACAATGTCGAAACGTTGCATTGGATAGCGCGCATATGTCGAGAAGGTGGTGAAATATTCTCTGGAACGAAAAAAAATGGTAGAGTAGGTCTGCGCAGTTATTCAGTTTCAGGCAGAGTTAAAAATCCCGGTGTTCATCTTCTGCCATCTGGTTCTACTATCCTGGATATTATTGACGCCTGCGGGGGAATGTTAGACGGCCATACTTTTAAAGCGTATCAGCCTGGGGGTCCGTCGTCTGGCCTTTTGCCTGCATCAATTAATGACGTTCCAATGGATTTTGATACACTGCAGTCTCTTGACACATTCATTGGGTCTGCTGCCGTAGTTATTTTATCCCAAGCAGACAAACCTCGGGATGCCGCATTAAATATGCTCAGGTTTTTTGAAGATGAAAGCTGTGGGCAATGTACGCCATGCCGAGTTGGGTGTGAAAAAGCGGTCAAACTACTTGATGAGCCAAAGTGGAATGCAGAGCTACTAACAGAAATCTGTAATGCGATGGGTGACGCTTCAATTTGCGGATTAGGTCAAGCCGCTTCAAATCCTATAAAGCTGACATTACGGCATTTCCCGGATGAGGTATAACCAATGAGTGAAAAGATTGAATTTATACTTGATGGTGAGACTGTCTATGCAGAAAAAGGTCAATCAATTTGGGAAGTTGCGAATGGGCAAGGCCTAACGATACCATATTTGTGCCACAAACCAAAACCAGGATACCGGCCAGACGGAAATTGTAGGGCGTGTATGGTTGAAATAGAGGGAGAAAGGACACTTGCTGCTTCTTGTATACGAGAGCCACAAGTTGGAATGGTGGTCAATTCTGCGACGCCGCGCGCTGAAGCTGCTAGGAAAATGGTGGTGGAAATGCTTGTCGCTGATCAGCCTCAAAGAGAAGTAGCACACGACAAATCTAGTCATTTCTGGGATATGGCTGAATTAAACGATGTACAAGAAAGTAGATTGCCACGACTAGAGCAGGATCGCATTCCAATTTTGGATGACTCTCATGTGGCAATGTCGGTTAGTCTAGATGCATGCATTCAATGTGGCTTGTGTGTGCGCGCGTGCCGCGAGGTTCAAGTAAATGATGTTATCGGAATGTCGGGGCGTGGCCATAACTCTTACCCAACATTTGATATGGCAGATTCAATGGGTTCTTCGACTTGTGTCGGCTGTGGTGAGTGCGTTCAGGCTTGTCCTACAGGTGCCTTAATGCCGTCGTCAGTGGTGGGCGAAGGTCAAATAGGTGATAGTAAAGACTACGATAAGGAAGTGAAAAGCGTTTGCCCTTTTTGCGGGGTAGGCTGTCAAGTTTCCTTGAAAATCAAAGACAATAAAATACGGTTTGTGGAAGGTATCAATGGCCCTGCGAATGAGGGAAGGTTATGTGTTAAAGGTCGATTTGGTTTTGATTACATACATCATGAGCATCGGCTTACAAAGCCACTAATAAGAAGGAGTGACGCGCCCAAAAAGGGACTAAACGTTGATCCTAGCAACTGGTCATACTTTTTTCGAGAGGCAACCTGGGACGAAGCGTTGGATTTTGCCGCAAAAGGTTTAAGAGACTTAAGAGACAACCAAGGAGGGCAGACGGTTGCGGGTTTTGGAAGTGCTAAATGTACCAATGAAGAAGCTTATTTGTTTCAAAAGTTCATTCGCCAAGGTTTTGGTCATAATAATGTCGATCATTGCACCAGATTGTGCCACGCATCCTCTGTCGCAGCATTGATGGAAAATGTTGGATCGGCTGCAGTCACGGCAACGTTTAATGAGATTGAAAATGCAGATGTCGCGATAGTAATAGGTGCTAATCCGATAGAAAATCATCCAGTTGCGGCTACCTATTTCAAGCAGTTTGCAAAGCGGGGTGGAAAATTAATTGTGATGGATCCGCGCGGTCAGGCATTGAAAAGATTTGCAAGTCACATGCTTCAATTTCGTCCTGGAGCGGATGTTTCTATGCTTAATGCAATAATGCATGTCATCGTTGAAGAGGGGCTTTACGATCAGCAATATATAGAAGCGTATACAGAAAATTGGGAGGCAGAAAAGGCCCACTTGAAAAACTTCCCTCCTGAAAAAATGAGTGAGATATGCGGTATAGATTCAGGTGTTTTGCGAGATGTGGCTAGGACATTTGCAGGTGCGCAAGCTGCAATGATTTTTTGGGGGATGGGTGTCTCGCAACATATTCATGGTACGGATAACAGCAGGTGTTTGATATCTCTATCATTAATGAGTGGACAAATAGGCAGACCAGGAACTGGATTGCATCCACTACGTGGGCAAAATAATGTACAAGGTGCTTCAGATGCAGGGCTGATCCCAATGTTTCTTCCTGATTATCAGACCGTGACAGATCAGGGCGTTAGAAACTCGTTTACATCGGTTTGGAATTCTGGAGATTTCAGTGCTGAAAAGGGTCTAACTGTCACAGAAATAATGGATGCAGTCCATGATAATAAGATCAAAGGTATGTATATATTAGGTGAAAATCCTGCTATGTCTGATCCAGATGTTGAGCATGCGAGAGATGCTCTTGCAAAGTTAGAACATCTGGTTGTTCAAGATATATTTATAACTGAGACGGCAAATTATGCCGATGTAATTTTACCTGCTGCAGCATTTGCTGAGAAGTCTGGAACGGTTACAAATACAAACAGGCAGGTGCAAATGGCTAGGCCTGCCGTCGTGCCGCCTGGACTGGCTAAAGCTGATTGGTGGATAGAGGTTGAACTCGCCAAAAGAGTTGGGCTGGATTGGAACTATAAAGACCCATCAGAAGTTTTTAATGAAATGGCGATAAATATGCGGTCGCTTGATAATATTACCTGGGATCGATTGGAAAATGATAGTGCAGTAACCTATCCATCACTTTCAGAAACTGATCCTGGACAGCCTATTGTTTTTGGAGAAGGGTTTCCAAGACCGGAGGGTCGTGCGAAATTTACGCCGGCATCGATAATTGCGCCAGACGAAACCCCAAATTCAGATTATCCTATGATTTTAACTACAGGAAGGCAATTGGAGCATTGGCACACTGGTTCTATGACACGAAGGTCAAAAGTACTCGATGCAGTAGAACCTGAAGCCAGTTGCTCAATTCATCCAAAAACTTTGCGGAAATTAGGCGTGGCACCAGGCGAGTCTGTAAAGCTTACGACGAAGCGAGGGACTATTGCCTTAATGGCTCGAGCAGATAGAGCGGTATCAGAGGATATGGTGTTTCTCCCATTTGCATATGTAGAAGCGGCTGCAAACATTTTGACGAATTCGGCAATTGATCCTTATGGTAAGATCCCTGAATATAAATTTTCGGCGGTTAGAGTAGAAGCAGTCTCGAAATATATTGCCGCCGAGTAGCCATCATTTAATACTATGAGCCATGCAAATGCAGCTATTGGATCGCTATAATCAAAACGAATGACGCCATCAAATATTACGATTAGTGGTTAAGTTGAATTTCTTGACAACTACGTCAAACGACGTAGACTCTGAGATACCTCGCTACCAGCCAGGTTTTTTTTTCGGCTCCCCCCGTGGAAAACCCAGCGCGCAGCGCGTTTTAAGTAACCTTTAGAACTTTGGCTCGTACAAGAAATAAATTATACATGACTGATTTTAAATAGTAAAATTTGTATACTATTGTATTTATTGACTTTTTTGACGCAGCTTTTAAATCAAAGGGAACGTGAATCGTTTTGTTCATAATTTGAACATTAAGGGCCACAAGCATCAAGGGAGGAAAAGGTGTGATTTTAAGAAATATAAAAAACTACTTGATTGGTTCAGTAGCAATCGCTGCTGGAGCTTTATCAATGTTTGCTACTCCTCAAATTGCGTTTGGAGAAGAGAAGCAATATTTCCCAATAGCAAGTAGTAGGGTTGGACCCTATTCTGCAATGGGCACTGGGTACTATGGGGCCCAAATTGACTACATGAATTACGTAAACATGAATGGCGGCGTCAACGGGGTAATGTTGACATGGCAAGAATGTGAAACTGAGTATAATGCTGTGAAAACGGTTGAATGCTACCAAAGACTTCTTGAGAAAGATGGGCAACGAATTGTGGTGTTTGATACTTTAGGAACACCGGGTGCATACGCCGTGATTAATCGAATGGCGGAGGACAATGTTGTTCTTGCTCAGTATGGCTACGGACGCACCGATGGTGCTGATGGACGAGTATGGCCATGGGTATTTAATGCTGCGAGCCACTACTGGTCACAAATTGCTGTGAAAATGAAATTTATGGCAGAGCAAGAAGGTGGCATCGACAAAATGAAGGGTAAAAAGATCGTACACCTTCACATCGATTCCGCATATGGTCGCGAGCCATTACCAGCGATGCGTTCAATTGCAAAGGATTGGGGCGTAGAGCTTGTTGAGATTTCAATACCGCCACCCGGTTTGGAACAAAACTCACAGTGGCTTCAAATCAGAAAAGAGCAACCGGATTGGGTGACTTTCTGGGGAGCTGGCTCTGGTATGAATTCTACTGCTATGACAAATGCTGCAAGAATTCGTTTTCCAAGAGATCGCATGATGTATGTTACATTTGGTGCGGCCGAAGAGGATATGTATCCTGCGGGTGATGCAGCGGTCGGAACATACGCGGTTGCAAACGCGCTGCCTGGAGCAGATTATCCATTGGTTGCTGCAATCAAAGAGCAAGTATATGGTGCTGGGAAAGGTAACCTTAACGATGAAAGTCGTGTTGGTTCAGTCTACTGGAACCGTGGTCTAGGCGCTGCTGTAATGTGGATCGAAGCTTTAAAAAATGCTCAAGAAATGCATAACAAAGTTGGAAAAGCTGTAACAGGTGCTGAATTCAGAGATGGGTACGAAGCCCTGAATATGACCGAAGCTCGTCTTGGCGAAATAGGCGTCAAAGGAATGGTGGCGCCGTTTAGCATTTCATGTGCTAACCATGAGGGTGCTGGTAAATTTGCTGTGATGCAATGGGATGGTGAAAAGTTTAATCAAGTAACTGGTTGGGAGGCTCCTTTGGATCCTGCTTACATCAGGTCACTTGTTGAAGCTTCAGCAGCTAAGTTCGCAGCTGAAAACAACATCACTCCTAAAGTTTGTCCATAAGACTTTAAAAGTTAAATTAGACCAGCGGTTTCATCGCTGGTCTAATCGCAGATGTAAACTGATAAGTGAGCAGAGTTAGTTATTGACCAGTCAATCTACTAAATGGCCTGCTACAAAATACTGAAAGAGATTGAATGACTGGGAATTCCGATAATATTTTAGAGATAAGTAGTATTGAGGTTATGTATGATAGCGTTATTTCTGCTCTTCATGATGTATCTCTCAATGTGCCGAGGGGTAAAATTGTTGCTCTTCTAGGCGGTAATGGTGCCGGTAAAAGCACAACGTTAAAATCAATATCTACGATGTTGGCAGCAGAACGCGGAAAAGTCACAAAAGGCAGTATTGTGTACGATGGGACTGAGGTAAAAAATCAAAGCCCATACGAAATGGTTGCACTGGGAATGGTGCAGGTATTAGAAGGTCGGCGATGTTTCGGTCATTTAACTGTGGAAGAAAATATTATAGCTGGAGCTTACTCTCGCAAATTATCAAAGTCACAAATTAAAAATGAGTTGGAGAAGATCTACGGATACTTCAATCGTTTGCGCGATCGTAGGAAAAGCCAGGCGGGCTTTACATCAGGTGGAGAGCAGCAGATGATAGCTGTTGCGAGAGCCATGATGGCAAAACCAAAGATGCTTCTGCTAGATGAACCTTCTATGGGTTTAGCACCTCAACTAGTTGCGGAAATTTTCAATATTGTAAAAGAATTGAATGAAAAAGAAGGGGTCAGTATTTTGCTGGCAGAGCAGAATACCAATGTGGCACTTCGTAACGCTGATTACGGGTATATTATAGAAACAGGACACGTAATGCTTCATGGCTCAGCTGATAAACTACTTAATGACGAGAAAGTTAAGGAACTCTATCTCGGTATATCGAAGGAAGGACGAAAGAACTTCCGTGACGTATTACGGGAAGAAGGAACAAAAAAACTAGCTTGAAGCGAAGCGTTTGAAGGAAACTCCAATTATTGAACAGGGTACAATGACTATAGATAGAAATTTTCCAATTGGTGAACCAGTTTTAGAAGTGAAAAACATTTCGCTGCGTTTCGGGGGTGTCAAAGCGATTACTGACAGTTCCTTCTCCGTTCTAAAACACGAAATTAAAGCGATAATTGGACCGAATGGTGCCGGTAAAAGCTCGCTTCTAAATTGCATTAACGGCATTTACCAGCCACAAGAAGGATCAATTGCTTTTAAAGGTGAAGTTTTAGAAAAAATTACGCCAAACCTGATTGCTCAAAAAGGTATATCGCGTACATTTCAAAATTTGGCGTTATTTAAGAGAATGTCTGTTTTGGATAATATCCTGGTCGGAAGACGGCTGCATATGAACTCAAATTTCATGCAGGTTGCGTTTCAACTCCCAAAAGCACGAGCCGAAGAAAAAGAAAATCTCGCAAAGTGCGAAGAAATTGTCGACTTTTTAGAAATAGCGGACATTAAAAATACGCCGGTCGGTAAGCTGCCTTATGGTTTGCAGAAAAAAGTTGAGCTTGGACGAGCTTTAGCAACAGAGGCCGATTTCTTGATGTTAGACGAGCCCATGGCTGGAATGAACGTTGAAGAAAAAAGAGAGATGTGCAGATTTATCCTCAAAGTGAATGACGAACTCGGCACGACGATGGTTTTGATCGAGCACGATATGGGAGTGGTTATGGACATTTCTGATAATGTTGTTGTTTTGGATTATGGAAAGATAATTGCTGATGGGCCTCCAAACGAAGTGCGGGCTAATCAGGAAGTGATCGACGCGTATTTGGGGGTTTCACATGACTGAAGTACTATTTTTCATTGAGGTGGTGGTAGCTGGATTACTTGCCGGTACTATGTATTCTCTTGTAGCTTTGGGTTTTGTTCTCATTTATAAAGCATCTTCCACATTTAACTTTGCGCAAGGTGCTATGGTTTTTTTCGCCGTCTTGGCCTTTGTAGGCTTTATGGAGTTAGGATTATCATTTCCTGTGGCCTTCGTGGTGACTGTTCTACTTATGGTGCTTGTTGGCTTGTGTACGGAGAGGTTGGTGCTCAATCCATTGATGAACCAGAGCGAAGATACGTTACTGATGGCAACAATTGGTTTGGGCTTTGTTCTAGAAGGACTTGCTCAAGCAGCATGGGGAGTTGAAGTTAGAAGACTTGATCTAGGTATTGGTGATTTCCCAATTGAGTGGATCATCGATGTTTTTGGTCTTTTCGTAAGTGCACTCGATTTGACAGCGGGCATAGTCGCGGCGGTCCTAATTATTGGTTTAGCATTGTTGTTTAAGTATACAAGGATGGGATTGGGTCTGAGAGCGGTTGCAGACGATCCTGGTGCTGCGAGCTCAATCGGTATCCCATTGAAAAATATCATGTTGTTAGTTTGGTCAGCCGCGGGTGTTGTTGCTTTGGTGGCGGGAATGATGTGGGGCGCCCGAGCTGGTGTTCAATTCGCCTTAGTAGATTTGGCACTGAAAGCACTTCCTGTTCTGATCATTGGGGGATTTTCTTCCATCCCTGGAGCAATCGTTGGGGGCTTGATTATTGGTGCCACTGAGAAGGTTCTTGAAGTTTATTTGGGTCCATTTTTTGGAGGAGCCATTGAAGGTTGGGCGCCATACGTTCTGGCAATCTTTTTCTTACTGTATCGGCCTGAAGGGTTATTCGGTGAGAAGATAATTAGACGAGTATAAATTATGGAGCAAAAAGTGAGTAACAATAATATTATTATGGGATACACAAGATCTGATTTAACAAACTTTTTGATCGCTATGATACTCTCGTTTGTTGCAATCCCGCTAGTGGTACAAACGGACTATTGGTATTCTTCTATCCTGATACCGTGGCTATGTTTGGCTTTGGCGGCCATCGGGCAGCAGATAGTCATGGGTTACGCCGGGCAATTGGCTTTAGGAGCAGCAGGCTTTATGGCTGCTGGCGCCTTTGCTTGCTTCAACTTGATCCTTAGGGTGCCAGACATCCCGTTTTTTGTCGCACTCGGATTATCTGGATTGGTGGCAGCCGCTTTTGGTATTCTATTTGGATTGCCAAGCCTCAGAGTAAGAGGCATCTATTTAATGGTTGCAACACTTGCCTCTCAATTTTTCATTGTATGGATGATTGATAAATTTGGTTGGTTTAAAAATTACGATACGTCCGGAATTATTACTGCACAGGACATAGTAATACTTGGTAAGCCATTTACTTCACCTTTAGAGATGTACCTTGTGATACTCGTCGTTGTGACTGTTTTGACGGTTTTAGCTGTCAATATGGCAAGGGGAAGTACCGGCCGTAATTGGATGGCCGTTCGCGACATGGACATCGCTGCGGAGTCTATGGGGATATCCTTGCTCAAAACAAAGTTACAGGCGTTTGCTATTTCCGCTTTTTATTGTGGGGTTGCGGGTGCCCTATTTGCATTTACTTATCTTAAATCTTTAGAGCCGGTCGCTTTTGATATCAAACTATCATTTAAAATTTTATTTATGGTTATTCTTGGCGGGCTAGGCACAATAAGTGGGGCCTTTATCGGGGCTGCTTTTATCCTTTTATTCCCCGTATTGCTCAATAGTGTGGGAAATAACGTTTTTCATGGCGCGATTGACGCAACGATTATATCATCGATAGAACAAGTCGTGTTTGGGGCATTGATTATAATATTTATGATATATGAGCCTTTGGGTATGGCTAAACTTTGGGGAAATATAAAGCAAAGATTTTCAAAAAATAAATAAGTCTTATTCTTAAAGCTTAATATTATCTCGATAAAAGAAATTTAAATTACAGGTTGCAAATAAAATTGGTGCGGTATCCTGCCGCATCTAACTTATTTAGTGATCCTTAGAGACACTACATGCGTAATTAGATTAGCAAGTCTCTCTCGCAAATTCCATGTGGGAGACCCAAGCAATTTATGAAATATACGATTAATTAGGAAGGTTGTTTAACATGGATATGCTTTTAAAACGTATTTCAATGAAGATACCAGAGTTTTGTATGAGCCATTGGCTATTTCGTATTCCATTAGCCATTATTTTCATTCAACAGGGATTGTCTAAATTTCCGGTTACTGCAGAAGATGCAGAAGCCTACGAACTGCCCTACCTCGTATGGTGGTTCGTATCTTATGGCGAACTTGGCGCCGGCATAGGCTTATTAGTTGGAGGCTTGTTTGCTGCAAAACTAGCGTCAGTACAAAAATTGGTACCAGAGCTTGGGGATATGATAACTAGATTTTCTGGTATTACGATATGCTCAATAACCACTGGTGTGATTTGGATCAGTCAACCTGAGAGTCTCATGGATGTTATATTGTACGATAACCTACATGTATTTTTGTGGGTAGGTGGTCTGTTTTTCGCACTCAGAGGAAATAGGACATAAGTTTAGCAATAGATGGACGATCAGATGAAAAACGGTGATAAAGAAAAAGTTGAAACAGCTACTGAGATTTATTCAAAAATTAAGATGAAAATGATGATTGGTATTACTGCTTCTTTCTTTGCCTTGATGGTATTGGCATTTTTGAGCCTTTTCCTAAAGGGAGTATAATTTAAATGGAGTTTATCTCCTTACTATTAGTAGCATTTCTCTTCGGAGGAATGTTACTGTTTTCCTTAGGGTTTGGTACACTTGCTTTCAAGTTTTTGGACGTACCTATTGCCCGGCAATTTATACGTAATACGTTTCCATTCTTTTATCTTTACGTATTCAGTGTCGCTATAATCGCTTCATCGACTTTGGTGTTCAAAAATTTTGATGCTTTTTTATTAGTTTTCATCATTGCGATTACGACTATTCCAACTGGCTTAATTTTAATGCCAGAAATAAATTCGGCTTCGGATAACAAGCATAAGCGCAAATTTGTGTTACTGCATACAGCGTCCGTTCTTATTACATTAGCCCATATAGCTATTGCTGGATTTGCTCTGTATTTATTGAAATAATGAAACAATTGCTTCATCAGGTCTAAAACTGGTTATTTAGTGGTCTCTTGTATTCAACACATTTTTTAGTTTTACTTATAATACTTTGGGATTATATCTTTGAGGTTTTAAAGCCTTAAACTTAGTCTTTCATGATATGATACTTTCCCGACAAAAACACTCAAGTAATTGAAAATAAACAAAAATCTTGACATTGGATTGGTAAGCATTATATGTTAGTGATCGATCCCAGCTAGCCTATCGCAAGCCAGGATCATTGTTTTCAAATAGGATGATATTTATGCAAGCTTGTGAGAAGTGTAATTTCTACGAAAATCAGAATAAATCCAGTGGATCCTGTAGGGTAAACCCGCCAATCGTTCTAAAGGATGATAATAAGGCTGTTTGGCCCTTAGTAACAGTCCATGACTGGTGCGGGCGCTTTGAAAATAAGGCAGCTTGAATTTGCACAAATTTCCAATCAGCATAGGCTCGGCTTGTGCTGGATGGAATTACCTTTAAATATTTTTATAAGTCAGTTCTAAAACCCAAGTGTTTTGAAGCGCTCAGACTGATAAAAATAGTCAATGTCGCCCTCATAGTAGAATTCATCTTTCAGAGAAGCCCCAAAAACATCGTCATGAAATTTTTGCCGTGCTTTTTTATTTTTGTCTGCTACCGCTTGATTGGGATAAACTGCTACATCTACAAATGATGATGGACCAGTATTGACGCACATACTCAGCTCTAGATGCGGAAAAATTCGTTCTCTCTCTTCTTTATATCTCTGAAGTGCATGTCGCATACTCTCTGGAGAAGTGAAGTCAAAAGAAGATACTCTGGCGATTGCCATTATTTATCCTTTCACCAAAAAAATAATTAGCCTTTTCATATTTTATATTACCTATTTCTTTCATTATTTAAATTGCTTCAAGCAAAAAAAATTGACTTGATTGTACTTTCAAAATCAACAATAAGACCCAAGTATCTGGAAGCCCACGTGGTGGAATGGTAGACACAAGAGACTTAAAATCTCTGGGCTTAATAGGCCGTGCCAGTTCGAGTCTGGCCGTGGGTACCAGATACGTCAAAAATAGTATTAAAATTAAGACGAATGATCATAAATGGATATCAAACTTTATTTTGTCCAGATTTTTGACACCCGAAGGGTTATTGTGTAACTCCCAAAGTGGCTAGGATCATAAAGTTACGGACTTAAGTATTTCATCACGCTAAACGACAAATATTTTAAAATATATTTAAGTTGATGTAGAAGGCATTGAATTAAAAAGGACAGCAGATTGAATATGAAAAATTCAAATACGGTTTTGATTGATAGTAATCCAGGTAGAAATTCTCAAACTTATGGCATTGCAAGAGAACTAGGTACGGACGTAGATCTAATTCATGAACCATCTGTTGGAGTTGTTGGTAACAAAGGCGACTCCCAATGTTATATTGGTGTTCTCCAAAAAGTGAATGTTATACATGAGGCACTCAAAGCCAGGGTTGGTAGTCAGCAAGGAAAATTGTCCATGCGATTAATACAGCCGGAGTTCACAGTTGCAACTTCAGATGGTATTCGAAATGGTACAAAAGAAATGAGATACTCTCTAATTGGTAGGGAAGTCACTAACGATAGTCTATCTGAACACTTAAGCGCCACTGGGCTGGAGGGTGTTATCGCAGTAGTAGCATGTGACAAACCACCTGTTGGTACACTTGCAGCCATTCTTGAGCACAACCGGCCAGCAATTATCATGTCAGATGGTTCAATAAGGCCCGGCGTTGATTCTAAAACTGGAGAAAGTATTGATCTTATTACTGCATACCAATTGGCGGGAAGCGCAGATGAGAAACTAAAGCGCAGGATAGCAAAAGAGGCCTGCCCAGGTTTTGGAAGTTGTGGAGGTATGTTTACCTATAACACAATGCAGTCATTTATTGGCGTTGTTGGCATGCAACCTCTACATATGATTTCTCCGGCCTCTCAGGACTCTAGGAGACTGAAGGAATTTCCGATTGAGCTGGTTGACTATCTTGCCAACCTAATCGACAAAAATATTACACCGCGCGATATTGTAACTCGAGACTCTTTAAGGAATGCAATTATTGTTGCTATGTCCGTGGGAGGTTCAACTAATGTTCTTTTGCATGCCCCAGAAATAGCAAGAGCGGCCGGTTACAAAGATTTTTCAAAAGAAATTATGAGCCCAGAAGAGTTCAACGATCTTTCTAGAAATATTATTCCAGTTGTAATTAATGCTCGACCATTTGGTCAATATTCAATGGTAGATATTGATGCCAAGGGGGGCATGCAAGTTATTGTTAAAGAGTTACTGGATGCCGGTCTATTAAATGGTGACACGTTAACTTGCACCGGCGAGACTCTTTCAGAGCAAATAAAGCGACTAGACCCACCTAAGCCTGACGGCGATGTGATTTACAGTGTAAAAAGCCCATTTAAAGAAACTGGCGGTTTGCGTCTTTTGGGTGGTAATTTATCGCCCGAATACAGTGCGGTTTTGAAATTAGCTGGTGTTGAGGGTGGATTAGAAAATAACGTTTTCAAAGGAAACGCAAAGGTATTTGATGGGGAACAGGAATTACTCAAAGCATTGGACACACACCCAGAAGTTTTTGAGAATTTTGATATGATCGTAGTCCGTTACGAAGGTCCATTTGGTGCTCCAGGTATGCCTGAAATGCTGGACTCCACATCTAGAATAACTGCCCTATGTCGCGAGAAAGGTATTGTGGTTGCGCTTATGACAGACGGTCGTTTCTCTGGTGGATCTGTTGGGCTTGTAATTGGGCACGTTGGTCCGGAAGCAGCGGCTGGTGGCGCCATTGGTTTAATAGAGAATGGGGATGAAATACTTGTTGATTTGAATAAGAATGAACTCAGTTGTACGCAATTGCAGGATCCTAAAATTTTCGAAGAACGCCAACTGGCATGGAAAAAAATAGTAGAAAATAATAACGGAATGCATCCATCTGTGGGCGATGCTGATACACGTTTGCTTAATCGAATGCGAAATTCGGCAGTTTCGGCTGTGTTTGGTGCGGGAATGCACCCAAATCGCTCATTGTGGGTGAGGGATCCTAGAACTCCACAGAAATCGAATTTTCAACCTCATAACAAATTTAGATAGTTCAGTCTTAACTGATCTAACTTCGCGTTGGCGCTGATCTTTGTAATCCTAGTCAATATCATATTGTGACGGGATTATAGTGGGTCTATTGTGCTTGTTGTAAGCATTTATAGGTTGAATATAAGATGAGTTGGGAAGGATCTGAAAATTGAAGGTAGTCTATACAGAAGCGCATAGGAAAAGAGCATCCAAGACAGAGCTATATGGCGGTGAATTGGTTAGCCCTTTTGAATGTCCAGAAAGAATGGATTACATCCTTGATCGGCTTAACAAAACAGGTTTTGGTGAAGTCATTTCTCCTCATGAGGTACAATCAACAGCGTTATACAAAATCCATGACAAGGACTATTTATCATTTTTGAAATCAGCATGGGATGAATGGAAAACAGCGGGTTTTAAAGGTGAAGCCATTGCTACCGTTTGGCAATCCCGCTCTATGCCTTCATCTTATATACCAGATTTTATAGAGGGCAAGATGGGATATTATTGTCTGGCCGCTGAAACTTCCATCAGTAATGGAACAGCGGATGCTGCTTGGGAATCGCTTAATGTCGCGCTGTGTGGGGCCGAGCATATTTTGTCTGGTGATGTTTCGGCCTTTTCACTTTGCCGCCCGCCAGGACATCACGCTTCAAATGATCAATTTGGCGGTTATTGTTTTATAAATAACGCCTCTGTGGCCGCTCAGCATATGCGTGACAAGGGGTTGGATAAAGTTGCTGTACTTGATGTAGATTTTCATCATGGCAACGGAACGCAGGCTATTTTTTATAATCGTTCAGATGTTCTATTCCTATCTTTACACGGTGACCCTATGCATGCATTTCCTCATTTTCTAGGACATGCAGATGAGGTTGGCTACAGTGAAGGAGAGGGTTTTAACTTTAATTATCCGATGCCAGCCGGAACTTCCTTTTCCAAATGGAGTGAATCACTAGAATTGGCGCTGCAACAGATATCAAAATTTGGTGCTGATGCACTTATCGTGTCGCTTGGTGTCGACACCTTTGAAAAGGATCCGATCAGTTTTTTCAAACTGGCTAGTGATGATTTTATTAAAATGGGTGCACGTATCGCCTCGTTGAAGTTGCCAACATTATTTGTCATGGAGGGGGGATATGCTGTCAAGGAAATCGGAATTAATACGGTTAATGTCTTGATGGGGTTTGAAGCGTAAGCTTTTAATCAGACGGTATTATTAATTCTTAGGTAGCCTTAAATAAAAGTCCTAAAGCCGTAATAAGTAATACAATTAAAACAGCTAGCCTAAAATTAGCTGGTGATAATCGTGATCGAATTTTGGTACCTTACTGCAGGCCAAATAATACTAGAACTAATCCGATTATAGAAAGTTTTATAGCGTCTAACGTGAAGAGCTCGAGGGTTTGGGAAGCACAAAATTTATGAAAATCAGATGTTACTTTTTTAATGATTTTGAATGACTTCCTTAGACTATTTTGCACTATACGATTAATTTGATAGCCAGCTGGGTAAATCAGATTTTGCTAAACCACTCTGTGCTGTTTTTGCGCAGTCTTCTAAGCTACCAAAGCGTGTTTTCCTACCAGTCAATCCGTGTGCATAATGTGCATATTTACCTGAATTAGTCATAATTACAGAAGTGTTATTTGGAAAAATTGGCTCGGTAATAGAACACCAGCAGATATCAGAAATAACCTGAATGCCAGTTCTCTCTAACTCCTCCAGTATGCCTTCGTCTTTTGCCTGGGAAAGTACATCACGTCCTATTGTTATAATTGTTTTTACATTTGGACTACAAGATTTTCCATTGAAAAATTTTACAAAATTACGGCACTCTGATAACGAAGCATGTGGGCTTCCAATAGCCACTAGATCAACATTTATATCAGCATTATTAAAATCTTTCCAAAGCGTCACTAAATGTTCACGAGTAATTTTGAATTTATCCATTTGTTGGATACTTGAAAGCTTATCTCCGGGTGTATGTCCATTTATATGAAGCATTGGTGCGGCGGATGTTGTGCCAAATGCAGCGCAAATTGCTTTCATATCATCACCTGTTAGAGAGGTTTTTTCTAGACCAGTTACTAGAGGAATTTTGTTAGGAGAAAACTTACCTATTAACCATCCAATCATTGGCCAAATCGAATCATCAAATTTGTTTGGTAAGTCAATGCTGATTTCATATTTTGGCATTCTCTCCTCACTCAGATATACACCTGCTTTGGGCGCCCGCCCTGTCATAGCAACAAATAAATCAAAGTAATCAGGATGCTTTTGTGTTTTTGCCCCCAAAATTGAATTTGCATATATCACGGCATTTGACTCGGACCACCCAATAACTTCATGCTCTTTGGGTATCTCTTCTAACAAGTAGGGAGCACATGTGTAGGTCGGTAGCGCGCCCATTTTTACATAGGCATCTGCGAGACGACTTGCCTTATTTCCAAAATCTGGTTTAATTCCTTGGCTCTGCCAGTTATTACGATTAACCGAAATTGCGTTTATTGTTGTTGGAATGCTTATGCTTGCCCCTAGCTGGTACATTTTTTCAGCGAAAATTAAATTTGCATCATGAGCAAGAATACAGCCATCTATATGTCCCTTTGTTACGTCAATCAATTCTTTGGCGTTTTGTATTGCTGCCATTTTACATATTGTTTCCATGGCTATTTGTTGAGCAGCCCCATGATTTCCGTCAAGAATACTTTGGTCTTTTGAATTTAAATTCAGTGTATCAATATTTAACTCTCTTAGTTTGATTCTTTCTGATCCAAACATGAGCGTATTTTCAAAAATTTCTGCTTTATCTGCCATAGCAAGAGCAGAATATATATCTTTTGGTAGTCTAAGAATTGCGACCTTTTTATCAAATAGCTGATCTGCTACAATTGCACCCAAAGTCAGAATTTCTTCTGTTTCGTGAAAAATTAGTGCAGCTGGAGCAAGCCCATTTTGTGCTAATTGTAAAAGAACACCGCTACCGCTACATGATCCTCTGGACGTCGGCATTAATATAAATTTTTTAGATAGAAAGTTTCCGTGATTAGGATGATGTACATCAATTATATATCCTGTCTTAGGGTCCACCCCGCCCCAAAAGCTTAATCCCTCGTTGCATTCAAATATTTCACCTTTTACGTTTGTGTTTACAATTATCTCAGCATTTGTACGAAAATCATGTGGCATAATATGCAACTTTAAAATGTTCCTAGTATCAAAGTAATTAATATATTAAATTATAAGTTTTGACTAATGGATATGGTGATCTTTTCATGAATTGATAGTCAAACCAAAAGTAGACCCTGTAACTTAGAAAACGTGTAAGGGGACCAAACGGCTTACTATGAATGATCAAATTAGTCAGATATGATACAAAGTACTTAGGTAACTTTCTAAGACAAAAGAGGTCTTATAATGAGCGATTTGCTGGCATTAAAGAAAGAGATAATTAAGAAATATGGTACACCCTGTGCCGTTGTTGATCTCAATGTTCTAGAAGGGAATATTTCTCGTGTTCAGAAACTTTGTGACAAAGCAGGGGTTTCAAATCGACCACATATTAAAACTCATAAATCTGGGGAAATCGCACTTATGCAACTTAATGCGGGAGCATCTGGGGTCACTTGCCAGAAATTAGGTGAAGCAGAAGTTATGGCAAGTGCGGGCGTCAAGGATATTCTTATAGCAACTAACGTACTGGGTGCTGCGTCGTCAGGTGCACTAGCAGCTTTGCAAAAACGTATCTCCTTGAAAGTGTGTACCGATAATACCTATTCAATAAAAGCTTATTCTGATGCTGCGAGGGATGCTGGGCGCGTTTTGGATGTGTTAGTTGAATGTGATACAGGTCAAAAGCGTGCTGGCGTCGAAACTCCCGAAGAAGCGTTTCGTCTGGCTAAGTTGATTGAAGATGACAGCTATCTTAATTTTAAAGGACTTCTTTATTACCCAACTAAAGATACCTGGAATGAAACAGAGTTTTTCAATGCAAAACTGATAAAGTTCTTGAGTCAGATAAATTTGATCCCAGAAATAGTATCTACAGGGGGCACCCCAAACCTTCAAAGCGTAGGAAAGCTAAGTGGGTCTACAGAGCACAGGGCCGGAACATGTGTTTTTAATGATTTAATGATGATTAATGATGGATTTGCTACGATCGACGACTGTGCTCTTAGAGTTTATACCAGTGTAGTAAGTCGTGCTGGTAAAGACCGTGGTATTTTAGACGCAGGCTCAAAAACATTGACCTCAGATCTTGGTGGGTTAACTGGCTATGGTTCAATTCTCGAATATCCTGACGCAATTATTGAAAAATTAGCTGAGGAGCATGGTTTTCTCAATCTTATAAATTGCGCAGTTCAACCTGAAGTAGGAGAAATTGTTCGAGTAATACCTAATCATGTATGTGTTGTCGTAAATATGTTTAATGAATTAGTTTTGGTTCGTGATTCAAAAATAATAGACGTGATAAAGGTTGAAGCTCGTGGGCTGCTCGTATAACACGATTGTTGTTTCTTCACGGATAAATCAGCTTAGTAAATTAAAAATATAAACTTTAAAATTCTTATTTTAAACTCGAATCCATCTATTAGTTTTTGATGATTTTTGTATTGACTCAATAAGTTGTTGGATACGCATTCCCTGCCTAAATGAGAATGGCTCAGGCCCAATTCCCATAATTGCATTTAAGTAGCCAGCAATTTCTATTGCTTTCAAATCATTAAAGCCAATTTGGTGTCCTGGCGCCACGCAAAAATTACCGTATGGATGATGATTGGGTGCAGCCTCGATTTTTCTGAATCCATGCCGGCCTAATGCATCGTTTAAAGAATAAAAGTGTAACTCATTTAATCTCTCTTGGCTAAAAAAAAGAGCACCTTTTGATCCATGAATTTCGAAATCATGTTGCATTTTTCGGCCGGTTGCCACCCAATTTCCTTCGATGTAACCTGAAGCTCCATTAGAAAATCGTAAGAAAGCCCGTCCTATATCGTCTACTCGTACGGCCCTATTTCCACCGCCGATGTCAGGACGCTCAGAAATTAAATTAATGCAATCCCCCATTACTTCTCTAATGTTACCTAACAGAAATTCCGCGGTAGCTAATGCGTGGCTTCCTAAATCAGCAAGTGCTCCTCCACCTACGGGTTCGTGGCGAAATGTAAACGGGTCATTAGCATTCGACATATAATCCTCGGCATGGATTCCTCGATATGAACGAATTTCACCCAGCTCACCGGCTGTAATCATTTCTTTTGCGAGTTTTATCATTGGATTACACACATAGTTGAACCCAACCTGTGTTTTTACTCCCATTTTTTCAGCGGCATTAGTCATTTCTAAAGCATCTGAAACGAGTGGTGCTAAAGGCTTCTCACAATAGACGTGCTTACCAGCAGAGATAGCTTCAAGCGCCATCTCTTTGTGAAGTGCATTAGGTGCCGTGATATCGATAATGTCAATTTCTGGGTTCTGCACTAAATCACGCCAGTTATCTGTTGAGTTCGTAAACCCAAACCCATCTGCTGCTGTTTTTGCTTCTTGCTTGTTGATATCGGCTAAGGTGTGAAGATTTAATTTTGCTGGTATATTAAACACTTTTTGGGCCGTGGCGAAACCAAATACATGTGCTTTTCCCATAAAGCCTGAGCCGATCAGGCCTATTGAAAGAACGGGTTTATTAGTCATATCAAAGCTTCTTTATTAACAATTAAATTTGGATTTATTGTCCCGTTCAGATAATTAATTGCATTTTCAATACATGCCAACGCCATGCGCTCACTGGCTTTATCTGTGAGCCCTGCAATATGTGGAGAAAGCAGGACATCATCGCGATCACAAAGTTCTTCCCCAAAGGATGGTGGTTCTTCTTCAAATACATCCAGACCAGCGACCTGAACCTTTCCTGATTTGAGAGCATTCACGAGAGCTTTTTCGCAAATAACGCCTCCTCTTGACGTATTTGCGATTATCATTCCAGGCTTCATCTGAGCAAACTCGGCGACATTGATGAGCGGTTTTTCACTTTTGGGAACATGCAGTGATAAACAATCCGCCCAAGCTAACCCTTGAGCCAAATCTGAGAACCTGATCACATCATTATCTGGCCATTGCTCTGGACTTATGTAAGGATCAAAAGCGCTAACACTCATCTTAAAAGCTTTGGCCATTTGTGCTAATTTTTGACCAGCACGGCCAAACCCAACTATTAAAAGATTACTGCCTGAAATTTCGCGTTGTTCAAGTTGATTTCGCCAGTTCCATTTAGATGGATCACGAACTGAGCGATCCCCTCGGATGACATGTTTCGCACAAGCAAGGAGCTGCATCATGGCATGCTCTGCAACTGAAACCGAATTCACATCACCAACAATTGTAAGGGCGATCTTACGTGAATTTAATGCGTTCAAATCAATCGCATCATATCCAACCCCATGACGAGATACGACTTTTAGCTTGGATGCATTATCTAAAGTTTCTGATGAAAGTGGTTGGGTTCGTATTATAAGTGCATCAACGTCTGAAATTAAACCAGCATAAGATTCTTCTGTAATATCCTCTATGTAGGTTATTGAATATCCCTCTTGTTCCAACTCAACAATTCGGCTCACCCCTGCTGGATGCAACTTACCAGCAACAAGCAATTTGGACATCAGTAAACTCCACCGGTAACTTGAGCTTTTTCTTTACGCCCAGTTAGTTTTCGCCAAGAAGAAACTGATGCAGCGGCTGCACTTGCTAGCAGCCTGGTATCTCCACCAATAGTAGTTAAGTTATAGCCCCATCCAATAGCTTTTGATGCATAGTCAGCAGTTCCGCAATGAATACCGGCAATTATCCCATAGTTATTACAAACATTGGCTACCCTTTTAATGAGAGCAACCATTTCGTCTTCAGTTCGATCAAGCCCCGGAGCCAAACGGCCTAGTTGTGTTCCGAGAGTAAGGTCAGCTGGTCCAACATATATACCATCTAAGCCATCTGTGGATGCAATTGCCTCCAAATTTTCCACACCGTCAGCTGTTTCAATCATCGCAAAGGCCAAAACTTCATTATTTGCCTCAACCCCGTAATCAGGAACTGAAACAGCCACCCTAGTTGGTCCAAAACTGCGCTGACCCAGTGGTGGGTAACGCATGTAGGATATAAATTCTGCGGTCTCGTCTGCATTATTTATCATTGGGCAGATAATACCCATTGCGCCAGCATCTAAAGCTTTCATTATAAACCCAGGATCGCGCCAGGGTACACGTGCCATAAGTGTTGCGCCTGAGGATTGCATCGCCTGAAACATCGGTAAAACATCTGAATAATCTAATGCGCCATGTTGTATATCAACGGTTACACTGTCATATCCTTGCGCGGCCATTATTTCGGCAGTGAAAGAATTTCCAATTGAACACCATCCGTTGAGAATTGGTTTGCCGCTCGACCATAAACCTTTTAATTTATTTTTTTGCATCTACGACCTCCAGATTTCTGCCAAAATTCTCGCCTAATGTTTCAATTGCATTAGTAATAATTTGTCAATATGCATAACCGGCATGCTAACAAGTTGAAGTCTAGAGGGTTGGATGACTGGAAAAACGGTAAAGCTGACAGTTGGTCAGGCAATTGTACAATATTTGATTAATCAGTACACCATTATCGATGGGGAACGTCATCAGTTATTTGCTGGGGTATTTGGTATTTTTGGCCATGGTAATGTAACTTGCCTATCGGAAGCCCTCGAACAGGTTCAGGATCGTTTGCCTACATGGCGAGGCCAGAACGAGCAATCCATGGCTTTAGCTGCAATTGGATATGCTAAGGCAAAACTTCGCCGTCAAATCATGATTGCAACAACTTCTGTTGGCCCAGGTGCAACGAATATGGTGACCGCGGCTGGGGTTGCGCACTCAAATAGACTGCCTGTCCTACTTTTGTCAGGAGACACTTATCATAACCGTTTGCCAGACCCGGTATTGCAACAGGTAGAGCATTTTGGCGAACCTTCTACGACAGTGAATGATAGTTTTCGATCTGTATCGCGTTATTGGGATAGGATCACTCATCCTGCTCAAATACTTTCTTCATTACCCCAGGCCGTTGCTACGATGATGGATCCCGCAGATTGTGGACCTGCTTTTATCGGATTGCCACAAGACGTTCAGGAAATAGCTTATGATTATCCCTTAGAATTTTTCACTGAAACCACTTGGAGAATAACACGAAGCAGACCTGACCTTCAGCAAGTTGATGAAGCTGTAAAGATATTAAAAACGGCAAAAAAGCCACTTATTATTTCCGGTGGCGGCGTACGATACTCTGGTGCTGTAGAGGCGCTTGTGAAATTTGCTGAAAAAAGGATGATACCAGTTGCGGAAACGATCGCTGGAAAAGGAGCATTTGTCCATGACCATCCTTTTTATGTTGGTGCAATAGGTATCGAAGGGACTGACGCAGCCAAGGAGTTAGCAGAGACTGCAGATGTGGTAATTGCAGTAGGAACTCGGCTCCAAGACTTTACCACAGGCTCATGGACGACTTTTCGATATGACGCTAAATTTATCAACATAAATACTGCTCGCTTCGATGCAAGGAAACATTTTTCAAATCCAATTGTTGGTGATGCGTTAGAATGCATAAATGAACTTAATTCTAGAATGGAAGACTGGGTTTGCGATGCCAGTCGTATGGATGAAGCGCGCAAACTTTATTCAGATTGGAATGAAGCGATTGATAAAGGACAGGCTGCCACAAATGCTTCGTTTCCAACTTATGCTCAAGTTATTGCTGTAGTGAATAAGCACGCTAAACCTGAGGACACCATGGTAACAGCAGCTGGGGGCTTGCCAGGGGAAACTATTAAAAATTGGCGGGTGAAGGCATCTAATACTTTTGATTGTGAGTTTGGATTTTCATGTATGGGATATGAAATTGCTGGGGCCTGGGGGCATGCTATGGCCAAGAATGGCGATGGCGTCCCGATTGTCTTAGTGGGCGACGGATCATACATGATGATGAACTCTGATATTTATTCATCAGTTCTGTCGGGTCATAAGATGATTGTTGTCGTCTGTGACAATGGGGGCTTTGCTGTAATTAACAGGCTGCAAACAGGCATGGGTGTGCCCGGTTTCAATAATTTATTAAAAGATGCTCGAATAAAAAATAGAGATAATCCTCCACATGTTGATTTTGCTAAACATGCTGAAGCAATGGGCGCTTTGGCAAGACATTGTGAGAGCCTATCTGACTTAGAAAATGCTATGGAATGGGCCCAAACTACAGACAGAACGACTATAATTTCGATAAATTCGGATGCCTATTCATGGACCCCTGGCGGTGCTGACTGGTACGTTGGGGTTCCTGAAATAAATGATAGGCAAAGCGTAAGAGCGGCACGAGAGGGGCAGGAAGCTTTCCGCAAAAAGCAACGGCAGGGTATTTAACTGAAAGAAGCTAGCTGATTAGCTATGCACATGAGAAATTTATGATAAAAAAATTTGATAGCGCTACAGCTCTTTTGTTAGTTGATGTCCAGAAAGGTGTTAACGAAGTTAAATATTATGGTGGACCGTCGGGGAAAAGAAACAATCATAGCGCAGAGGAAAATATGCGGTTTCTTTTGACTGAATGGAGGCGGCTTGGAAGACGAGTAGCCTTTACGCGCCATAATTCCCGTGAGAAAAATTCACCTTTAAAGTTAAGTCTGGAGACAGGAAAACAAATTGAAGGTTTGGAGATACATAGCTCTGATATAGTCGTTGAAAAGGACGTAAACAGCGGTTTTATAGGTACTTCTCTAGAACTTCAGCTTAGGCGAAGTGGAATAGATCGACTGGTGGTTATGGGATTTTATACGAATTACTGTATTGAAACTACTGTGCGTATGGCTGGTAATTTAGGGTTTGATACCTATTTGGTCCATGACGCCTGTGCTGCCGTCAATACTTTGGGCTATGATGGTACATATTATGAAGCCGACTTGGTTCATCATATGTCAATTGCGAGTTTGCACGGAGAATTTTGTACTGCCATATCAAAAGAAATAGCCATGAAGCTTTGCGTAGAGGATTGTTTAGAACTTGATCGTGTTCAAGGAAACGAATGAATTTTGGTATAGCTTCAATGACTGCACCGCTGAAAGAGGTTGCGCTTAGACGTCCTGGAAGCTCTATAAGAACAGCAGAACCAAGCGCTTGGAACTATGGTAAGCATTTTGATCCGAGTAAAATTGACTGTGAATATGACAGATTTGTTTCGGCTCTCGGAAATTTTGGTGTAAAGATCCATTGGATCAAGGGCGATGATCTGGGTAATGCAGATTCTGTATTTGCCTATGATGCTTCTTTGATGACTCCCAATGGTGCAATTTTAATGTCACCTGGAAAGGAAAGAAGGCGAGGAGAAGAAAACCTGCACGCCACTTTCTATCGAAGTAATGGAATACCAATTATCGGAAAGATTGACCCTCCCGGAACGGCAGAGGCAGGCGATACACTTTGGCTTGATGAAAATACTATGCTTATAGGTAGAGGTTTTAGGACAAATACAAATGGTGCAGAACAGGTCAAAGACATTTTAAATTCCATAGGTGTAAAATGCTATATTTTTGACTTACCCTTTTACCAAGGTAGGAATGCATGCTTACATTTAATGTCACTTATTAGCATGGTCGATACTAAGTCGGCCCTCGTCTTCAAACCATTACTTCCAGTAGGATTATGGAAACTTTTGGTTAAAAGGAATATCAATATAATTTCTGCGCCGGAAAGGGAGTTTCATCAAAGCGATACCTTGAGTACTAACGTGTTGGCTGTAGCGCCAGGTGAATGCTTAATGCTAGATAACCTTCCTGAGACGGCAAAAGTTTTGAGAAATTCTGGGATAAAGGTTACAACATTCCGAGCGCCCGCACTTTGCATTGGGTGCGAAGGTGGTCCGACCTGTCTAACGCGACCTTTATATCGAATTTAAGCTGTTTACTGATTTTAAAATTAGTCATCTGGAAAAATGTTTGCTCAACTGTGCAAATGAAAATAGCTGAGCCTTTAATGCAGATTTTAGTAAAGTGCTTAAAAATTAGGCGACATATAAATATTTTTCGGTGGCTTTCCTAAAATCTCTACTACAAGCCAAATCTTTCTGGCATGAGATATAATATTAATTTTGGTGGGAGATAGGAATTAATATAAAAGGAATATATTTAGATGCTAAGCGTGTTGGTCAGCCTAGGGCCAGGGGCATTGTAAGGCTTTCTGTAAAACACGTAGAAGGAAGAAGTCGAATTGGTCAATTGCATCAATCCGGATCCTTGAAAGTCTTGTTTCCAAGAAATCAGACCAGCTTTTTGCAAGCAGTTACTGTCAATACTGCAGGTGGAGCAACTGGGGGTGATCAATTCAAAATAGATGCTACTGTGAAAAAAAACGCACGTCTGACTTTAACAACTCAAGCAGCAGAACGTGCGTACATGGCACAGGAGTTCACGGCGGCCTCCATCCAAAATAAAGTAACAGTTGAAAAAAATGCACAGCTTCATTGGATGCCGCAAGAAACGATTCTTTTTGAGAATTCCAATCTTTCTCGGTCGCTCGTCATAGATCTGCATGAAACTAGTAAGTGTTTACTGGTTGAGCCCTTAGTATTTGGAAGAATTGCCAGTGGCGAAAGATTAAATTCTGCAAAAATAAGAGACCATATAGAGATAAGGAAAAATGGTTACATACATTTCTTAGAGAAGCTTTTCTTATCGAATAATATTACTGAACACCTTAGAAGCGCTACGATTGCGAATGGCGCAAACGTTATGGTTCTAGTTGTTTACATAGGCTCTGATGCCGGCAAGCTACTTCCAGTGGTGCGATCTATGTTGCCCGAGACTGCAGGTGCTTCCGTGGTGCAAAAAGATACTCTGGTTTTGCGGGCGTTGGCTTCTAGCAGTTATGAAATGAGAAATTTTTTAATTCCTGTCTTGAGACGACTTAGTGGAAATTTATTACCTAAACCATGGATGATTTGAAATGAAACTTACTCCAAGAGAAAAAGATAAATTATTAATAGCAATGGCTGCAGAAGTCGCCAGAAAACGCTTGGCCAGAGGTGTCAAACTCAATCACCCTGAGGCTATTGCTATAATTACTGACGCAGTGGTTGAAGGAGCTAGAGACGGTAGAAGTGTGGCAGATATGATGGAAGCTGGAGCACATGTCATCACTCGCGATCAATGTATGGATGGGATAGCTGAAATGATAGTTGAAATTCAAGTTGAAGCTACTTTTCCAGATGGAACCAAGCTTGTAACAGTTCACAATCCTATTAGGTAAAACTAATCGCATACATAAAATTTTAAAAAAAGATCAGATTTTGAGTGAAGATAGAAACCAAATACTTTTTAGAAAGGCCAAAAAATGATACCTGGCGAAGTCATTCCATTAACAGGCGAAATAGCACTAAATGAAGATAGGAAAAGCACTACCTTGATGGTTGCGAACACTGGTGATCGGCCCATCCAAGTTGGATCACACTACCATTTTGGAGAAGCGAATATTGCTCTGGAATTTGATCGTGAAACAGCACGAGGTATGCGCCTTGATATAGCCGCCGGAACAGCAATACGGTTTGAGCCAGGACAGCAAAGGGAAGTCAAACTTATTGAAATGTCAGGTGATCGAAGAATTTTTGGATTTAATAAGAAAGTTATGGGAAAAATATAATGGCTTCCACGATATCTCGATATGATTACTCTGCAATGTATGGTCCAACAACCGGCGACAAGGTACGGCTTGCTGACACTGACCTAATTATCGAGGTCGAGCGAGATTTCACAACCTATGGTGAGGAAGTTAAGTTTGGCGGTGGAAAGGTTATTCGGGATGGAATGGGCCAATCACAAGCGACACGCTCTCAAGGTGCCGTAGATACGGTAGTAACCAACGCGCTGGTTGTTGATTACAGCGGTATATATAAGGCAGACGTTGGATTAATGGATGGCCGCATTTTAAAGATTGGCAAAGCAGGAAATCCTGATACGCAGCCAAATGTTGATATTGTGATTGGCCCAGGTACAGAAATAATCGCAGCGGAAGGTAAAATCTTAACGGCAGGTGGCTTCGATAGCCATATCCACTTTATTTGTCCTCAGCAAATTGAGGATGCCCTTCACTCTGGAATTACAACAATGTTGGGAGGTGGCACAGGACCGGCACATGGGACGCTTGCAACTACTTGCACTCCGGGACCTTGGCATATAGCTCGAATGCTTCAGTCGGCAGACGCATTCCCGATGAACCTTGCATTTGCAGGGAAAGGAAACGCCTCGCTTCCTCAGGCATTAGAAGAGCAGATTACAGGTGGTGCCTGTGCGTTAAAATTGCATGAAGATTGGGGTACTACGCCGGGGGCAATAGATTGCTGTTTGAGTGTAGCGGACGCCATGGATGTACAGGTTATGATACATACTGATACTTTGAATGAGTCCGGTTTTGTGGAGAATACAATTAAAGCTTTAAAAGGGCGGACAATACATGCTTTTCACACGGAGGGTGCTGGAGGAGGGCATGCTCCTGACATTATAAAAATTTGTGGAGAAGATTATGTTTTACCGTCTTCCACAAATCCAACCAGACCTTTCACAAAAAATACAATAGAGGAACATCTTGACATGCTTATGGTATGTCACCATCTGGATAAATCTATTCCTGAGGACGTCGCTTTTGCTGAAAGTCGTATACGACGTGAGACTATTGCCGCAGAAGATATTCTACATGACATGGGTGCATTCAGTATCATAGCTTCTGATAGTCAAGCAATGGGTCGAGTGGGAGAGGTTCTTATAAGAACTTGGCAAACTGCTGACAAAATGAAAAAGCAAAGAGGGCAATTAATAGACGAAAATGGGAACAATGATAATTACCGTGTCCGAAGGTATATTGCGAAATATACTATTAATCCGGCGATCGCACATGGAATGTCTAGTGAGATTGGTAGTGTTGAGATAGGAAAACGGGCTGATTTGGTGCTTTGGGATTCTGCT
The DNA here is from genome assembly GCA_902635985.1 of Paracoccaceae bacterium. Classification (GTDB taxonomy): domain Bacteria; phylum Pseudomonadota; class Alphaproteobacteria; order Rhodobacterales; family Rhodobacteraceae; genus Salinivivens. The sequence goes on from CACPPZ010000011.1 coordinate 43,352, forward strand.
TTTTTTGGTGTTAAGCCAGAGATGGTCCTACTTGGAGGTACTATTGCAATGGCTCAGATGGGTGATCCTAATGCATCTATTCCAACGCCCCAACCAGTTTATTCTCGCCCAATGTTTGGTGCGTATGGGCGTTCAGTTGAAAAATCAGCGGTTTCATTTGTCAGTAAAGCAGCTTTGGACGATGGGATAAGGAACACACTTGGACTGGCAAAAGAAGTTTTGCCGGTGATTAATACAAGAGATATTGGCAAGGCAGATTTGCAGCTAAATAAGGCGACTCCGGTTATGGAGGTTAATCCAGAGACCTACGAGGTAAGGGCAGACGGTGAATTATTGACGTGCGAACCTGCTGAAGTTCTTCCAATGGCTCAGCGTTATTTTATGTTTTAAGGAGTAAATATGGATTTGCCTAGTTGTTTAGATGTCGTACATAGCCATAAAGCAGACGAATTTGTTATTTTGGATTATCATGCAAGGTTTTTGCGTCGCAAGGTTTTAGAAACTGAAGGCGGTCTCAAGTTTCTAGTTGATCTTCCCAAAACGAGGTCAATTTCCGAGAACGAAGCCTTTGCGCTGGAGGATGGTAGGCTGGTTGGTGTAGTTTTCGCTGATGAAGAATTATTGCAGATAAAGGGTGATCTTTTGAAGTTTGCATGGCACATCGGCAATCGTCACGTGCCGTGTCAAATTGAAGAAGCACGGCTACTTATTCAAAATGATCATGTCATCAAGGAAATGCTAATTAATTTAGGCGCTGAGGTTGAGACTGTAATCGAGCCATTCAATCCAGAGGGAGGTGCCTATGGGCATGGACGCACGCACAGCCATACCCACTAAGCAAAGTATTTTAACTCTCAGCCAGTGGATTTCTCCTTCGTATCCCGTGGGGTCTTTTACATATAGTCACGGTCTTGAGGCTCTCGTGGATTTACAGTGGTTGAGTAATGCGGACGATCTGCAAGATTGGCTTTTCAATATGTTGAATTACGGCGCTGCTCGTACTGATGCATTGTTTTTGGCTGCAGCTTATAACTGTAACTCAGTTGAAGCTCTTATCGAGATTAATATGAAGGCTCGTGCACTTGCAAGTTCTCAAGAGCGCCTTTTAGAGATGGATGAACTTGGCAAAGCATTTAAAAATATTACAGAAGCGGTTTGGCCAATTGAGATTGATGATTTGATATACCCAATTGCAATCGGTTTTTGTGCAAATGCAGAGAAAATAGAATTAAATCTGACGACCAGTTTATATTTGCAAGCCTACATATCAAATTTAGTTTCTGCTGCACAACGATTGATGCCAATTGGCCAAACCGATGCTCAAA
>CACPPZ010000012.1 GCA_902635985.1 Paracoccaceae bacterium
TCTAGTTGCAAGCCTTGAAATGCCGCTTGAGCCTATTCCCGGTGGTAGCGAGGGAGCTATGATGGCTGAATTGAAGTCAGCTTATGCAGCAAAGGACCCGATCCTAATGATGATTTGGCAACCACACTGGATCTTTGCTGATCTCGATCTTAACTTTGTCGAATGGAATCCAGCGGACGGTGAATGTATAGAAGAAACTCAACAAAAAGATACTGCGTGTGGCTTTCAACAGGCCGCTGTTCACAAAGTAGTTTGGGGCGGTTTTGAAGACAAATGGCCGGCTGCCTTTAAAATGGTTTCAAATTTTAAACTGACTAATGCGGATGAGAATTGGGCTATTTTTGAAGTTGATAACAACGGACGTGATGTCGAAGATGTTGCGCAAGAGTGGTTAAAGACGAATGAGGCACTTTGGAAGCCTTGGATCGAAGCTGCTATGTAGTCAGCTCATTTAGAGTTTATTCGAACGGCGGGTTACTCTGCCGTTCGTTGCCTCTGGTGATAATTTTTCTTAAAATTGCGCAAATAGTATTATAGGTTGATCTACGTGCAGTCGAGTATAAGCGACTCTATTGGTAGGGCAAATTTTATTGGGAGGATGCCGCATGGTAAATCATGATGGTGGTCGAGATGTAAAGCTCTCATGTCGCAATGTATGGAAAATTTACGGTGATAATTCTGACTCATTTTTTATGGATCAGGATGGCAAAGTTGACGACCTTCAGGAACATGTAAATAAAATCCTGCAAAGTGATCATATTGTGGCAAATGCTGATGTGAGCTTTGACGTCTATGCTGGAGAAATTTTTGTCATCATGGGCCTTTCCGGCTCTGGTAAGTCTACAATTGTCCGCTGCCTTTCAAGGCTAGTTGAACCAACAGCTGGTGATATCATTCTCGATGGTGAGAACTTACTTGAAAAATCCGCTGATGAATTGATCGAAATTCGTCGTCACAAAATGGGTATGGTATTTCAGAGCTTTGGCCTTATGCCGCATCTTAATGTGATTGATAATATAGCATTCCCGTTGAAACTTCAGGGTATTGAAAAAGCAGAACGGTACTCGCAAGCTGAAAGGGTTATCGAACTCGTTGGCTTGCAGGGCCGAGAAAGTAATTTCCCAAATGAATTATCGGGTGGTCAACAGCAGCGCGTCGGTATTGCCAGATCACTTGCCGTGGAGCCAGATATTTGGTTGCTTGATGAACCCTTCTCCGCCCTTGACCCATTGATCCGTAAAAGAATGCAGGATGAGTTTTTACGCATCCAGTCAAAACTTCAAAAATCAATTGTTTTTATAACTCATGATTTTCAAGAAGCGCTTCGCCTAGCTGATCGTATGGCAATAATGCGTGATGGAATGATCGTTCAAATTGGCCGTCCAGTTGATTTGATCCTGAACCCTGTCGATGATTATGTAAGAGAATTTACAAAAGATGTCTCCTGGGAGTCTGTTCTATGTGCATCGGATGTATGTCAGAAAACTTCAGGATCGCTCAAAGGACTGGGCCGAGTATCTGCTGATACGCAGATTGATAGTCTTCTTGGATATCTGGCTAAGAATAAGAATGGTGTTGCAGTGGAAGCTGAAGATGGCACAGTACTTGGAATTGCAACTGCTACGGGTGTTCTAGCGGCGCTCGCAAATGGCAGCAGTGTGCCCCCTGCCAAGGTCAAGGTAACAAAGTGATGAAGCTGAAGGTGGATCGAGGATTTTTCGCATGGTTATTTATTATTTTGTCCACACTGGTATTAATTTTCTTACAAGATCACCTTAAATGGCTGTCTACATATCCAAAAGAGCTGATCATTCCATTTGATCATTGGCTAAATTTAGGAATGGGTTTTCTTATTACCTATTTTGGTTGGTTTTTCATGGGTGTGTCATGGCTGCTCGAATGGCCTATTGATGGTGTTCGCTTTGTTTTACAATCATTGCCCTGGTCGGTCGTAAGTTTCTTAATATGTGTGTTTGCTTTTATTGCAGCAGGTTGGCGACTTGCTTTGTTTGCGCTCATATCTTGTATGTATATGGTTGTCATAGGTTACTGGTCTGAAAGTATGAATACACTCTCACTCGTAGCCATTTCCGTTCCTCTTGCCGTGCTAATTGGTTTTGGTTTTGGTGTTTGGGCGTTTCAATCACAGGCTGCCAAAAGAATAATCCTGCCGATGCTAGATATATTCCAAACTGTTCCGGCTTTTGCCTATCTTTTATTGATATTAATGCTGTTTGGTTTCGGTACCGTTGTTGGACTTATTGCTAGTATTCTTTATTCCTTCCCGCCTATGGCAAGAAATGTGCTCGTTGGGCTTGGTCGAGTTCCTGCTGAGGTCATTGAGTCGGGCCTTATGTCGGGTGCTACAAACCGCCAGTTATTTTGGCAGGTTCGTATTCCAAGCACAAAAAGGCAGCTTCTTCTTGGTGTTAACCAGACAACTATGGCATCGCTTAGTATGGTAATTATAGCGTCAATTATAGGTGGCACTGCAGATATAGGCTGGGAAGTTCTGTCACAAATCCGTAAGGCTCAATTTGGCGAAAGTTTGCTTGCTGGATTGGTGATTGCTCTTATGGCTATACTGATCGACCGGGCCACCTATGGATTCGCTAAAAATTCTAGTACTTATCAACCGAGAAGTAGCATGGCTTCATGGCGTTATAGTTTAATAGCTATTGCCGGAGCCGCTATATTCTTCTTACTCTCTAGCTTAATACCTGCTCTTGATATCTGGCCACGGGAGCTAGAAATAAATCTAGCACGTGGAATGAATGAAGGCCTTGAGTACATTATTATAAATTACCGTGCAGCCATTGAGACTATAAAAACCATGGCTTTCTTTTTTATTATGCTACCAGCTAAAATTGGTCTTCAGGGTTCTGTCAGCCCATTCACTTGGGGTTTTGAATTGCAGACATGGCATTCATTTAGCTATGCAATCGTTTTGACTGGCTTTTCTATCTGGTGTGGCATTCGATTTAACATGCAGCTTGGTTTCATGATTTTACTGTTTGCGATTTTCTTTTTTATTGGCCTTACGAAAATGCCATGGCCGGCAATTATGATTATCTACACATACATTGCATGGAGACTTGGCGGATTAACTCTCGCTATCGGTACTTTCTTTGGCCTTTGCTTTCTTGTCGTCAGTGGTATTTGGCCTGAAGCGATGTTATCTCTCTATTTGTGTGGTATTGCCGTGATCCTCTCATTTCTCTTTGGTTCTGGGCTTGGAATCTGGGCTGCACATAATTCAACGGTCTCGGCGATCTTACGGCCAATAAATGACACCCTTCAAACTATGCCATTGTTTGTAATTTTGATCCCTTTTGTGATGATTTTTAAAATTGGTGAATTTACCGCCCTGCTTGCTATTATCGCTTATGCAATAGTCCCTGCTATCCGCTATACAGAGCATGGATTGCGCAATCTGCCAGAGGGTGTAATCGAGGCGGCTGAGATGATGGGTTGCTCAAAGCAGCAGCTGCTTTGGACAGTTAAAATACCCTTGGCCCTGCCAGTTATGATGCTTGGGCTAAATCAAACAATAATGTACGGGATCGCTATGCTTGTGATCGCTGCACTAGTTGGAACTAATGGACTTGAGCAAATTGTTTATATTGGGTTGAGTGATGGCAACTTTGGTTTAGGCCTCATAGCTGGAATTGGGCTCGCAATTATCGCGATGACTGCAGATAGGATGACCCAGGCGTGGAGCTACAAGAGACAAAAAGATTTAGATCTTCAGATAGATTAAATGAAAGTTAACAATGATGGAAAACCTAAAAAGATTTTTTATAAACGGTGAATGGGTGGATCCGATATCGGATCAAACTATGCTTGTGATTAACCCGGCAACAGAGGAACAAATTGGGACCGTTGCGCTTGGTAATGCAAGCGATGTTGATCTTGCAGTAGAAGCTGCAAGTGCAGCGTTTGATCAATTTTCCCAAACTACTAAGATGGATCGGCTAGATCTCTTAAAAAGTGTAATGGTCATCACAGAACGCCGCTTAGAGGATTTAGCTCAGGCTATGCGAATGGAGATGGGTGCCCCGATAACAATGGCCAGGAGTTCTCAAGCCGATGCCGCAATTGGGCATCTCCAGGGCTTTATCGATGCGCTTGAAGAACATAATGAGAGGGCCAAGTTAAAGAACGGGGACATTATGGTCCATGAACCAGTTGGCGTGTGCGGATTAATCACGCCATGGAACTGGCCCATAAACCAAATTACTTTGAAGGTTCTACCGGCATTGGCAACCGGTTGTACCTGTATTTTAAAACCGAGTGAACACACCCCCATCTCTGCCATGATTTATGCAGAAATTTTAAATGAGGCAGGGTACCCTAAAGGGGTATTTAATCTTATTAATGGTGAGGGTCCCGTAGTTGGCGCGGCATTATCCCGTCACCCCGATATCCAGATGATGTCATTCACTGGCTCAACCCGTGCTGGTACTGCTGTAACTTGTGATGCCGCTGACACCGTAAAGCGTGTGACACTTGAACTTGGTGGAAAGTCGCCAAATCTTGTTTTTGCCGATTGTGATCTTGAGGAACGGGTTAACGCCTCTGTCGAAGAGTGCATGTTCAATACTGGCCAATCCTGCGATGCGCCTACCAGATTGTTGGTTGAACGCGCCTGCTACGATGATGTCGTTAGAATCGCAAAGCGAGCAGCGGAAGAAACAGACGTCGGCGACCCGGCCGATGAAGGTGATCATATTGGTCCTTTATTTGATAAGATTCAATACGAGCGAGTTCAAAGAATGATCAAGGTTGGGATCGACGAAGGCGCAACCTTGCTGGCGGGAGGTATGGGTAAACCAGAGGGAATTGATAAGGGTTGGTTTGTAAAACCGACAATCTTTTCAGATGTTTCAAATGATATGCGAATTGCCCAAGAAGAAATATTTGGTCCTGTTCTCGTAATAATCCCTTTTGAGGATGAAAGTGAGGCCATTGCCATTGCCAATGACACACCTTACGGACTTGCTGCGTATTTGCAGACTGGTGATACAGAACGTAAGGAACGCGTCGCAGCACGGCTTAAAGCAGGTGCTGTTCATATTAATGGTGCTGGAATTGAATACGGTACGCCTTTTGGCGGTTACAAACAATCAGGAAATGGTCGCGAAGGTGGTTTGATGGGTCTTGAGGACTATCTGGAGACAAAGACTCTTCATGGCCTCGACTAAACCAAACAGCTATTAAGGAATAGAACGATTGATGCCTCGCACGATATGGTGATCTTTGTCAAAAAATGGAGTTTCTACGATTTTGCATGAATGCCGACTGCCATCCGGTGTTTTTAGTACCAATGTACTGCCAGACCATTCACCAGGATTAAAAAACCGAGCGTAACCGATCCCTAGTCCTAGCGTTGGAGATGGAACTCCTGCAGTTATATGGCCCACCTGAGTTTCTCCATCAAGGATTTGGCTCCCTGAGGTGGGAGTAGCCGTGCTGCAAGTCAGTCCCAATAGAATAGTTCGTTTGTCTGCCTGTAACAAAGCAGATCGACCGATGAAATTGGCCTTCTCCATATCTACGAAATTACCTAAGCCCGCTTCAAAAGGGGTCATTGATGTATCCATATCAGTAGTGTTGCCAAGGATGCCGCCTTCTATTCGACGGATGGTCATGGCACGGGTTGATGAAAACTCCAACCCATATGGGGCGCCTTTTTCCATCAGGTGGTCCCATAGCCGAAGATGATCTGTCTGCTTACCATCGCAGTAAATCTCGAAACCAAGTTCATTAGTAAATCCTGAACGTGAGACGTATAACTTCTGCCCGCCCAAGTCAAAATACCCAGACTGAAAGTACTTCATATTTTCGTTAATCAGTCCCGAAGATGCTGAGTTCATAATATCAATCGACGTGGGGCCTTGAACCTGGAGTACCCGCGAGTGAGGATCAGTAATTTTAACATCAAAGCCATCGCTGTGGGCCATTAGCCATGTTTCAAATGGCCCATCTGCCTGAACATACCAGAAGCGATTGTCACTCAGTTTGAACAATACACCATCCATAAAAATGCCACCTTGAGGGGTACAGGCTAGTGCGTAATAACCACGACCCTCTTTAATTGTAGAAACTTTGCGGGTCAGAACTTTATCAAGAAATGGAACTGCATCCGGGCCAGAAATTTCAACTGGCTTTTCGGGAACGTCAAATATTAGTGCTTTGCGGCGGAGGTTCCAATATTTTGCCAGATAATCTTCGCCATTGTACACAGCAAAGAATCTTCCTGCATATACACCACGGACCATATTTTTTGTATCATGACGCTCGATAAATGGAGACTCTTCAAAACGCCTTGCACTGATTGAAACGTTGTTATCGAGATCTTTTTCTTCCTGCAAATTTACCATTTCGTCTCTCCCTACCGGCAATATTTCCAAGTCTCGAAGTAAATCTAATTCGAAATTTTACAATGGACTAAAAACTTACCAGTGAACAGTAAAATTTATATTCTAATTTAAAATACAAATTTGGAATATAAATATTTAGAAGATATGCATTCTTGAATATCAATTAAGGGGCAGGGCAAAGCATACTTCGTTTCCCATCAAGGTATTCACTAACAATTACCTTAGCTCGCGCCTTATCGAAACTGTTAAAATGACCTGCGTGGACGACACTGATATCCAGCGAAAGTATTTTATTTAGGCTTTGTATTAGGTGGTCTGGAACAGAGTGAAATAGATGATCGTAAAGTATACCGTCATAGATTGCATCCCCTGTCAGAATAATCCCAGTTTTTGGTTCAAAAATAGCAATTGATCCTGGTGAATGCCCTGGCACATGAACGATGTGAAAATGACGATTGCCAAGGTCAATCACATCACCATCATCTAACAGCCCAGTTAAAGGCGCAGGTTGATAACACCACGTGTCAATATCAAACCCCTCAAAGGGTGATTTGCAAATGACCGATGCATCTAGGAGGTCCGCAACAATAGTTTCTCTGGATGGTTCGGCAAAAATTTTTGACTCTAAATAATGCCCATATCTTTTTTCAAACTGGCATAATCCTCCAGCGTGGTCGTGGTGGCTATGTGTACATAGTGCAATTATTGGCCGATCCGATATCTCTGTAATAGCTGCTGTGAGAGATGTAAGCCCAAATCCTGTGTCGATCACTAAGTCTCGGTCTCGGCCCTTTATATGCCAGATATTACATCGCCAGTCAGCAGAGATGAATTTCTCACGAATTCGAGACACTCCATCGCCGAGTTTCGTAATCTCATAATTCTCCATTGGATACCTAATTCTCTTTGCAGTCTTTATATTTCTGTATAGCGACTTTTATTTTATGTATCTTCGCTTTTCTTGGGAAAGTGTAAGTGAATATAAATTTTTAGGAATTTAAAGATAGAGCCCATTCATTAAAAGATGCTTTTGGTGTCCTCTTTTGTGTTTCAAAGTCCACGTGTACTATTCCAAAACGTTTTTCATATCCAAAAGCCCATTCGAAATTATCAAGAAGTGACCAATAAAAAAATCCTTGCAAATTCACACCCTCGTCAATGGCTGCTCGCGCAGCAGCGAGGTGAGAGAAAATGTAATCAATGCGACTAGGGTCGTAGACTATTTCATTCTGTATTTCATCTGCACACGCCATACCATTTTCAGTAACTAGCAAGGGTAAGTTACCTGTATAATTTCTACTCACGCGTACTAGCAGGTTTTTTAAACCCTCTGGATAAATTTCCCAACCCATTTGGGTCTTATCCATTGACCCCTCAATATCTTTAAGAGATGGCCAAGGCTCTCCTGGATCATCAGCTACAATTCCTCTTGTATAGTAATTTATGCCAAGCCAATCGATTGGTTCAGAAATTAGGCTCATATCGTCCTCAAAGTTCTTTGGCATAAATTCATAAAGTTTATTGAGAATATCTTGAGGGTATACGCCTTTAAATATTGCGTCCAGGAACCAACGATTATGAATTCCGTCGAGGCGGTCTTTTGCATTCACATCAGAAGGTTTGTTACTCGCTGGATGAGCCTCAGTAAGGTTCAATACAACACCAAGATTCGAAGTTCCTAGTGAACGCATCGCATCGACCGATAATCCGTGTGCAAGTAAGATATGATGCATAGCTCTGGCAGCTGCTCGTATATCTCGCAAACCTGGTGCGTGATGCCCAAGGAAGTAACTGAGCCATGCTACACACCAAGGTTCATTTATCGTTGCAACAGTGTCTATGCGATCCCCAACACATTGAATAACAGCATTAGTGTGATCCACAAACCGTTTTGCTGTTTCTCGATTTGCCCAGCCGCCAATATCAGCCAATGCCGATGGTAAATCCCAATGATAAAGTGTAAGGTTAGGCCTCAAATTTCTTGCACAAATAGCATCGACCAAACGGTCATAAAATTCTAAGCCTTCTTTATTTATAGTTTTACCATTAGGCATTACTCTCGCCCAGGATGTTGAAAATCTATAGGCGTCAAATCCACATGCTTGAACCAGATCCAAATCCTCTTCAAAACGATGAAAATGATCGCATGCTGTGAATCCATTTTCGGCTTTAAACACATTTTTGGGCGTCGCAGAAAAGGTATCCCAATGACAAGGGCCGCAATTGCCATTCGAGGAACCTTCTATTTGATAGGCAGCAGTTGCCGTTCCAAATATAAATCCTTTTGGGAAATCGCTTCTGGTGAATTTAATTGGCATTTTAATCTTTGCTTCTCTGCTATTTCAAAATAGCACGTAAATTATTTTTAAATGTCTTATCCCTCATAAGGTAGAGATGAATGATGCAGAACTATTTTTAAGTTTCCGCTAGAATCCTGTTTATATCCCCAGCTCTTATCCACTTTTGTAATATCACCATTTTTATCAACCAAAGTTACCCATCCCATCCACATAGCCACAGTTTCTTCAATAAATATATTAGCCGTATCAAACTGAACTTCTCTCCAATATTTTAGTCCAAATCCACTATCGTTGGGAAATTTAGGATTGTGTCCGACAAAGTAGGATAAAGTTCCCTCTTTATCATTGCGAAAGGTTTTTTGGCCACCGCTTAAAGTCGGTTTGAATAATATTGATCCAAGATCAAAGCCATATAAGTCGTCTAAAAGTTTACTCGCGAGCGAGTTAGCTTTTTTTATACCATCAGCTTCAAATATTTTTGAAATTTCAATCAGACCCTCACCCCAAGCTTGTCTTGCTTCAGAAACATCTTTCTCTGATATTGGCATATTTACCTCATTATTTACTAAAAATAGTCATATTATGATAGGGGAAGTAACTGTCTGAAACCAAACATGCAATATTTTCCATGTCCTCATACTTTAAAAACTATCCAGTAAGTGATGAAACATATCCCTCGCGAATGATTTTTGGATCGTAGGCTTTTCTATTAAAGATTTCTTTCACCATTGGCTCAAAAGTGTCTAACGGCTCTATAGGGTATTCAGGGTCGAAGCTTGACTGATCCCAGCGTTCACAAAAATCTTCGCAGCTTTTAAAAAGTGGATGATCACGGAATCTGTCGCGTGCATTACGATCCCAGTTATAATGGTGAGCATAATACAACATTTGAAATATGCCGTGATGTTCAACCGTCCAAGCTACATCCCACCTCACAAATGGTCTAATTATCTCTGCAGACATACGATCATGGTTCTGTGGCGCCAGACCGTCACCAATATCATGAAGCAAAGCTCCAACAATCCAATCTATATCAGCACCATCGCGCATTGCACGAGTGCCTGATTGCAGAGCATGCTCTAATCGGGTAATCTGATAGCCCTCTAGAGTTGTTTCTCCCGATTGGCGTAATTCCTGTAAAATTCTATCTGCAGTTAGGGCTAAGAATGGTTTTTCTAATTCTGCCAAGATTTCGTAATCCTCACGAGTACCATCCTTCATTGCTGTGAAGCTTACTTTTTTTTTCTTCTTTTTTAATTCATGATCCATATAGCTTAACTTCGTTTGTGGCGCCTTGAGAAAGTGTCTGAGCTTGGCCGGAAAGAATTCGGTTATAAAGCATTAAATCTTCTGGATGAAATAGTCCACGAGGTCCGGCTATACAATCCCATCCTCCTCTAGGTATTTCTCCCCTAACTGGCATAGCCCAATCGTGGCCAGGGGCATGATCTCTAACTTCTGGTGTGACATAACGAATGGCTATTCCAATTCGTCTTCCGTTAGATTGATTTTGACCAGAAGCGTGAAAACACCTCCCGTGATGAAGAGATATTTGTCCAGGCAAAAGCGGCCCATATACTGCATCTTTTTCACATACATCAGCGATTTCCTGGCCCCTTGATAACAAGTTGTGTTTATCAAAAGTATCATTGTGATGGACTAGACCTTGTTTATGGCTGCCTGGGATAAATCGCATGCAACCCGCTTCAGCAGTTACATTTGACAACGCAAGCCATGCAGTGACTTCGTCATCAGTTTCACCCATACCCCAATAAGTAATATCTTGATGCCAAGATACGGTTTTCACGCTTTTTGCTTCTTTTATGAATAGTTCAACAGACCAAGCGAGTAGGTTGGGACCTAATATGGCTTCAACAATGTCAAGGATAGTGGAGTTGCGAGCTATTTCGGCGAGCTTGGGGATTACTACATGCCCATTCACTCGAAAAAATTGATTAAGAGAATGCCCGCCCGCTCCTTTCGAGAATTTTTTTTCTAATTCTACAATGTAATTTTGTAATTTTCTTGCTTCGTATTTTGAAAGTATTGGTAGACCTGAAACATAACCATTTCCACGGTATTCGTTGACTACCTTATCAAGATCAAACGGCATCTAAAAACCTTGTGCATTGACTAATTCAGATCATGTGACACTGATTTGTAAACGTCTTTTCCAATTGCGACTTAAATGTCGTTTGGAAACAGGTATTTTTCAATAACCTGTCATTTCTAAATAGCCCAGTCCAGAATGACTACCAGAAACGGCTACTGGGCCTTCCCAGTAGGGAATAGAAAGGTTCATCCATGAGTTTGGGTTGAGTGCTTTTACAATAACGTCAAGATTTTGATCTTTAAGTTTTAATCTCCATTCTGTCGGAATCTTTTTGTCGTATACATTACTTTCTTTCACCGGTTCAGCGACGAATTCATTGTTACCGTATGAAGTTAGTGACCCGTCTGGCTCAATCCAGGATGAGGAGCTAAAGTTTACACCATCAGTTTGACGAAGTTGAAAACCCATTAATTTAGCCCCATTGTCTAACGATAGCGAAAACCAGTCCCAACCTAATTGATTTTCAGAGAGAGGCTGAGAAGACCATTCACGGTCAAGCCACGCATTTCCCTCTACATTTATATCGCCCTCTGGTAGTGTTAGAGTGCCTTTCATTTTGAAGAAAGGTTGGGAGTAATAGTAACTGGCTTGCCCTTCAGAAGATTTTACTGAATACCCTTTATCCCCGTGAAATACTAATGGGCCTTCTGCCTCAAGAGACATGTCATAACCGAAATTTGGTCCAGCTGCATTCAAGCTCAACTCATCAAAGTTTTTACCAACTAATTTCCATTCATCTATCCAAGCTTCAAAGGGCTCAGCGTTTACGCCTGCTTGACCGATACCACCTCGGGCAAACCGTTCTGTTGTGAAATGTTCATTTGGTGTGGTTATTGCTGCATGTGCGAACCATATCTGATTAGAAAGCCAGCCATTTTCTTCATTTGGTGAACGCGCTGTGCGAAAAAGAGTCCATTGAATTCCATATGGTGTTTGATCTTCCCCTGATAAATTTGCAGTAAGGTACCACCACTCAATTCTATAATTGTTGTGCGGCCCATGATCCAAAGGAAAATCGAAATTTGTATTTGGTGCAGGATTCGCAAAACCTTCTGCCGTACTTCCCAAACCTGAAAAACTTTGGGCTAAAAGGTTACAGGGTAAAAAGACCAATAAAATCAGAATCCTAACGTTCACTGGCAAAAACCTTTAATAAATCGCTTGGAGGTGTCCTAATTAGTTTTAGGCTTGGCCATGTTGCCGCTAGAAATGAAGCAAATAAAGCGTAAAACCCAAGCTTAAGATATTCCATTGGAAAGAAAAACATTGGTAATTGCCAGCCGAAAGCTTTTACGTTGATGACATTTAACAGCACCCATGCAAGTACCAAACCTGTTGGAACAGAAAAAACAACGACAAATAAAGCAAGTAAAACTGCGCGCAAAAGCTCTAATTTTCCAATTTGCGAACGTGTAAGGCCAAGTGCCCAAATGGGAGAAAGCTGTGGTATACGTCTATCAGCTAATGTCAGCAGGCTCATTAAAATAGCGAAGCTCGCTACGCCAAGTGTTAGAATGTTTAAGGCAGATGTGACAAGAAATGTTCTTTCAAAAATCTCCAATGAAAACGCCTTTAGTGATTTTTGATCTATAATTGAGTCATCATCTATACCGATCTGGTTTATAATTTCAGACTGCAGTTCAGCTGGATTATTCGTACGAATACCAAATCGAGCTGGGTATGATTGTGGATATAAATTACTGAATAATTCTTCATTTATTATAACTTGGCATTTAGGGTTTCCATAGTCTCCTACAATGGCTGCAATTGGAAGTGTAAGCTTCGAAGCTATGTTCACCTGATCGCCCACCCAAAGGTTTGTACGGCGTGCAAATTGTTCATTAACAATGGTAGCGCTTCCATCCTGCAAGGTATCCCAAGGGTTTTCAATTGCGTCGAGAAAACGCCAATTATCTCTATAGGTATTTCCAACTTTTATACCGAATAGTTCAACCGGTTGTTTAGAAATTACTGCTTCGTTAGACGTCAGTGGTAAAACTTCGATACCACGTTCAGAGAGAAAGGTATTTAAATCAGTACTCTGATCTTTATTACTTACTTGCAGAAAAAGTTCTGGTGCAAGACGTTGATCTAAAAAACTGATAAATGTTAATCTGAAGCTCGATACCATAGTTGAAACCCCAATGTTTGCTGATACAGCAAGTAACAAGGCCATCAAAGCTAGGCTTAAACCTGGCAATTGCTGTTGCGTATCAGCCCAGAACCAACCCCACAAAGGTGTCCGCGCATATTTTTGAAGTTTCCTTAGAGACCAGGCTAATAATGCCGGTAGTGATGCTGCTGCCGCAACGAGCAAAGCGCCAAGTAAAGCGAAGCCAGCAATCAGCCCGTCAAATAAGATAGCACAAATACCGCCTAATGTGAGTAATAAGATTGCACCTTTCATTTGCAAAGTAAAATGTGATGTCGTCACAAGCATCCACGCCCTAGGTTTGGCACTGGCTAAGATGGGTAGCTTAGTTATCTGCCAGATTTGCGATGACATTGCCAAAGCGGTACCTAGCAACGCTATTATCAAACCTGAAAGCCACCAGTCTGGCCTCAACTGGAGATTTCCAGAAATATTTGCGCCGTAGAGGCCTTTTAGGGTTGCTGCAACATCTGGTAGTAAGAATCCTGCGATTAAGTAGCCTAAGACTATCCCAATAATTGCACCAATAATGGCTAAAATTATCATTTCAATTGTGACTATGACTATAAGTGTTCTGAGTGACACTCCCATAGATCTCATTGAACGCATCATTGCTCTTCGCTGCTCAAAAGCGAGGCCAATTGTACTATGTACAATAAATAAACCTACAGCAAAGCTTAGTAAGCCAAATGCTGACAAGTTTAAATGAAAGCTATCCGTGAGCTTTGAGATATCTGTCATTTGTTGAATATTTTTTATAGTTAAATGAGGAACAACAATTTCTAATTCTTTTTGGCCTAATGGCTGTTCGGGGTGGACGATCAAGTAAGTAATTTTGTCTTTTTTTAGTAATCGTTGAACTAAACTTATGTCGCCCACCGCCATACCTGGTGCCACATTTTGATCTACTACGACCTTAACATTTTTGACTAGATTTTTGGCAGTACTCTCATTAGCGAAGAGTGTCTCGAATATATTACTTCCAGCTGTTGAATTAGTAATATTAGCATTAGCAAACAAAAAAGATGAAGGTAATGTCAGGGGGTCCATGCCTACAAGTCGAATATTATTTAGATAGCCGTCAACCACTGGAGATACTAACCAGCCTGATTTTCGAAGTGAAACATAATCGGCCTTTGAGATAGTTCTATCTTGCTTGGGTTGAATTAAATCATACTGACCTTCGCCTAAGGTTCCAGCAGCAGCTTTATAGCTAACTTTCGCTTCGAGGTTGATTGCCTGCACACCAGACCAAAGTGCGGTGGCGAGTGCAACGCCCGAGAGATAAGCGAATATTTGTAACGGGTTCTTATGCCAATGAGATATAAGAGCCAGAAGGCATGAAGCTATCACGTCAGTTTCCCTCCAACTAACTGGATTTGCTTATCCATTCTGGCTGCAACATTTTGAGAGTGGGTAACCACCATCAAAGCAGTGTCGGTCTCTGCCACCAATTTTAGCATTTGTTCAAGGACAGCGCGCGCGCTTTGCTCATCTAAGTTTCCGGTCGGTTCATCAGCCAGTAGTAGTTTAGGTTCTGATACTAATGCTCTAGCAATCGCAACTCTTTGTTGTTGTCCGCCAGATAGTGCCTCAGGATATTTTGCCATTTGGTCTGATAGGCCGAGGGAGGATACAATTTTTTCTACCTTAGTTTTGTCTACCGGCCCTGACAATTTTGCTTGGAAATTTATATTTGATGCGACAGTTAATGACGGAATTAAATTAAATTGTTGAAATATTATCGCTATATCTTTTCGTCTGACGGCTGCTCTTCCAGTATCATCCATTTTTGATATATCGTTTCCGGCTATTTTTACGCTTCCCGCATCGGGCAGTTCTAAGGCTCCGGCAATATGTAGTAGTGTACTTTTCCCGCTACCGGATTCACCCCTAAGAGCGAGTGTTTCCCCTGCCAATAACTTTAAGCTAATACCATTGAGGACAGGTACTTTGCCTTCATTAGTTTGATACGATTTTTTTATTGACTTTAAATTAAGAACCATTGATCCCCCTCATAAGAGAAAAATAGAGCAGTAAGGTAACTTTGAAAGGATCGATAAATTAAAGCTCGCTAGTTTTGTGTTCAGTAAGTTTAAATACTCTTCTACTTTTAAGTTTTAATACCCATAATGCCTTAAATGTTATTTTCTTTTCGCTGCTTGAGAAACAGTACTGAATTTATTAACCTTCTAATGGTATTTTAAACGAACCGTGCAATTTTTTGAAAGTGTGGTTAAGTGAAATTATATTTAGATACTTTTGACGTTAACTCATGGCGGCAATGGATGCCGTCAGGTCTTTTCCATGGTATCACTACAAATCCTATTTTGGCGGAACGAGCTGGTCTCTTTTATCCCAGTATAAATTGGCCCTCAATAATGGCTGTAGCTGATGAGCTCAATGTAAAAGAGTTTCATGTTCAGGTTCCAAGGTGCGATGAAACAGCTATTAGTTTTGCCGAGCAACGCAAGGATGATGCTGAAAAATGTGATTTTAAATTTGTAATTAAAGTGCCTTTAACAAAAGAAGGTTTGAGATTGGTGCCGGAAATGAAAAGGATGGGACTCTCTATCTTAATGACCGCATGCTATCACTCTAAACAATACATTACAGCAGACGCTATAGAGGCCGAATACATAGCTCCGTATTATGGTAGAATGGAAGAGTCTGGATTAGACGCTTTTCAGCATCTGTGTCAAATGAAAGATTTTGCGACTTACTCGACGAACGGATGTAAAATACTTGTGGCATCTATTCGTTCTGTAGAGCAAATGACAACTCTTGCAGCACAAGGGCACTCATACTTTACAATTGCACCTCGTATTGCAGAAGAACTTATAAAAAATGAATTAACGACCAAAGCAGTTGGGGAGTTTAATGAGGCTTCATCCAAAGTTGAAATTTAAAACAAATGTTCCTGTAATTTTTGAGAAGCACTAAGTAAAATTTCTTTTCTTGCAACGGCATTTTCGATTGAAATACGTTGGGTTGGACCATGGAATGCCAATGCGCCTACGAAACGATCCTCTCTATCTTTTATTGGAACAGCGATAGCAATCATACCCTCCATAAATTCTTCTCTATCTAAAGCGTATCCTTGTTTCTTTATTTGATTAAGTTCCTGCATTAGACCTTCGAGGGTAACATGGGTCTTTTCCGTAATTGCTTCAAGTTTGACTGAAGACAAAATTCCATTCATCTCTCTTTTGTTTAAACTAGATAAAAAGCATTTGCCACTTGCTGTGCAATGAAATGGGACGTTTGTGCCTATTGGTAATTGAATTCTGAATGCCCAATCTGTTTCAACACGGTCTATATAACTCATTCCATTATCTTCTGGCACAGCAAAGTTCACAGTTTCTCGCACTTGTTCGGCTACGTTTTTTAAAATTTGTCGACGTGTTATGTGGTCCCTCGATGTATACAATAACCCAGCACCAAGTTCCCGTAATCGACGGGCGGGTAAGTAACGTTTTGAATTACCCTGACGTGTCAAAAAATTTTCTTTTTCAAGAGTGGTGCATAAACGGTGCACAGTCTGCTTCGGAAGTCCCAGTGAAGCATTAATTTCAGTTGCCGTCATAGCTCTATTTTTTTTGCCGAGCACCTCTAAAATCATAAGGGTCCTGAGATTTGTCGCTATTCTGTCGTCGCTATTCATTTTTAGTCTCAAATAAAACTGTTGCTTTCCTAAAGATTCGTTGTAACGTATTATTTTGCAATTATCGAGAAAAAAAGTCTCATTTTTTGATATTCGGGGGATTATGGAGTTTGATTACGTGATTGTAGGTGCTGGCTCGGCTGGTTGCGCATTAGCTAATCGTCTATCCGAGTGTGGTCGGTACACGGTAGGTTTGCTTGAGGCAGGTCCATCGGACAGGAATCCTTGGATCCATATCCCGGTTGGCTATTACAAAACAATGGGTAACCCAGCCTATGACTGGTGCTATGATACGGAAAATGACCCTGGCATTTCTGGCAGGTCAATTCCCTGGCCTAGAGGCAGAGTTTTAGGTGGATCAAGCTCGCTTAACGGTCTCCTGTATGTACGCGGGCAGCCTAGAGACTTCGATATTTGGTCTCAACTTGGTTGTCATGGGTGGTCTTGGGAAGATGTATTACCTTTCTTTAAAAAATCTGAGAACTGGTCTGGCGAGAATGGTACAGGATTGCGAGGGAATGATGGTCCTCTATCGGTTCAGCCAGCTCGACTAAAACGTGATATTGTTGACATGTGGGTAGATGCGGCTGTGAGTGCTGGCTACATACGTAATCCCGACTACAATGGAGTTCATCAAGAGGGTGTTGGTCATTTTCAACTCACTATGAAGGGTGGAAGGAGATGTTCGTCAGCGGCTGCATATCTTTCTCCAATTAAAGGAAGACGAAATCTTTCGGTTGTAACTAATTGCCATGTGAAGAAAATAAACATTCGTGATGGACGAGCCGTATCGGTAGAAGTTTCAAAAAAGAAAAATTTCAGTTCAATTCTGGCCAGGCGAGAAATTATTCTTTCGGCTGGCTCAATAGGATCGCCGCAAATACTCATGCTTTCGGGCGTTGGGCCAGGTGCTGATCTTCAACGACTTGGAATAGAAGTTAAAAATGATCTTAAAGGTGTGGGTGAGAATTTGCAGGACCATCTTCAGGCCCGCCCGATTTTTAAAACGAAATTAAGCACAATAAATGTAGAGACCAGTAATTATTTCAAGCAAGCCTTGATTGGTTTACAGTATATACTTACTCAAAGGGGCCCGATGACAATGGCGGCCAGCTTAGGTACTGGGTTCCTTAAAACAGAAGCTCATTTTGAAACACCGGATATTCAGTTCCACATTCAGCCGTTTAGTGCTGATATGCCTTCGAAAGTCACACATAAATTCTCAGCATTCACAGCTTCAGTTTTACAACTTCGGCCAGAAAGTACAGGCTATTTAAAATTGAAGTCGCCTAATTTTTCGGATCCTCCAGAAATTCATCCAAATTATTTATCAACCGACGTAGACTGTAAGACAATCGTAAAAGGTGTCAAAATTGCTCGGCAAATAGCAGACTGCGAACCCCTAAAATCAAGATTAAATGGCGAGCATGCACCAGGTCCAGACGTTGATATTAACGATGATGAGGCAACTTTGGATTGGGTCCGCCGTACAGCTGTTACGATTTATCATCCGACAGGAACATGTAAAATGGGAACTGACAAAATGGCCGTTGTTATGCCAAATTTAAAAGTCAAAGGCATAGAGGGTCTCCGCGTAGCGGACGCTTCTATTATGCCAAGAATAACGAGTGGGAACACTAACGCACCAACAATAATGATTGGTGAAAAAGCGAGTGATTTAATTTTAAAGGAGGCATAATAGCCAAGTTTAAATTTGAATAAGGATGCTTTTGCATCTTTCAAAAGAGCCAAGTAACGCCTTCGACTTGGCAGCTTTGAAAATAAATACCGAGGGCAATGAACTATGGGAGGAAGAACATGTTCAATCTAAAAACTTTAACTGCGGGGGCCGCAGCCCTCGCAATAATGGCGTCTGCTGCCGCAGCGGAGACCGTTATCCGTCTACAATCAGTACTTCCAACTTCTGGTGATGAAGTACGTATGGTTGAAGATTTTGCAAATGATGTTGAGCAATTAACAAACGGTTCAGTTAGAATAGAAATCTTGCCGGCTGGAGCCGTAGTTGGGCCACGTGACATTTTGGATGCTGTTGATGCTGGCTTGGTTGAAGCGGGCTTCGCTTGGACCCATTATTGGGGCGGTAAGCATCCTGCAGCAAACTTATTTGGAGCACCGATCGCTGGTGCTGGAGTTGGCATTGATAACATAGCATTTTTATCTTGGTTCCAGTATGGTGGCGGTAAAGAGCTTTACGACCGTCTATGGGATGAAATGGGCGTAAATGTAAAAGGCTTCTTATTGCAACCAGTTGGTCCAGAAGCACTTGGTTGGTTTCCAAATAAAATTGAGTCTATGGATGATTTCCGTAAATTACGTTTTCGTGCCCCTCCAGGTATGGTTGGTGCAGCCTACAATGAAATTGGCGTAGCCGCAGTTGCTATGGGTGGTGCAGATATCCTTCCAGCGCTAGAAAAAGGTGCTATAGACGCTGCTGAGTGGTGTTGCCCGCAACCAGATTCCGTATTTGGTTTTCAAAAGGTATTAAAGCATTACTATCTACAAGGTCTTCATCAAGTAACAGTTAATGCTGACTTTTATCTAAACGGTGACGTCTATAATAGTTTATCAGCTAGTGAAAAGAAAGCGCTAGAAGTTGCAGCAAATGCTTCTCTTTCTAAATCACTCTCTTATCGTATCCTTAAGAATGGACAAGCACTAAAAGATCTTACTGAAAACCATGGAGTTATCCTAGAGGATACACCTGCTGACTACTTTACCGAGTACATGGCAGCGGCTAAAAAGCTTTTGGAAGAAGCAGCGGCGGAGAACGAGTTTTTTGCTGAGGTTTGGCAGTCGCAAAAAGATTTTGCTGATACAGCAGTACCTTACTGGGCTGGTGCACAGACATCAAATGCTGGGTTAGGTAGAGCGCACGCAGCTACTTTAAAATAATATTCAAAATTATGCGGAGCCTGAAAGGGCTCCGCAAACTTTTTTTTTTTGGTAAATGCGATAGGATTTTCCTGAAAAAGAATTTTTCCCTTTTAAAAGGGAGATGATTAAAAGGGAGTATGGGATATGGTTGATGATGTCGATCCCAATGACTTAGAGATTGCAGACGAGCTTATCGCTGAAAGACGGAAAGAAAAGCCGGGTGAAACACCTGCGGATATGACCTCGTGGCAACGTCCCATTACTGGATTTATAGATGTTATAAATGACTGGGCTGGTAAAATTCTATGTTTGCTTATGATCCCACTGATTGGGGTTGTTGTATTTGAAGTTATTTCGAGGAATGCCTTTGCTATTATGTCCAGCTACGGTTGGGATGACATGGCACGAGCAATTGGTATAGGTCCAACTGTTTTTGCCTATGATATCAGTCGAATGATATCAGGCGTCTTGTTCATGGGTGCGGCAGGCTATGGTCTGATGCGTGGTGTTCATATTCGTGCTGATTTTTTATATAGAAATTGGTCTGATAGGACACAAGCGACGGTCGATGCGGTGCTTTACATTGCGTTTTTCATTCCTTCGATGCTGTTTTTCACCATAATTGCGGCTCAGTACTGGGAACTGGCATATAGGACTGGTGAAACCGCCTTTGATAGTCCTTGGCAACCTCTTCTCTGGCCTGCCCGCCTTGCGATGCCCGTTGGCGGATTTCTCTTGCTGATTCAGGGTTTTCCTGAACTCTTTCGAGCTTTCCATAAAATGGGTAAAGAGCGTGAACGCTATTTCGTGATGGCTTTACCGATTTATTTTGTTGCTCTTTTTTGGTTGGTAATGGCAGTCTTTTATCCAGATGTTACCCCAGGTGGAGAATGGTTTACTGATATAATGTCATCGCGCCCTGGTTTATCAAAACCAATTATCGGCCTAATAATGTTAGCCGCAATGATATTTGTAATTTTTATTGGCTTCCCTATTTCTTTCACCTTAATATTTCTGGCTTTTGTCTTTGGTATTTGGGGAGCAAATTTCAAACTTACAACGCTTTTGATGACACTTAATACAAATTCAACAATGCTTAATGATCAGTTGATGGCCGTTCCTCTATTTATTCTTATGGGAATTGTTATGGAAGCTGCTGGATTAATGGAAAGATTGTTTGCATCTATTCAGATGATCATGGCTCGAGTCCGTGGTTCGCTGTATATTGCCGTGCTGATTGTTTCTACAATCTTTGCTGCTGCAACCGGCATTGTTGGTGCTTCCGTTACGCTTTTGGGTATTATGGCTGGTGCAACGATGAGTAGGTCTGGTTACAATGTTCAGCTCTCTGCTGGAGCGATTACCGCAGGAGGCACGCTTGGTATTTTAATTCCACCATCAATTATGCTTATTGTGATGGGGCCGGTTCTGGAAGTTTCAACATTGGATCTATTTCGTGGAGCATTTATACCAGGAGCATTACTGGCCTCTCTATATCTATTTTATACGTTAGGTCGTTGTTGGCTTAATCCTGAACTAGGGCCAATTCTTCCTGAGGCGGATCAACCAAAGACATCTGATTTTTACGGCGCAGAAGTTGCCTTAATATCTCTCGGAATTCTTACAATTTGTCGAGTTTTTAGTCTTGGTCTTGGCGGAGCTTTTGGAGGGGTTATTCCGTTTGGAGGGTTACTTGTACTTTTAGTTACAATTTTATTAGCTTACCGAGCATATAGAAACATCAATGTCCTTAGAATAGTTTTGCCATTGGCCATTCTTTTTCACGCGTACCTTCTTTATGTAAATTGGATCGAAGGGAGTAGTACCGTCTCGTTTATATTGCTCGCGTTTATGCTACTCCTAGCAGCGCTGGCATTACCAATTTACCGTAGTGATGCAGTGGAGCGCTTTCAATTTTCAGATGTATGGGATGAATTTTTTGCCGGTTTAATGCCACCCACGATTTTGATCTCCTTTGCTTTAGGTTCAATTCTCCTAGGCTTTGCGACTCCCGCGGAAGCTGCTGCAATGGGTGCATTTGGTGCAATTCTGCTATCTATCGCTTATAGAAAATTCACAATTCCTGGCTTCTTTGATAATTTGATTAAATCATTAGAAATCACTGTATTAATTATGTTTTTAGTGGCTGCGTCAAACTTTTTTGGTGCCGAGTTTTCCTCTCTTGGAACGCCAAAGATGATGACTGAAATATTGCTGGGCATGGATATGTCGCCTTACCTAATTTTGATACTGATCATGGCCCTGATCTTTTTGTTAGGATGGCCATTGGAGTGGGTGCCTATAGTATTAATTGTGGTGCCTATTTTACTGCCCACAGTTCTGTCATTAGATGTACATGGATTGAGCCAATATGATTTGATGGTTTGGTTTGGTATTCTAGTTGCGGTTAACCTACAAACTGCATGGCTATCGCCACCCGTCGCGCTGTCTGCATACTTTCTAAAAGGTGTTGTTCCAAATTGGGACCTAAAGGATATATATTTGGGAATGATGCAGTTCATGGTAATTCAGTTAATTGGCCTAATACTCATTTTTATTTTCCCTCAAATTGTTCTGTGGCTACCTAATCAGGTTTTCGGATCATAGGGCACGTGTATGACTAGATCAGCTTTATCATACCAAAAATGGCCCATAATAGTTACCGTAATCGGGCTAACGCTGTCAGGTTGGCTGGGTTGGTTGACCACAGGTACTTTGTCTGGATTGATAGGGTTTCTGATTATTGGCGGAATATTAGCAGCTCTGGAAATAGCTCTCTCATTTGATAATGCGATTGTTAATGCTAATAAGTTGTTAGAAATGACGCCTATATGGCAAAGAAGATTTCTGACTTGGGGAATCCTAATCGCTGTATTCGGGATGCGTATAATTTTTCCACTCGCTATCGTTGCAATCTTTGCATGGATCAATCCTTTTGCAGCAATGCATTTAGCACTATCAGATCCTGATCAATACTCACACATCATTGGAGAAGCCCACGGTCCAATATCGGCCTTTGGTGGTACCTTTTTAATGATGGTTGCCCTGAAATTTTTCGTGAATGAAGAGAAATCGGTTGATTGGTTTGTTGGACTTGAAAAAAGTTTGCGAAAGGTTGGTTCTATTAGAGGTTTTGAAATTGTAATCGTCCTTTTTATGATAGTTGGGGTATGCCAGTTTCTACCTGAAACAAAGCATGCCTCATTTCTAATGTCCGCTCTTTTTGGGCTACTAGTTTTTATGTTGGTTGACGGTTTGGGTTCATATCTTGATGGCATTGCTAAGTCTACTACTTCAATGGGTGCTCGTGGCGGTTTAGGTGCTTTCCTATATCTTGAAGTCCTCGATGCTAGTTTTTCTTTTGACGGTGTAATTGGGGCTTTTGCTCTCACAACTAATATCCTTTTGATCGCTATAGGTTTGGGTATTGGCGCAATGTATGTTCGCTCGATGACAATAATGTTAGTAGAGCGTGGTACGCTCGCTGAATTTCGCTATCTTGAGCATGGAGCTTTTTATTCGATATTTGCCCTTTCTGTTATCATGTTCTTACAATCACTATTTCATGTTCCTGAGCTCATTACAGGTGGCATTGGATTTTCTCTGATTGGTTTCGCCTTTTATCGATCAATTCAACACAACAAAAATGAAGCTGCAGTCAAAGCAGCTGCAGGAATATAATAATGACTATAAAATATTTAAAAAAAGCACTTCTTCATTCACGCAGTAACGAAACTAAAACTCAGAAAATTGTGCAGGAAATTTTAAGTGAGATAGAAGAGGGTGGTGATGAAAAGGCATTAGAGTATGCCGCAAAATTCGATAATTATGATGGTGAAATAATCCTCTCAAAAAACGCTATTGATGCAGCCACAGCGCTAGTTCCAGAGAAAATGAAGCAAGATATTAAATTTGCGCATTCAAATGTTGAGAGATTTGCTGAGGCCCAGAAATCAACAGTCGCAAATTTTGAGACAGAAGTTGTCCCTGGTCTGATAGCAGGGCAAAAGGCTATTCCGGTAAACGCAGCAGGGTGTTATATTCCTGGAGGGCGCTACAGCCATATAGCGAGTGCTATTATGACCGTTACAACAGCCAAAGTTGCTGGTTGCGATAATATTATAGCTTGCTCACCTCCCAGGCCGGGTGTTGGTGTGGCTCCAGCAATAATTTATGCTGCACATATTTGTGGTGCTGATAAAATACTTTCAATGGGTGGGGTGCAAGGAATAGCCGCAATGACTTTTGGTTTATTTGGTTTGCCAAAGGCAAATATTCTAGTTGGTCCGGGTAATCAGTTTGTAGCAGAGGCCAAGCGTCTGTTGTTTGGTCGCGTTGGTATTGATATGATTGCAGGCCCTACTGATAGTCTTATTCTAGCAGATGGAACAGCTGATCCAATGATAGTAGCTGTTGATTTGGTGGGTCAAGCAGAGCACGGCTATAATTCACCTGTTTGGCTTGTGACGGATGATCAAGCACTGGCTGAAAAAGTTATGGAGCTCGTCCCTGGGTTGATAAAAGATTTGCCGGACACAAACCGTGAAAACGCATTTGCCGCGTGGCGAGATTATGCGGAAGTCATTCTTTGTGATAACCGTGAAGAAATGGCACAAACTTCAGATGACTATGCGCCCGAGCATTTAACGGTGCAGGCTGCTGATTTGGACTGGTGGTTGGAAAATCTTAGCTGTTATGGATCTTTATTTTTAGGTGAAGAGACAACTGTTGCATTTGGAGATAAAGCATCGGGTACAAATCATGTTCTCCCAACTTCGGGAGCAGCTAATTATACAGGTGGTTTAAGTGTCCACAAGTACATGAAAATTGTCACATGGCAACGTGCAACCCGAGAAGGCGCCCGCCCGATAGCGGAAGCAACGGCACGTATTTCTAGGCTTGAAGGTATGGAGGGTCATGCAAGAACAGCTGATGTACGGTTAGCTAAGTTTTTTCCAGATGAAAAATTCGATTTAACAGCCAATGGTTAATACAAACTCACTTTTTGATCTAAGAAATAAAGTTGCCCTTGTGACGGGAGCAAGTTCCGGTCTAGGTCGACGGGCTGCAATAGTCTTATCGGCTGCAGGGGCGAAAGTAATAGGTGTCGCTCGTAGAAGAGATGCACTTGAAGAACTAAGAAAAGAAATAGGAAATAATTTCTCGTTTTGCGTGGGCGATGTTGCTCAACGCGATAACATGAAAAGCCTTTTATCTGACGCGTCCAGGGAAGTAGGTATGCCCGATATTTTAGTACATGCCGCTGGCTTAAATCCTAGACAGACTGCTGATGAAGTAACTTCAGAGGGATGGGATAAAACCTTTGAAATTAACTTATCAGCACCATTTTTCTTATCGCAGGCTGCTATCTCTGTAATGAAAGCGAGGGGTTGGGGTAGAATAGTGAATTTTGCTTCGCTGCAATCCACTAGAGCATTCCCTGGTGGGTTGGCATATGGAGCTTCTAAAGGTGGTATTGCGCAGTTAACTCGGGCAATGGCAGAAGAGTGGTCAGGATATGGCATATGTGTTAACGCAATTGGCCCTGGTTTCTTCCCTACAGAACTTACGAAAGCGGTTTTCGATGATGCAGAGCGAGCTGAGCGAAATGCGATGCAAACTTGTATTGGCCGAAATGGAAAATTAGAAGATATCGACGGCCCATTATTATTTTTGTGTTCCGATGCTTCAGCATATGTCACTGGTCAGGTTCTCATGGTTGATGGAGGTTTTACTGCAAAATGAAGGCTCTTGTTTACGATGGTCCTAAAGTTGTTTCTTACCGTGAAGTCCCCGATCCAATCCCGGGCCAAGACAACGTTCTCATAAAAATCAAAGCAGTAGGAATTTGTGGTTCTGATATGCATGCCTATTTAGGTCATGATGATAGACGACCAGCTCCGCTGATCTTAGGTCATGAAGCTGCCGGAACTATCTCTGGAGGAGATAGAAATGGTGAACGGGTTACAATTAATCCCCTAGTTTCATGTGGTACCTGTTGGGCTTGTTGCAACGGGAGAGAAAATATTTGTCCGAATAGAGAAATTATTTCGATGCCGCCCCGCGAAGGCGCATTTGCACAATATGTGACTATGCCTGAACAAAATTTAGTTACAGTGCCAAGTGATTATTACCTACAGAAAGCAGCTTTAGTAGAGCCTTTGGCTGTCGGTTGGCATACTGCTAAATTAGCTGTCCATGCAATTGATATTAATATGGAAAAAAGGGCTTTAGTAATTGGTGGTGGAGCTATTGGTCTGGCGACTGCATTGGCGCTAAAGGCAATGGGGATTGATGATATAGTTATATCAGAGTTCAACCCGCTGCGCAGAGAATATTTGCAAGAACATATAGATGCCAATGTCGTGGAAAAAACTGAGGGCGCATTTCCAATCGTTATTGATGCAGTGGGCTTTGGCTCAACTCGCGCTGTAGCATCACAGCAGGTATCCCCTGGTGGGATCATTGCACACGTGGGTTTAGGAGACAACACTGATGGTCTTGATATTAGGCGTATCACCCTTCAAGAAATAACCTTTATTGGAACCTACACATATACTGCACAAGATTTTAAAGATACTGCAGAAGCATTATTTGCTGGACGTCTAGGTTTATTAGAGTGGATCGAGAAGCGTCCACTTTCGGAAGGTAAGGCATCCTTCCGAGATCTTCTAGGGAATACAGTTGCGGCTCCAAAAATAGTTCTCGAGCCATGGGCTTAGATGAAACTTAAGGATTTATTCTGTCTAAGCGCCAATTGGGAAAAATCCCAGAGCCCTCGCAAAAACTCTTTGTGTCAAAACCAGAGAATAATCCATCTTTTGTGACAAGAACAGTTTTCCAACCCTGTGCTGCTGCTCCCAAAATATCGGTATGTAAAGAGTCGCCAAACATAGCAATTTTATCTCCGGAAAATTCAGATAAAGATTTTGCTAAAAGTTTATATACTGCTGAGTAAGGTTTGCCAAAAAATTTTACCGTAGAAGCTCCTAAGTCCATTAAGTCGTGGCCATAAAAGCCGGGTTCTAGTGTGAAGCCATTTTCTCTGGGCGCCACTAAATCTGCATTTGCAATAATGACTGGGCGCTCGTTTTTTGAGATGCTATCTCGAAGCAAAAGTTGTTTCTTTGGATTCCAGCCATTTGTAGAAAGAAATAAAAATCCATCTACTTTATCAAAATCTGGTTGCGTATCTGTTAAACGAATGTATTCGGTTTTAAGATCACTTAGATTGTCAGCCTCTGCGGTAATGACACCCCATAAACCAGGAGTAACATCTTCTAATGCAGCGTCACGACTCGTAATAATTTCCTCTGTAGCAAAATAAAGGCCGAGATCTAAAAATTTTTTTTCTGCTCCACTTTTGTCATAACTTGCTGCATTGGTTAGAACACGTACTTGTTTATCCATATTGCGCAAAGTTTTCAGTGCTAAGTCTGCACCAGGTATTAGCTCTTCTCCGATATTTAACACTCCAAAAGCATCAAAAACAAATACATCTATTTCACTTACAATCTCCAACATTGAATTAATTTCAATCGTTGTCGTTGGGGTATTAAAATAGGGAAGTCTTGATCTCAGGCTTTCATATTTTTGAAAGACCGTAACAGGATCTAACATTGATAGATATTCTCTCTTAAGTGCTTTTTTTTAAATATTTTATATTAGTAAAATAATTCAATGCAATTTGATTATTTGCTCTCAGGATAGAAAAGAAATGGCCCATCATAATAATCAACGAGGATTTGATGACTCAAAATTCCCCCCTGAATTTCATGCAACAAGAAGCATCCGGGCTCTTTTGTTAAGCAGTTTGGCGCGCCTTTTCTTAAATCCATCGTAACGGCATGTGAAACGCCAGGTGCTATTTGACAAACTATATCCCCAAACTGTCCCACTATATTGCGGTGTATATGACCACAAATTAACTTTAATTTTCCGTTATATCCTGACAAAATTTTATTAAGTTTAGCGCTTTCACGAAGGTTTTGAATATCCATTTTCTCTATTCCCGTCAGGATAGGTGGATGATGTGTAGCGACCAGTACCGGTTTTTCTTTTGCTGAAGAAAGAGAAGATTTTAAAAAATCTAGAGAAATATTCTCCAAATACCCATGAGCCATGCCACTAATACTTGTATCGAGCGCTATTATTTTCAAATCGTTAAAGTCTATCTCCCAATTTATTGGGCCTTTTTTAGGCATCCAATCTTTATCTGAAAAAACCTTTTGCATTACTAGTTTGTTATCGTGGTTTCCAGGGATTGCCTGATATGGAATATCTAGTTCTTCAACTATTTTACGGAATAGTAAGTACTCTTCCTTTTTACCAAAATCAGTGAGATCCCCTGTAAATATTATCATGTCGATTGGACCAATCTCAGGTAGGATTCTTCCTATTTTTTCAACACATTTCTTTAGTGCTTTCGCTGTATCTACATGTCCATAGGCCAGCTCACCTTGCGCTACTATGTGTGGGTCAGATATTTGAATTATTTTAGTCATTTTTAAGCTTTCGATGGCAGAAGCAATATTGATTGTGTTTCTATTGTAAGGCGTATTTTTTCACCTAACTTTGGAACTTTATTACCGGAAAAAATTGAGGTGATTGGTTCAGAAATAACTCCAGAAATACCCACTCTGTAATGTGTACCAAGGAAAGTTACTGTATCTACATATCCAGAAAGCGAACCATTTTTATTTATTTGAATATTCTCGGCCCTTACGAATGCTTCGCAACCTGTTCCGTCTGCTGGCAATGAAACCTCTCCACCTTTAAGTTTTAGTTTTGAACCATTTATTTCGCCCGCTAAATGCATTGCACTGCCAACAAAACTTGCTACGAAGGTTGAATTAGGCTTTCGGTAGAGTTCCTCTGGCGTTCCACTCTGAACTATTTCTCCGTGTGACATCACGGCAACGCGATCTGCAATTGCCATAGCTTCATTTTGATCGTGCGTAACAAAAATTGCTGTAATATTGAATTTTCTCAAAAGAATTGCCAGTTCATCGCGCAAAGTTTCTCGCAGTGCTGCGTCGAGCGCTGATAATGGTTCGTCGAGCAATAATAACCTTGGTCGAGGTGCGATGGCACGAGCTAATGCTACTCTCTGTCTTTGCCCCCCACTCAATGCAGTAATTGCGCGTTGAGCGTAATCATTTAGTTGGCACATTTCTAGGACTTCAGAGACCCGCGCTTCAATATCAGCCTTGGGTAGTTTTTTCATTTTTAAACCATAACCGATATTTGCTCTTACAGACATATTTGGGAATAAAGCGTATGACTGAAAAACCATACCAACTTGCCTTCGTTCCACTGGTAGATCAGTAACGTCATCACTATCAAACCAGATCTTGCCGCCAGGATCAGGTGTCTCAAGACCAGCTATGATCCTTAATAAAGTGGTTTTACCACATCCTGATGGGCCCAGTAGTGAAACTATTTCACCGGTATTTACCTTAAGGTTCGTTGGAAGTAGGGCTTTGGTCCCATCGCCAAAAGTTTTTGCGGTAGTAGTTAGATTTAAAGTCATTGGGCTATCCTTTGAGCACGGGCAGAAGCCCACTGCATGGCCATTAAAAGTGGGACAATTAATACAAAGAAGACTAATGTGTATGCGGAAGCAATTTCCAATCTCATTGATGCATAACTATCTGCTAGACCCACTGGTAAAGTTTTCAGATAAGGTGTGTGTAGCATCCATGTTAGGTTGAACTCCCCAATTGAAAGTGTGACCACAGTTAACGCACCTGCAAGAATACCTGGCATAGCGTTAGGCACTACTATGTCGCGAAACCTTTGCCAGGGAGAAGCTCCAAGAGAAGCAGCACCTTCTTCCAGAGTTTTAAGATCCATTGCTGCCAGAACTGCTAAGATTGACCTTACCATAAACGGCAAGGTATACAGCACATGACCAACTAGTATGAATGTCCAAGAAGTTCGGAAGCCACTTAGAGTTCCATAAAGCTGCAACAGAGCTAGTGCTAGAGCAAGTCCTGGTACAGCCAGTGGTAAAGATATAAATTCCTCTAACAATCTGGATAGCCAGCCCGGGTGTCGGGCTAGTCCATAAGCAGCAGGTAATCCGATTATTAACGTTACTATAAGGCAAGCTATTGCAAGCCATAGAGATAAGAAAATACTGTCTGCATAAAGCTCCCAGACATTTAGTACCCACTTAAAAGTGAGGCCAGAGGAAACACCTTTGAAATAATTTACTGTTACTCCAGCTAGCACTGACATTAGTGTTGGTATCAAAAGAAATGCACACGCTGTAAGAGTGACAGTTAATTGTAAAAGTTTTGTTTTTGATCTGAACAAATTACCCTCCTGCCGCTACTGTTGTGCCTGATAAACTTCGGGCGATTAATAATAATATCCAGGTTACAATACCCAATACAATTGATAGGGCAGCTGCCATTGCGATATTTGCAGATAATGTGAACTCAGTATAAATTACCATAGGGATCACATCGATATTTGTTGCTAAGGTAAACGCCGTTCCAAAAGCTCCCATTGCTGTGGCAAATGCTATAGCCCCAGAGGCAATTAATGAGGGCATTAGACCGGGCAGGATAACATCTACTACCACTCTAAATGGGTTTGCTCCTAGAGTTCGAGCAGCCTCTTCCAGTGCTGGGTCAAGCTTCTCTGCAGCAGCCATGACCGTTAATAGTACACGGGGTATAGAAAAGTATAGATAACCTAAAAATAGCCCTAATACCGAATAAGCAAAAACTACATGTCCTGGTGTTATTTGGTTAATTAATCCTTGGCGTCCTCCGAGTAATATTATCAAAAAACCGATTACTACTCCTGGAAAAGCTAGAGGTAGTGTAAGAATAGATAATAGTATGTTTCTGCCACGAAATTTATTTCTGACCAGAAACATTCCAGCCGTAGTTGAAACTGCCAAAGCAGCAAAAGTAGTGGCTAATGAAACAAGGACTGTTAGTACTAATGTATTTATGTATCTAGGTTTTCTTATAATATCTAGGTAGACAGCCCACCCATTATCACCCTCTACTGATGCTAAAAATAGCCGCATTAGTGGAAATGCCAGAAATGCCAATGAAAAGATTAATAGAGGCGTTAGGCAGGTTAGTACGAAGGTTCTATTTGTCATGAAGTGTCAATGGGTCGAGCATATTCCATACTCGACCCGTCTCTTTAAGAATTACTATTTAACTTCGCTGAGATAAC
Organism: Paracoccaceae bacterium; assembly: GCA_902635985.1. Taxonomy (GTDB): domain Bacteria; phylum Pseudomonadota; class Alphaproteobacteria; order Rhodobacterales; family Rhodobacteraceae; genus Salinivivens. Next base: position 30,710 of record CACPPZ010000012.1, read on the forward strand.
GCTCACCAAAACCCGATTGCGCTTTCTCCATTTCCGCATAGTTAACAGCAACTGCACGCTCATAATCACTGGCTGGCAGAAATTTTGCAGCAACTTCTGCAGGTAATTCTACTGGACGCGAAGGTTGCAGGTATGCGTTTGTCCAAATTGCTTGACCCTTATCGGAAAGGATAAAATCTAAAACCTTTTTCCCAAGCTCAGGATTAGGACCATTATTGACAAGGCTCATCACGTAGGGTACGCGAACCGATCCTTCGCAAGGAAGAACAAACTCAAAGTTACCATCTTCTTCGTACTTTCCCCTGTAAGCGTTAAAGTCGTAGTCAAAGAGAATTGGAATTTCCCCAGATACTACTCGTGCGTAAGATGTTTGCTTTGGCACGATTGGTGAATTTTTTGCTAGGTCGTTAAAATACTTAATTGCAGGATCAAAATTATTAAGGTCACCTCCAAATGCTATATTTGCCGCGACTGCGCCTGCATATCCAACGAAAGCGGATGATGGATCAAGATATCCAACCATTCCTCTGTAATCGGACTTAGTTAAGTCAGCAAAGCATTGTGGAACTTCTGCTCCGCCCAGAGCATCAACATTTACAAAGAATCCGAGAGTTCCGTAGTGTATTGCAAACCATTTACCATCTGGATCCTTTAATCCATCCGGTATGTCATCAAAACCGGTCGGTTTATATGCTGTTGCTACTCCCTCATTTCCTGCTTTGATGCCGGTAGTTACGCCATAGTATGCGACGTCTGCTACTGGATTATCTCTTTCGGCTAAGAGTTGGCTTAATGTTTGCCCTGAATTTTTATTATCATGGGGCATTTGTACATCTATTTCTTTATCAATTGCCTCTAACATAGATGCCCAATCTGCCCATTGTGGTGGACAATTATAGCAAACTGCATCTTCAGCTATAGCTGGAGTTACAAATGCCATTGTCATTAAAGTGGCTACTAGTCTATATTTCATTTTGACTTCTCCTATTTCATTTACTTTCTAATTGGTGGGGTCGAAAGACGATGGAAAGGGTGTTATCTTTCCATCGTCGCTGCTTTCTGCGCCCAAGTAGGCAAGGCTGCCGCCAGCGCGGAAATTAAATGTCTGATCTGCAGACGGTGGTTTTGGAACTTCAGTTTTGTTTATAAATGATAAAACTGTTCTGCCCGCTCCTGCTCCAAGCATCTTTGGCTCGGTTACTATTGTGGCTAAGGTTGGTTCTACCATTAAACCAACATCTATGCCATCAAAGCCAATTATTGATAAATCTCGAGGTACATTAAGCGCAAGTTTTCTAGCACTACGAACAATTGCAAGTGCTAGAAAATCGTTAGATGCGAAAATACCTGTGATGGATGGGTTTTCACTAAGAAACAGCTTCAATTTCATAGTTAAGTCTTCGAAATCTTCACTTATTTCTAAAAGTTGTGGTTTTTTCATACCTCTTGCTTTACATCCAACGCAATACCCTTCGTATCTTTGCCGAGCTCTATCGGATTTATTAAAATTTAAAGCTAAAAAACCTGTCTGATTGTGCAGATTTTCTGAAAAAGCTTGAGCGACCCTTGCGGCTGCTGCTTTATCATCTACTGACCAACTTTCATGGCTCACTGGCGCATTATTATAAAGTAGGCAGTGAGGTAAACCACGGTTTCTTATGATTGATAAACCTTCGCTTCTTTCAGCGTCACTGACTGTTAATACAATGCCTGCAACCTGCTTGGAAATTAATGTGCGGATTGCGCTTAATTCACTCTCTGGACTATAATTTGTACAAATAAGAAGCATCTGGTACCCAGAACAAGTTAATATTTCTTGAGCGCCCTGTAGTGCGTCAGCATAAACAGGGTTAGCAATTGAGGGAACAACGAAGCCAATTGTACGGGTCGTTGAGCTCTGCAAAGATCGGCCAACTTCGCTAAATTGAAAATCTAATTCTTTTACAGCCGCCGCGACACGTATTCGCATTTCCGGACTGGCGGATCCAGTATTATTTAGAACCCTGCTGACCGTTGCAACACCGCAGCCGGCCTTTAATGCAACATCCTTAATTGTCGCTGACTGATGCATACTCCATCCTCCCACATGCGTATACAAATTCATCGTAAATTTTTTATGTCAAATCGAGTTTATGTAAATTTGATCAATAATCTTTTTAAATAAACTGGTATTAAGAATAATATTATTTTTTAAAGCCACCCTATAAGTAAATAGAATTGGAAACGTTTCCAAACAAGTTAACACCGAATCTTGTTTCACGCAAGCTTTCTTAAAACAGTTTTATAATAACCATTATTTTCAATGGGTTAATTTTTGAAAAATTTTTAAAAACAAATAATCTTTTCTAGTTAGGTAATTTTGATTAGCAATAGATTCGGTGGGTTCTAACTTCCTAAAGTTGCTAATCATATATATAGTGACTAAAACCGGTGGAATTGAATTTTGTTTTAATTAAAATTTAACGCTATATCAGAAATGCTGTATAATAAGCAGATGGTAGATAATGTTAAAGTATATTGCTTACTTGTTCACTAATTGCTTGATAAATTTTAAAGCATGCAAGCTAAAAATTGAGTTTTGGATTTTTCTGACTGGAGCCTCCACAAATGTCTAACGAAGTACTCTATGATCAACAAGTGATAGGATTTCTAGAAGAGATATGGGGGGATGGTTTTTTGTCGCCAGGGGGAGCCGATGAGGTGCGTCGTGTCTTACAAGGGGTTACCATTAATGGTAAATTGGTAATTGATATTGGCTGTGGTTCGGGTGCTTGTGCAATATTGTTAGCTAAGGAATATGGTGCCGATAGTGTGATTGGCATTGATGTAGAAAAGCCTGTTTGCGATGCTGCAATAAATCGAGTTAAAGCAGATGGAGCTTCGGAAAAAGTTACGATTAGATTAGTCGAGCCTGGGCCTCTGCCATTTGCTAATGGTGAAGTTGATGTTGTTTTTTCAAAAGATTCAATAATTCATATACCGGATAAAGAAACTATGGCGCTTGATGCTTTCCGTATCCTCAAGCCAGGTGGACAATTTGCAGCATCTGATTGGTTAATTAGTCACGATAATGACCCTTCCACGCAAATGGCGGATTATATTAAGGCCGAGGGACTTGATTTTGCTATGGCGTCGCCGGGCCGGTACGAAAATGCCATGAAGAGAGCGGGTTTCGTAGATATTGAGTTGGTTAATAGAAATTCTTGGTATGCTAATGAAGCCGAAAAAGAGCTGCAATGGTTAAAAGGATCAAATCGCTCCAAACTTCAAGATCGTCATGGTAAAGATTTTATCGATCATCAAGTGGAAATTTGGTCAAAACTAGTTACTGTTTTGAAAACTGGCGAACATTGTCCACACCACATTCGTGCTCGCAAACCTTTCTGATAAAAAAATAAGATAAATTGATCAGGCAAGCTTCTGCCCATTCCGTCGCGATGTGGGACCTGAAAAAAGGGTTCATTGCTGTAACAGGACCAATTTTCACAGGGTCAGAAAGAGTATCGCAACGAGAGTGATGTGCCATGGGTTTACCAGTTAGAAGTTCGAGACTATTGTCTATGAGACTGTTACATGATTGGGAATTTTTTTTAAAATTCAACCGCTAGGGCACGTGAGGTTCATAAAATGAAAATCGATACATTTGGTGTGGAAATGTGGATGAATGAATGGGAAACCAAATGTGAATTCAATCTGGCCGAGACGTGCGTAGAAAGTTTGACAATTGATCAGCTGTTCCAAATTACTGGCAAGAATGAAAAAGATTTATCTGAAATACTGAGCCTCAAAATGACTTACGGTGAGATTAAAGGTTCTGATCGGCTCAGAAAAGCAATAGCCGCTTTGTACGAGAAACAAACTCTTGAAAATGTGCTTGTTACTCATGGGACGATAGGGGCTAATATGTTGGTACATAAAACGCTAGTCGACAGTGGCGACCGCGTGGTTTCAGTTGTGCCAACGTACCAGCAACATTTTTCAATTCCAAAAAGTATAGGTGCCGATGTGCACTTTTTGAGGTTGCGGGAAGAAAATAATTGGTTGCCAGATTTAGAAGAGCTCAAAGAGCTTGTTATGCCCGGTACAAAACTAATTGCATTGACAAATCCCAATAATCCAACGGGATCACTTATCGACAAGGAAATGCTTGCTCGAATTGCAGAAATAGCAGCTGAGGCTGGGTCATGGGTTTTATGTGATGAAGTCTATCGTGGTACTGACCAGCATGGAACTGGAATGACTGCATCAATAACAGACATCTATGAAAAAGGAATAAGCACGGCAGGAATGTCCAAGGCTTACAGTTTGGCTGGATTAAGGCTTGGCTGGGTTACAGCTCCTAATAAGGTTATTGAGGATGTAATGATCCACCGTGACTACGATACTATTAGCGTTGGCATGGTTGATGATTATCTAGCTACCGTTGCTTTAGAGAGTGTTGATCTTTTATTAGAGCGCTCACACACAATCACTCGAGGCAACTTAAGCTATCTATCATCTTGGCTGGACGGTGAAACAAAATTTTCTTGGGTTAAGCCGAGTTCGGGTACTACTGCATTAATAAAAATTGAATTGCCAATCAAATCATACGATTTTTGTGTAGATCTTCTTCAGAAGACAGGCGTGATGTTTACACCTGGAGCCGCTATGGGAATGGAAGGCTTCATCCGAGTTGGTTATGCCAACAATTCGGAAGTTTTAAGAGTGGGTTTGAGCCGTGTGTCAGAATATCTAAAAAATATTTAAATTATTTTACTGACGTAAATAAAGTTTTGGCTTTACGATAATCCAAGATAAGGATTTTAAATTTTATGTATGATCTAAATAAATCTAAAATTATGGAACTGTTTCAGTTCGACAATGCAGCAAGAGATATCAGTGAGGCATATGTTGCTTCGTCTAATGGCCATGTGCAAACAGGGGATGTCGTTCACTTAAGCTTTCCAGAAACGAACGGTGACTGTCACGTTAAATCAGGTCATATTCGTCAAACGGATTCTTATGTAATTAAAATTGCCTCTGGGTTTTATAATAATCCTTCAAAAGGACTCCCATCTTCAAATGGCATGATGCTAGCTTTCTCTGCTACTACTGGAGAACCGACGGCAATTCTGAGGGATGAGGGTTGGCTAACGGATATGCGGACTGGCATAGGCGGGGCGATAGCAACCAAAGCTTTAGCAGCTAAACACGCCAAAAAAGTTCTAATAATTGGATCTGGTATTCAGGCGCAATTTCAAGCTAATTGCTTGGCTTCGTTGATGCCTGGAAGATCATTTAATTTCAATATTTGGGGTAGAAATATAAGTGCTGCTTCTACTCTCGTGGAAGAGCTTCGAAGTAATAATTTAAATGCTGATGTTGCCACAAATTTAGACGAGGAAGTCTCACTTGCAGATATCATAATTACCACAACTCCAGCGACATCCCCTTTATTCGGGGATAATTTAGTGCGGCCTGGTGCCCATATCACGGCTATTGGAGCTGATACTCATGGCAAGCAGGAATTGCCAACAAGCTTAATTGAGTCCGCCTCCCTTTTAGTTTGTGATATGAAGTCACAGTCACTGAACCATGGTGATTTTCAGGTCATTAATGATACTGATCTATCAAAAAAGGTAGTAGAATTGGGTAATATTTTGTCTAATAGTTGTGAAGGTCGCACCTCGGATAATGATATTACTATTGCAGATCTTACAGGTATAGCCGCTCAAGATATTGCAATCACAAGTGGAATTATTGATGCTGCAGAATTTGAAAAATAGAATTAAAGGAAATTATTTATGAGTGCATCTTCGACAGTACTTCAACAGGCCGCTCTCTCAGTATCAGCCTATAGTCGAATTAAGCGTTGGTTGAGCCCTACACCATGCATTCCATCACGTCAGGTGCTAACAGAAAAAACTGAACTTTACTATAAGGCTGATAATTTCCAAAGAACTGGTTCCTTTAAATTTAGAGGGGCACTATCAAAATTGACCTCGATGTCGACCGACGTACCAGCAATCACTGCTTCATCTGGAAATCATGGCCTAGGCCTTTCAACAGCTGCAAAGTTAACAGGTCACAATTTAACTGTCGTACTACCTGAAACTGTAGCTCGTGAGAAGTTGGAGAAAATTAAGGCACTTGGTGTTGAAACTATTTTGCATTCCAATGACTCTGGTATTGCTGAGCAACATGCGCAGAAGCTAGCGAAAGAGCAGGGGAAAATATATGTTTCGCCCTATAATGATCCGCAGATTATCGCTGGTCAAGGAACACTAGCAATCGAGTTATTGGATCAGCTTCCTAGGCTTGATGTGGTATATGTTTCTATTGGTGGAGGAGGGTTGATTTCAGGTATTGGTTCTGTGCTAAAGGCTTTCTCACCAAAAACTAGAGTTGTTGGTGTGAGTGCTAAGAATTCTGCAGAGCTAGCTGCAAGTATTAGGGCTGGTAAAATGGTTAAAGTTGATCATCACGAAACCTTGGCGGATGGATGTGCTGGTGGTGTCGACAGTGATACTATAACACTTGGTTTGGGAACAGAAGTAATCGATGATCTGATTGACTGTTCTGAAAAACAAATAGTGTCAGGCCTGCAGCAGATTGCTTGGAGTGAAAAAATGTTGGTAGAGGGGTCTGCAGGTTTGGCCTACGCTGCTTGGCAAGAAGATGCTCGAAAAAATAATAATAAAATAAGCGCAGTTGTTCTGTGTGGAGCGAATTTTGACAAAGAAACTTTATCTCCAATTGTCAATTTGTAATAACTCAGAAGTTACTCAAAGAAACGTTATTATTAAAGTGAAATAAAAATACTACAATTTGAAACAAAATTTCTATTTCCCCCCCCCACTCTAGTTTTCATATGATAAACAAACCTCAGCCAACAAGGGAGAAAAAAATGGTAGAAAGTTTTGGTGGTTCTTTGAACCTAATAATATGGATTATTGCAACGCTTGGTGCAGGTTATTATTCTTACAGGTGTCTTTTTGGAACTAGGGGGATGATTGATCAGTATGGGGCGGGGGATGGAGCCGCTTTTCCATTAGTGTTAATTGGAACCTTTGCCGGTGCAGGTTTTATAATGGGGATTGTTATCTTAATTTCTGGACCTCAACATGCATGGGCGTTTGTAACATATAGCTTTGTTCAATCAGTTTTAGGAATTATATTTGGCTTAAGAATCCTTCGCAGCGAATGGGCAGAAGTTGACGGTGTAAAAATGTCGAACGAATTTTGGATTTCGCCTCTGGTCTTTACAGCTTTGTATGGTTTTCTATTATTCAACATGCAAGAAATTTTGTATGTAACGGACGCCGCTAGCTAAAGAAACTTATTTTATCTGGGTATATTTTTGTTTCAGTTCGTAAGATCCCTGATGATAAGATATGCGGATATGCGCCTTTTGTGGCTGAATAAATAGTATATTTATTCGGCCACTACTACATCAAGAGAAGAAGTCAGATGCTGAAATTGCCGTAAAATTGGCTTGTCCGTTAACAAATAATCACCAGGTTTCAATTCAGGTTGTTTAAGTGATGGCTTCCTGTTCTGCGGTAAAAATTTTGAATGATCTACTGCCATTATAGTTTTAGAAGAGTTTTCAAGCATTGCTGTTGCCATATCAACTTCACATTGCTCGTGGACTAAAAACCCCTTTCTTTCGTCAACTAATGATGCTGATAATAGCGCGTAGTCCACATGAATTCTCTCAATTATTTCAAAGGCTGATCGATCAAATGATGCACCATCATGATGTCGTAACTGAGTACCTGCCATTGAAACATTATTTCCAGGTACCATTGATAAGGTACTCGCCACAAATGCAGAATTAGTTACAACGGTTAGGTACCTTCTTTCCCTCAAAGCCTGTGCCGCGAAGGCAGATGTAGATCCTGTATCTATAGCAATCCGATCTCCATCTTTAATCAAATCTAATAGTGACCGAGCTATAGCTATTTTTGCTAATTTATTTTGGCTCATTCTGGACATAAATGGTGGATCTATAGGTGAGCGATTTGATACTAACGCCCCGTGGACTTTTGCAATCTCGCCACGCTCTACTAGGGGACGGACTACCCGGCGGATGGTTTGGTCGGATACGCTCAATGCACGCGCTAGCTCCAGTACCGTGATACTGCCTTGCATGTTTACAATTTCTCGTATTTGTATCTCGTATTTTGACATGAAATCCCTTATCACTCGATATAACTTGATTGATTACCAAGGCAAATCGCCTGAAATCAACAAAAATCAACAAAAACATTGATAATATTATTTTCAGTATTATCGTTTTCTGAAATAATCGGATCTAGTTAATGGTTAATTTCGAAACCAAGCATCTAATAATAGGTGGTGGCATAATAGGTTGCTCAATAGCGTATCATCTTACTCGTAATGGAGAAAAAGATGTCGTATTATTAGAGCGCGCAGCGCTGACGGAGGGCGCCACTTGGCACGCAGCTGGACTTGTAGGTCAGTTGCGTTCTTCTCGGAATACCACACGAATGCTGAAGAAATCGGTAGAGATGTATGACCGTTTGCAAAACGAAGATGGTATGTCATTTGATTGGAAAAAAACTGGATCCTTGAGGCTTGCCGCCAACGAAGATCGTTTGTTAGAGGCTAAAAGACTCACCACCATGGCGCAGAGTTTCGATCTTGAAATGTCTATGATAGGGCCGTCTGAAGCCAAGGAATTATTCCCACTGCTTGAACAAAAAGAGCTGTTGGGAGCTGCATTTATTCCATCAGATGGACATGTTGATCCATCATCTCTTTGCCAAGCAATTGCTACTGTTGCAAGAAATCAAGGCGCTGAGATTAGGCAGGGAGTGAAAGTTGTAGATTTTAAAAAACAAGGAAGGAGGATCGTCGAAGTTGTAACTACAGGTGGAAATTATAAAGCCGAAAATATAATTTTAGCAACTGGAATGTGGAGCAGAGAGCTTGGGCAAAAACTGGGAATTAGAATTCCGGCATGTGCTGTTGAGCATCAATATATCGTTACGGAATCAACGGGGTTAGATCTTTCAAATTATCCTACTTTACGAGATCCAGAGAGGCTGGTTTATTATAAACCAGATGTTGGCGGTCGTTTAGTAGTGGGCGGGTATGAAGATGATACTTTGCCATTTGGTTATCCAACAATTCCAGGCGATTTTGTAAGACAGCTTTTACCGGAAAATTTAGATCGGTTCTTACCACTTGCGGAATTGGCCGGTGAAATAACTCCAGTTTTAAACAAAGTAGGCATAAGGCAGATAATTAATGGACCTATTCCATATTCTGCCGATGGTGATTTTATCATGGGTTGGCAGCCTGGATTTGATAATTTAATGCTTGCAACCGCATTTCTTTATGGAATTGCTGCTGCTGGCGGTGCTGGTGAAATGATCGCAGAATGGGTCTTAGAGGGGTCTCCTTCTTTAGACTTATGGCCTCTTGATGTTCGTCGTTTTGGACCTCATCATGGGACTCAAAAATTTATGTATCCTCGTGCAGTCGAAAATTATGCACACCACTACAAGATGCGTTATCCTGGGCAGGAGCATGAAAGCGCTCGTCAAGTAAGACTGTCTCCCTTGTATGAAAAATTAAAAGAATTTGGTGCAGTGTATGGATCTAAGAATGGTTGGGAGAGACCACTTTGGTTTGCACCTGAAGGAGTAGCGCCCGTAGACCAGTTAGATTTTCTCGAACCTGGATGGCGAAAATATGTTTCTGAAGAACATAGGGCCGTTCGAGAGCGTGTTGCACTTATTGATCAGACGTCATTTGCGAAATTTGAAATTTTCGGCACAGGTGCTTTGGGGTTTCTTCAAACTCTCTGTGTCTCAAACATGGATAAACCCATTGGGTCCGTTTTATATACACAAATGTGTAATTCGCACGGTGGTATTGAGGCTGATGTAACTTTTATAAGATTATCAAGTGATCATTTCTATATGGTAACGGGTTCAGGTTTCGGTGCGCATGATAGTGAATGGTTAAAAAGTAAATTTCCAGCGGATGGTACAATTCATCTAATAGAGGTAACTTCGGGAAAAGCTGTAATAAATGTAGTCGGTCCTCAGTCGCGTGATCTTTTGTCTAAAGTTTCTGAGTCCGATGTATCTGGAGAGGCTATACCTTTTGCAACTGCTAAAGAAATAATTATTGGTGCTGCGCCTGTATTAGCTAGTCGTATTGGGTATGTGGGCGAGCTAGGATTTGAACTACATATACCGAGTGAATTTGCAATCCATGTCTATAAAGAACTTTGGCAGGCTGGGCAGCAAATGGAAATTGCGAATGTGGGCTATAGAGCAATAGAGAGCTTGC
>CACPPZ010000013.1 GCA_902635985.1 Paracoccaceae bacterium
ATGGCGCCAGCGTCTTTAGAAATGAAAAATGCCCTTTCAACTATTTCTATAGTAGAGCCGGCCATTCCTTTGGTTTCTAACGTGAAAGCGCTAGCAGTAACTTTACCAGATGAAATCCGTAGTTTGCTTATAGAACAAGTTACAGGAGTTGTGCGATGGAGGGAGTCAATTGAATGGATGGCGAGAAATGGAGTTACGGAAATGTGGGAAATTGGAGCAGGACGAGCACTTTCGGGGATGGTACGCCGTATTAACCGCTCCATTTCGTGTGTGTCTATTTCTAAGCCTGAAGAAGTTAAAACAGCAATTATTTCGCAAAGTGAGAAGATATAATGTTCAATTTACATGGTAAAAATGCGCTTGTGACGGGTGCTTCGGGAGGAATTGGAAGGGCTATTGCTGAGATACTTCATGCATCTGGAGCTACTGTAACTATTAGTGGTACCCGAGTGGACCCTTTAGAGGAGCTCGCACTTAGTTTGGGTGAAAGGGTGCATATTCTAGCCTGTGATTTGTCTAATGGTATTGAGGTTGAGAATCTATCCAAAGGAGCTCGAGAAAAAATGGGTTCTGTAGATATTTTGGTAAATAATGCCGGAATAACACGAGATAATTTATTCATGAGAATGTCAGATGAAGATTGGGCTACGGTCATGGAGGTGAATTTGACTTCTACTATGAAACTTTGTCGTGGAGTTTTAAGAGGAATGATGAAGTCACGTTGGGGCCGAATTGTAAATATTGGTTCAATAGTTGGGTCAACCGGAAATCCTGGACAAGGAAACTATGCGGCTTCTAAGGCGGCATTGCTTGGTATGTCGAAGTCTTTGGCAAATGAAGTGGCATCTCGAGGAATTACTGTGAATTGTATCGCTCCAGGTTTTGTCAAAACTGCTATGACAGATAAACTAAACCACCAGCAACAAGAAGCAATCAAGTCTCAAATACCCACTGGTAGAATGGGAGACGTGTCAGACATAGCTTTTGCAACTTTATATTTGTCATCAGAAGAAGCTTCTTACGTCACTGGCTCAACGTTACACGTTAATGGTGGTATGGCGATGCTTTAAATTCTTAAAGTGGAATTATCTCTTGGTGAGATATAATTAGCTTTGCGGAGCAGAAAAATAGCATGGTTTGTTTTTAATTTTTTTGGAAAAATTGAGCAAAAATGTTTGCCAATCGCTCCCGCTATGATATAGGCGGCTAATAAAATCAGGCAGACTTCCAGAATTGCCAAGTATCCGGAAAGGATAGTTAGAGCGCCCAACTGGATAATGTAAACGTCCATTGTGGGCAAAACGGGCTTGGCCCAAATAAATTTGATGAGGGAAATACTATGAGTGATATCTCAGACCGTGTGAAAAAAATTGTTGTCGAGCATTTAGGGATTGATGAAGATAAAGTAGTCGATAATGCCTCTTTTATTGATGATTTAGGTGCTGATAGTTTGGACACTGTTGAGCTAGTAATGGCATTTGAGGAAGAGTTTGGTATCGAAATCCCTGATGATGCAGCCGAGAATATACAATCATTTGGTGATGCGGTTAAATTTATCGAAGAAGCGTCTTAGTATTTTCAAGTTTTAAAGAATTATTGCCCTTATTAGAATATAAGGGCCTTTTATTGGGCAATTTTGTTGCTGGCCTTGCTCAGAGAGCTTTAGTCGAGTTAAAAAGTATTGAAAGATGCTTTAGGCAAAGGAATAAATATGCGTCGAGTTGTAATTACAGGTCTTGGTTTGGTGACGCCATTGGCTTGCGGCGTCGAGGATACCTGGGCAAGATTGTTAGACGGTAAATCGGGTGCTGGTAAAATTACTAGATTTGATCCTGACCGAGTTACAACTAAATACGCTTGTGAGGTTCCTTTTGGAGACGGGTCGGGTGGGACTTTTAACCCGGATGATTGGATGGAGCCAAAGGAACGCCGTAAAGTAGATGATTTCATCTTATATGGGGTTTCTGCTGCAGAACAAGCGGTATCAGATGCCGGATGGAAACCGACAGACGAAAAAGAATTGGTTCGTACCGGTGTCATGATCGGATCAGGAATTGGCGGTTTAAACTCAATTGCTAACACTGCTGTTTTGATCCATGAAAAGGGTCCTAGGCGTGTTTCCCCGTTTTTTATACCAGGAGCATTGATTAACCTTATATCTGGACAGGTAAGTATAAAATATGGTTTTAAGGGCCCAAATCATTCGGTTGTCACAGCTTGCTCTACGGGTGCTCATGCCATTGGAGATGCTGCTCGTCTGATAATGACTGACGACGCTGACGTAATGATAGCAGGTGGTGCCGAAGCATCAATTTCAGAAATAGGTATTGCTGGTTTCAATGCATGCAAAGCATTATCAACCAAATATGAAAATGAGCCCACAGCTGCTTCAAGGCCATATGATATGAACCGTGATGGCTTTGTCATGGGTGAAGGTTCAGGAATTGTAGTCTTAGAGGAACTTGAACACGCAGTTTCACGAGGAGCAAAGATATATGCTGAAATATTAGGCTATGGTTTGTCTGGCGATGCTTATCATGTTACTGCGCCGTCAGAAGATGGTGAAGGTGGCGAGCGAGCGATGAAAGCCGCCTTATCAAAAGCTAGCTTAGATGCGAAGCATATTAACTATATTAATGCTCACGGTACATCAACCATGGCTGACGTTATTGAGCTTGCAGCTGTAGAAAGACTTTTGGGATCAGCTGCTGCTAACGTCAAGATGTCATCTACAAAATCTATGACGGGTCACCTTTTAGGGGCTGCTGGGGCCATAGAAGCTGTTTTCTCAATATTGGCCATCCGTGATCAGATTGTTCCTCCGACTATTAATCTCCACGAACCAGCAGTAAGGTCGCAAGTTGATTTAGTCGCAAATCAAAACCAAAAATGTGAAGTTAATTATGCGTTGTCTAATTCGTTTGGTTTTGGAGGTACGAACGCTTCATTACTGTTGGGTAAATTGAAATAATGTTTCGCTCTCTAGCGTCGAACATGCTGACAGTTTTAATTCTAAGTTTTTTCTTATTTGGCGCTTTGGGTATATGGGGCAAATCGCAATACGTGGCAGATGGACCGCTTGAAAATGCAATTTGTTTCGAAGTCATCAGTGGGAGCAACATGCGCACGGTAGCTAAAAAATTAATCAGTGATAAAGCAATCGCATCAGAATTTATTTTCCGAATTTCTATGGAGTCAACTGGTTTGTCTCGGCAAATTAAAGCTGGCAGCTTTATAGTTCCTAAAAATGCTTCAATGGCTGAAATATCCAAGCGTATTACTGAGTCTGGCATTAGTAATTGTGGCAATGAAATCATTTATCGTATTGGTATAGCTTCTATCAAAGTTGAGGTGAGAGACACGGATCCTGCAACTGGAAAAATGGCTAAGGTTTCTGAATTTATTTTTGACGATAATACGGATGAAAAGCTTAAAGAGCTTGTCTCTCAACAAGCTACTAGATTTCGCGTAACATTGGCAGAGGGTGTGTCGAGCTGGCAAGTTTATAAGGCGCTTTCAGACATAAAATTCCTAAAAGGAAAGTTGGAAAATATACCCGATGAAGGAAGTATTGCACCTGCGAGTTATGAGTTTATGGACGCCATGACAAGACAGGCATTAGTTAAGAAAATGCAAGAAAGACAAGCGTTTATTTTAGAGGATGCTTGGAATGCTCGACAGCCAAATCTTCCTATTACTACAAAAGATGAAGCACTTATTTTAGCCTCAATTATTGAGAAAGAGACGTCTTTTGAAATTGAGCGAAGCAAAATTTCGTCTGTGTTTGTAAACCGGTTATTACGAGATATGGCTTTGCAGACAGATGCATCAGTCATTTATGGTATTACTAAAGGTAAAAAGGGGCTGGGTAGGGGACTTCGTCGAAGTGAGTTAAAGAAAGATACCCCTTGGAATACCTACCTAAATAAGGGTTTGCCGCTTAGTCCAATTGGAAACCCTGGAAAGGCATCAATCTATGCAGCTTTAAATCCTGCTAGAACTAATTATTTATACTTTGTTGCAGATGGCAGTGGGGGTCATGCCTTTGCTGAAAATTTGCGCGATCACAATATTAATGTTGCAAAGTGGCGAAAAATTGAAAAAGGCGATGATTAAATGGTCACTTAGCTCGTGCTAAATTACCTTGATAAAATTTGCTGAATTTGAAAATTAAGAAAAAATATTATATTATCGCACGAGTTTTGCGTATATCGAATAAAAAGTTGGATTAATTTTAGTGGAATAACGAGTCTCATGGGAAAAAAGAAGCAACTTTTAGATGCACTAGACCCTGTTTGGGAGAGCATACAAATCGAAGCGAAAGCAGCCGTTCAAAAAGAGCCACTCCTTGGTGGAGCCCTTCATGCTTGCATACTCCACCATAGCTCTATTGAACAAGCTCTAGCCTACAGAATAGCATCGAAGCTTGCTTCGCAAGAAATGAGTGAGCAGATTCTACGCGAAATCTGTGATGATGCCTACAAAAATGAAGAAGATCTTTCGCTGGCTGGTCGTGCTGACATAGTGGCCGTTTATCAAAGAGACCCCGCTTGTAATACTTATCTTCAACCTCTCTTATTTTTTAAAGGCTTTCAGGCATTACAAGCCTATAGAGTGGCACATTGGCTTTGGAATGGAGATAGGAAGGATATGGCTTACTTTTTACAGATGCGATGTTCAGAGGTCTTTGGTGTCGATATACATCCAGGTGCTCGCATTGGTAAAGGAATTATGATTGATCATGCTCACTCAATTGTGATTGGCGAAACTGCAGTAGTTGGCGACAACGTTTCGATGCTACACTCTGTAACCCTTGGTGGAACTGGAAAAGAGGATGAAATACGGCATCCTAATATTGGAGATGGGGTGCTTTTAGGGGCAGGAGCTAAGGTGCTTGGAAATATTTCGGTAGGAAGATGTTCACGAGTTGCAGCAGGATCCGTGGTCCTACAAAATGTGCCTGAAAAATCTACAGTTGCAGGCGTTCCCGCTAAGGTCGTTGGCGCAGCAGGTTGCACTAATCCTTCAATCAGCATGGATCAAATAATTAAAAGAAAATAAACCGTTTATCGGCAATTTACTTTAAATATTAAGTAGCCCGATAGGGTTCTCTAAATTATCTACGACAGTATGTAAAAGTTGAGCTCCAAGAACACCGTCTATTACTCGATGATCAACCGACAAAGAAAGTTCCATTTCTGTAGCGACGCCCAGAGACCCATCATCTGACACAGTTGGTTTCTTCTTACACGTTCCCACAGCTAAGATCGCAGCATGAGGTGGGTTAATTATTGCGTCGAAACTCTCTATACCAAACATGCCTAAATTTGAAATGGCTAAACTTCCACCTTGAAACTCAGTGGGCATTAGTTTCTTAGCTCTAGCCCGGGAGGCTAAATTTTTCATTTCTTGCGAAATATTTGAAATAGTTTTTTGATCAGTATCTTTAATTACAGGTGTGAATAGGCCACCCTCAACGGAGACTGCAACAGCGATATCAGATGATTCGAATTTAATTAATTTATTTCCAGCCCATATTGCATTTGCGTTCGGATTGCTTTGCAGTGCTTCCGAACATGCTTTTATTATAATATCGTTAATGCTTACTTTTATATTGGTATCCGCCAATTTTTTATTAATTTTTTGTCTAAAATCTAAAAGATTTTCCATTTTTACACTTCTCCTTAAATAGAAGTGAGGAATAGTTTGTTTTGCTTCAGACAAACGAGATGCAATAGTTTTACGCATTCCATCTAATGCAATTTCTGTAAACTTTCTATCTGCGTAAATTTCCAACAGCGCATCGTAAGAAAAGTTATCTGATATATTTGGAGATATACGTTTTCCCATTAAGACATCGGGGTCTTGAAGAACGTTATCTAAAGGTGCTGATTTTATATTGGCTAAATCTTTTTTAATTATTCGACCGTGAGGCCCTGTTCCGCTAATTAAACTTACGTCTATTCCCTTTTGTTCTGCAATTCGACGTGCAAGAGGAGTGATAAATACGCGGTCTCTAGATTTGGAGTTTGAATTATTTTTAATTTTTTCCGCATTAATTTTGCTTGTTTCAGTTATAACTGTATTAGAGTTAGCAGGTTCTTCAATGTTTTTACTAGTCGAATTATCTTCTCCACTTAAAGTTGCGATTGCTGAATTTACTTTCACTCCCTCTGTACCTTCGGTAACTAAAAGCTTCTCGATAATTCCCTCTTCGACAGCTTCAAACTCCATAGTTGCTTTGTCTGTTTCGATTTCTGCAAGAAGGTCGCCAGGTTCGACTTTGTCTCCCTCTTTAACAAACCACTTTGCCAATTTACCGTCTTCCATGGTTGGAGAAAGCGCTGGCATTAGAACTTCGATAGCCAATTTTTTCTCCTCACTTATATATTACTTTTTTGACAGCACTAATGACTTCAGCTGTAGTAGTCAGTGCAAGTTTTTCTAAATTAGCGGCATAGGGCATAGGTACATCCTTCCCAGTACAATTAATTACAGGGGCATCCAAATAGTCGAATGCTCTTTCCATTATAACAGCAGATAAATGGTTACCTATAGAACCTATGGGAAAGCCTTCTTCAACAGTCACACAGCGATTAGTTTTTTCTACTGACTTTATTATAGTTTCATAATCAATCGGTCTAAGCGTTCGTAAATCGATAACTTCAACCGATACGCCATCTGCTTGTAACTGTTCTGCCGCTTCGAGAGTGTACTGCATACCTATACCAAAAGAAACAATTGTTGCATCAGTGCCTTCGCGCCAAATATTGGCCTTGCCGAAAGGCACCGTGTAATCTTCCAAAAGTGGAACTTCGAATGATTTTCCATAAAGTATTTCATTTTCTAAAAATATAACAGGATTATCATCACGAATTGCTGTTTTCATTAAACCTTTAGCATCGGATGCAGAGTATGGTTGCACTACTTTTAATCCTGGAATGTGAGCATACCAAGCGGCATAATCTTGGCTATGTTGCGCACCAACGCGGGCAGCAGCACCATTGGGCCCTCTAAACACCATTGGGGCTCCCATTTGTCCACCAGACATGTATAGCGTTTTTGCTGCAGAATTTATAATTTGATCAATGGCCTGCATTGAAAAATTAAAAGTCATAAATTCAACGATAGGTCTTAATCCCGCAAACGCAGAACCGACTGCTATCCCTGCAAAGCCATGCTCAGTTATTGGCGTGTCTATAACACGTTTTGCACCAAATTCATCTAATAACCCTTGAGAAACTTTATATGCTCCTTGATATTCTGCTACCTCTTCCCCAATCAGATATACCGTTTCATCACGACGCATTTCTTCAGCCATTGCATCTCGAATTGCTTCTCTCACAGTTTGAGTTTTGGTTTGAACCGCAGGGTTCGACTCGGGCTTGTTTTCTTCTAATGGCTTTACTTGGTTTTTAGCTTCAGCCTTGCTTAAATTTGTATCAGTTTGCGCCTTTAGATTTGATACTTTTTTATCAATTGCATCTTCACTGTTTTCATCAGTTATTAGGGCGATTGCCGAATTTACCAATACGCCGTCTGTACCTTCAGCTACAATAAGCTTTGTAACTGTACCTTCATCAACTGCTTCAAATTCCATTGTGGCTTTGTCTGTCTCTATCTCAGCTATAATATCTCCAGCTGATACTTTATCGCCTTCTTTAATAAACCACTTAGAAAGTTTTCCCTCTTCCATAGTAGGCGATAACGCTGGCATTAAAATTTCAGTTGTCATGATTTAAACTTTCAAGCATAAATATCTGTCCACAATTCTTCTGCGGGCACTTCTGGGCTTTCTTTTGCATATTCAGCACATAAATTAACTATCTCTTTAATTTCTCTATCAATAATTTTAATTTCCTCTTCTGTGGAGTGTTTTTCGGAAACTAATAGAGTTCTAATTGCTTCTATTGGATCTCTTTGGGATCTCATCTTTTGCACTTCTTCACGAGTTCTATACTTTGCAGGGTCTGACATCGAATGCCCTCTGTACCGGTAAGTTTTAATTTCCAAGATATAAGGACCTTTTCCCGCTCGGCAATGAGCAGCGGCCTTCACGCCTGCATCTCGTACAGCTACCACATCCATTCCATCAACGGCCTCTCCTTTTATTCCAAAAGCGTCGCCTCTAGTATAAATTTCCGGGCTAGAAGTTGATCTCTCTTGAGCTGTTCCCATAGCGTATTGGTTATTTTCAATAACAAAAATCACTGGCAGTTCCCATAACGCTGCCATGTTAAAGGTTTCATAGACTTGACCTTGATTGGCTGCGCCATCTCCAAAGTAAGTAAATGTAACGCTTTTGTTTTCCATATACTTATCTGCAAAAGCTAATCCAGCACCGAGAGGTACTTGAGCTCCAACGATCCCATGCCCTCCATAAAAGTGTTTTTCTTTTGAAAACATGTGCATGGAACCACCTTTGCCCTTCGAATAGCCACCACTTCGACCAGTAAGTTCTGCCATAACACCATTTGGGTCCATTCCGCAGGCAAGCATATGACCATGATCTCGATAAGATGTTATTCTTTTATCACCTTCTTTAGCCGCCGCTTCCAGGCCAACAACTACCGCTTCTTGACCAATGTATAAGTGGCAAAATCCACCTATCAAACCCATTCCATATAGTTGTCCTGCCTTTTCCTCGAAGCGTCGTATTAGTAGCATGTCCCGATAAAATTTAATTAAGTCACCTTTTTCCTCAGTAGACTTTCTTTTGACTTTTTTTATAGCCATTTGCTCTGCTCCGGAAATTAGTTTAATATTAAACTAATTATGGCATATATTTCGAATGAGTGCGAGGATAAAATTATAATAGCATATCAGGTATGACTTTTATGCAATTTGAGCTGATAGGTATTACTATTGAATCACAAGTTCGTCTGATCTAACGTATCCAAGAATGTCTCTGGCTTGCTGGTCTAAAAGCTCTAAATCCAGATAGTGATCGGAAAGACGTCGAGTGAGATTCTTTAGGTTTGATATTTCGACGTTCAAAGTAGCTAACTCTATCTGTAATTTTTGTATATCGTGATTTACTTCAGCTCGCCGTAGAATACCAAAATCTCCCTGAACGGCCGCGAAAGTAAAATAAAGCCCCAATGAAAGAGAAATTGTAAATACACAAATAACAACCCAGGGGGTGCTTGATCTCGTTTCTGCCATTTTGCCTCAATGCGATTTATCGCTTTTTCTAAATAATGGCATATCTGATTTTAAAAGTGAATCCCCTTTTTTAAGTAAGAGATGCTTCGAAAATACTTTGAATAGTTTGATCTAATTGTTCTTCAAACTCGTTTTCTGGGAGGTTACTTTTTAATCCTTCCGTCAAAGCTCTTGAAAAGCTTGCGATCATTTTATTATTTTGTCTTAGCCGACTTACAGCGGTTTTCTTTTCAAAGCCTCCACTTAATGCGACTATTCGTAAAATATTTGGATGTCGTGTCAGTGGTTCATAAAAGTTATCCTGCTCGGGTAGACTAAGCTTAAGCATGATTTTTTTGCTTGGCTCAATTCTATCAAGTCTTCTCTTAATATTGTTATAGAGTAAGTCTTCAGCCTCTTTTTTATCAGGAATTGTAATGTCTACTTCTGGTTCAATAATAGGTACAAAGCCATGAGATAATATTTCCTCACCTATATCAAATTGCTGGTCAACCAAATCTTTTATGCCAATGCTATTCGCGCCATTTATTACAGAACGCATTTTTGTGCCAAATATTTTGTTTTCTTTTGCTAGTTTCAAAGAAGTTTCAAGGTCACTGATTGGTTTTAGCAACTGTACCTGATTTTCTGATGAACAAAGGCCCCTATCAATTTTAAGAAAGGGAACAATTTGTAATTTTTCCCATAAATAAATTGCTGTAGGTAGGTCGTCGATTTGCCTGAGCATTGTATTTTCGAAAAGTATTGCCGCAAGTATTCTTTTACTATTAAAAGCAGATGATTTTATAATACGTCTTCTCATTTCGTGAATTAAATTATACATTTCTGACGAATTATTGTATTCTGGCTCCTCTATTCCGTAGAGTTTAAGTGCCTTTGGAGTGGAGCCTCCACTTTGATCTAGAGCCGCAATAAATCCTTGGCCAGATGACATTTTAAGCGACTGTGTATTATCCAATGTTTTAGAACCTTTTAAGTATTAGGTTAGCAATATACTAAAAGCCTGAGCAAATGTTTCAATCCTGTTAGCGCTATAAATTGGAATTTATTTACAAAGTATTTTTCCTCTATCCATTTATTTTAATGGAGTGCTGTAACTCCAGGAAGTTTTTTACCCTCCATCCATTCCAGAAATGCGCCACCGGCCGTTGATAGATAGGTGAAACCATTAGAAGCTTCAGCGTTTTTTAATGCAGCCAATGTATCTCCACCGCCAGCAATTGAAACCAATTTATTATTATTGCTTAAATTAGAAACAAAATTTGCTAGGTCACTTGTTGCGCGGTCGAAAGGTTTAATTTCAAACGCTCCAAGCGGACCATTCCAAATTAAAGTCTCTGTGTTCAGCAGGTTTTCTTTTATTCTTTCGACAGTTTGAGGTCCAACATCTAGTATCATCGAAGCTTTTGGGCACTTATTTGCAGGCACCACAAAGCTCTCTACATTGACCTTTAATTCTTTGGCAACAACCACATCTGTGGGAAGTAAAATTCTACATCCAGCTTTTTTTGCAGAATTTAATATATTACGAGCACTATCCTTTAGTGCGTGTTCAGCCAGAGATGCCCCAATAAAAAAACCTTGCGCCAACAGAAAAGTGTTCGCCATACCGCCGCCGACGATTAGTGTATCAACTTTGTGAATAAGGTTATTGAGTAAATCTATTTTAGTAGAGACTTTTGAGCCACCGACTATGGCTACTAGAGGCCTTTGGGGTTTCGTGAGTGTATTTTCTAGAGCATGAAGTTCTTGCTCCATCAACCTCCCCGCGCAATTTGGAAGTAGATGGGCTATAGCTTCAGTAGAAGCGTGAGCGCGGTGGGCGCAGGAGAATGCATCGTTGCAGTAAATGTCGGCTAGTCTAGCCAAAGATTTAGCAAATGAAGTAGCGTTTTTCATCTCGCCTTCGTGAAAGCGGGTATTTTCAAGTAAAACAACTCCTCCAAATTTTTGGGATGATACAGCAAGTTCAGCCGTGGTGCCAATGCAATCAGCGGCAAAGATAAGAGGTATACCGATTAATTCTTCTATATCGGAAGATATTTTCGCAAAACTAAAGTTTGGGTCTCTCATACCATTCGGTCGCCCAAAGTGAGAAACTAATATTGGAAGACCACCATTTTTAATTATGTGAGATAAGGTTGGAATAATCTTTTTTATTCGTGTATTATCAGAAATTTTATTTCCAATAATGGGAACGTTCAAATCCACTTTTGTCAGGACTTTTTTTCCTGCCAACTCCATATGATCCAACGTTTTCCAGCCCATTTTCATTCCCCTAAATTCAAACTTGGGCTCTTATGCCTTAATATCTATCAATTATTCAATCCAATACCTTGTTAATAAAATAATTTCATCATAGGTATCGTTTAATAATATACAGGAGCCATTAATGGACAATATTAAAGACCCAGAGAATACAATTATCATGGAAGTAAAAGGTGGGACTGTTCTTATAGAACTATTGCCTGATATTGCACCACTTCACTGTGAGAGGATGAAAACCCTTGTTAGGTCCGGACTTTATGACAATGTTTGTTTTCACAGAGTTATCGATGGTTTTATGGCCCAAACTGGTGATGTGCAATACGGAAACATGGAGTCGAATTTTGACATAAGAATGGCAGGCCGTGGGGGCTCAGAATTTTCTGATGTTAAGGCAGAGTTTTCCGGTATTCCTCATGATCGGGGTACTCTTGGTGCAGCCAGAAGTTCGAGTCCAGATAGTGCAAACAGCCAATTTTTCATAAATTTTAACGATAACCACTTTTTAAACCGACAATACACGGTTTACGGACGGGTTACATCGGGCATGGAGTTCGTTGATGGACTTGAAAGAGGTGAGCCACCGGCATCTCCAGATAGAATGATATCAGTCAAGGTGGCTGCTGATGCATAGATTATTTCTGTCTTTTTTAATTTTGATTGTTTCGGCCACGTTCGCATTTACGGCTAAACTTGAAATTAGCATAAAAGGTGAGATTGCAAATGGTATTGTAGTTATTGACTTATTTGAAGACGTTGCACCTTTGCATGTTGAAAGAATGGTGGAGCTAGCCTCTAAAGGAAAATATGATGGCATAGCTTTTCACCGCGTGATTGAGGGCTTTATGGCTCAAACTGGCGATGTTCAATTTGGTAAAGTTGGGGGTGACTTTTCAATGGCGGGGCGCGGTGGATCTGATATGCCTGATTTGCCTGCAGAATTTTCAAATATACCTTTTGATAGAGGTATTGTTGGCATGGCGCGAGCCCAGAACCCGAACAGTGCAAACAGTCAGTTTTTTATAATGTTCAAACAAGGCTATTTTTTGAATGGTCAGTATACAGTAGTGGGTAAAGTGGTTGCAGGAATGGATGTCATAGACGACATAAAGTTGGGTTTAGGTTCTAACGGGTCAGTACTAGGCAGTCCAGATTTTATGGAGCAAGTTAGACAAAAATAATAATTGCTTTCAATTATTTGCGGTTCTATTACTTCTGAAGATCGACGATCGCATGTCTCTTTTTACCGGCACTTAGTTTTAGGGGTTCAATAAAGTCATCAACATTTACCATTTGGCTTATATCGGTGATTAAAACTCCATTTAGTCGTGCGCCTTTTTCTGAAATCAAGCGCTTGGCTTCTTTGCCCGATTTCGTAAGCCCAGTTTTTGTCAATAACTTAACCACGGATAAACCAGTCTTAACTTCGCCCAATGTAACACTGTAAGATGGGAGATCACTTCCAACACCATCTTTTTCGAAAACTTCTTTTGCTGTATTCTCTACATCTGAAGCTATTTTCTCACCATGACATAAAGTGGTTACCTGATTTGCCAAAATAGACTTGGCTTCATTAATTTCGGCGCCTTCTAAAGATCCTAATTTTTCACATTCATCAAGGTCAATTTCAGTGTAAAGTTTTAAGAATTTTCCTACGTCTGAATCCGAAGTGTTTCGCCAAAATTGCCAAAAATCAAAAGGTGATAGCATTTCTTTATTAAGCCAGACTGCCCCGTTTTGAGATTTTCCCATCTTTTTCCCATCTGAAGTGGTAAGTAGTGGAGATGTTAGCCCAAATACTTTTGCGTTCGCTTTACGGCGTGATAATTCCATACCATTTATTATGTTTCCCATTTGATCGGAACCACCCATTTGAAGTTTGCATCCGTATCTTTGGTTCAATTCATAAAAGTCATAAGCCTGCAAAATCATATAGTTAAATTCAAGAAACGAAAGAGATTGTTCCCGGTCCAATCGGGATTTAACGCTTTCAAACGAAAGCATACGGTTCACTGAAAAATGACCACCTATTTCACGAAGGAACTGAATATAATTCAACTCATCAAGCCATTCCGCATTATTTATCATTAAGGCATCAGAGGGTTCCTCTCCAAAATCAAGATAGTTTGAAAAAACTCCCTTGATACCTGAAATGTTTTCTTCAATTTGTTTGTTGCTTAATAAAGGTCGCTCGTCTGCTCTAAAACTTGGGTCTCCAACCTTTGTGGTGCCCCCACCCATCAGCGTGATTGGCTTTCCACCAGTTTTTTGCAGCCAGCGCAGCATCATAATTTGCATCAAGCTGCCAACATGTAAAGATTTTGCGGTAGCATCAAACCCTATATAGCCCGGGCAAACTTCGGAGATTAAAAGATTATCCAAGCCTTCATAGTCGGTGCAGTCCGAAATAAAACCACGAGATATCATAATATTTAGAAAATCTGACTTAGGTCGAAAAACCATAAATAATCCCATCACTAACTTTACAACGTCTTATAACTGGGTGGTTGGCTGAGTGAAAGATACTTCGGTAAAATATCTACTTTTTTACCTCAAAACCCCTCTATTTGATAATTAAATAGTTTCTATGGACAAATTACTTTTTCAGTAATAGTCAACTATAAGTTAGCGCTAACATAAGCTTTGCTTATCTATGGGGTGTTATTTGAGCTCGGGTGGTTTAATATGCTCTCGGGCATTATTTGTAGGAGTTGAAAATGGTATCACGTGTGATCCCGGTGCAAGCCTTTGATTTAGTGGTTTTTGGTGGAACTGGTGACCTTGCAAAACGAAAAATTCTGCCAAGTCTTTTTCGAAGATTTGTTGCGGGGCAAATGCCTAGGGACGCTTTCGTAATAGGGGTTGCAAGGTCAGAGCTAGATACCAAAAGTTACCAAGATTTAGTTATGTCTTCTTTAAAGGAATTTGAGCCAGAACTTGTGGCTTCAGCTGAACTCGAAATTTTCATAAAGCAAATCAAGTATGTTCAAATAGATGCTCAGGGTGACTTTGGATGGTCAGATTTAGCTGACAAAGTTCGAAAAGACGCTATACAGGCCTTTTATTTTTCAGTCTCACCATCTTTGTTTGGTCAGTTGGCTGAAAAGCTGTATAAGTACTCTATCGCGTCTCAAAGTTCACGAATAGTTTTAGAAAAACCCTTTGGCAGAGATTTAAGTTCGGCGCGAGCTTTAAACGCAGTGCTAAAAGAACATTTCAGTGAAGACCAAATTTATAGAATCGATCACTATCTTGGCAAAGAAACGGTCCAAAATCTCATGGCTGTTCGGTTTGGTAATATGTTATTTGAGCCGCTTTGGAATTCTCAATACATCGATCATATTCAAGTAACAGTTGCTGAGTCCGTAGGCGTGGAGGGGCGTGGTAGTTATTATGATCAGGCTGGTGCCATGCGGGATATGATTCAAAATCATCTTATGCAATTACTCTGTTTGATTGCAATGGAACCTCCTGCTAAGTTTTCTCCGGACGCAGTTCGCGATGAAAAATTAAAAGTCATTCGTGCGCTAGATCCAGTAAATTCAAGTGATATCGTCCGCGGGCAATATAGTAATAGCGGCTCAGACAAAAGTTATTTTGACGCGGTAGGCAATCCCAGTTCGAAAACAGAAAGTTTTATTGCTCTTAAAGTTCAGATTAGCAATTGGCGTTGGGCAGGTACTCCATTTTATCTAAGAACTGGCAAGAAGCTAAAAGCAAGGTGTTCTGAAATAGCAGTGGTTTTCAAAGAAACGCCCCATTCAATTTTTGGCCCAGATGCGGGGAGCCATAGAAATGCACTAGTCATACGTTTGCAGCCCGATGAAGGGATGACGATGGACCTTACAATTAAAGAACCAGGGCCTGGTGGCATGCGACTAATCGATGTCCCCTTAGATATGACTTTTGCTGAGGCTCTAGGTCCTGAAGTTGATGCTATTCCAGATGCATACGAGAGGCTTATCATGGACGTCATTCGGGGCAACCAAACTCTTTTCATGCGTGGCGATGAGGTAGAGGCTGCATGGTCATGGACAGATCCGGTTATTGATCAATGGGTAAGTAAAGGTTCAAAACCATCAAAATATGATCCTGGTAGTTCTGGTCCTGAAGATTCTTTGATGCTTATGCATAAGGACGGTCGAAAATGGCGTGAAATATCATGAATAATATAATAAAATATAACAATAGAGACGAATTAATTGCGAAAGTTGCATCGAAAATATCAAACGACTTAACGAATGCGCTAGATAGTAGGGAGAGTGTCACATTTGCGGTGCCAGGAGGCTCAACACCAGGACCAATATTAAAAAAACTTTCAGAATATAAATTGGATTGGAAAAGGGTAAAAGTTGTTCTCGGAGATGAAAGGTGGGTACCGTATTCCCACGAACGCTCGAACACTAGATTAATAAAGGATACGCTCTTTAAAAATGAGGCATTAAAGGCAAAATTTGTCCATATGTATGCTGATTTTGATACTCCGGAGGAGGGTATTCTGCATATCAATAAAAATATTAATGCTTGCCTCCCTTTATCGGTTGCTCTTTTGGGTATGGGGGCAGATATGCACACAGCATCTCTATTTCCAGGGTCGAGCAATTTGAAGTTTGCTTTAAGTATAAACGCCCCAAATTTGGTTGCAGTCTCGGCGCCAGGCATATCCGAGCGTAGGATTTCCTTGACGGCCAGAGTTCTGAATTCCTCGCACACAAAACATTTGGTTTTTTTTGGCGTTGAAAAAAAAAGAGTTTTTGATGAAGCGCTGTCTCTTGACCCGTTATCTGCACCAGTGCTTGGAGTGTTGGACGGTGCACTAGTCCACTGGGCTGAGTAGGAAAGTAGTAATTTTTGAGAAAAATATGTTTAAGACGTTAAAAAGACTTTGGGAAGCAAAGAGCTCTCGCTCGATAATATCTCTATTTGACGATCCAAATAGGGCGTTGGAGTTTTCGATAGATTTCGGAGATCTTTTTTTTGATTACTCGAAGACCCAAATTGATAAGAAATGTCGTGCAGAACTTTTACAACTGGCAAAACTAAAAGCGGTTGAGCAATTTAGAAGTGCAATGTTTTCTGGAAAAAAGATAAATAGAACGGAAGATAGATCTGTGCTTCACGTGGCTTTGCGGAATAAATCTGGTTCAAAGATTTTTTCTGATGGTGAAAACGTTATGCCAAAAATTTTTGATACTCTGGCAAAAATGCGAGCATTTACAAAAAGTATTCGCGATGGAGAGTTTAACGGGTTAGGTGGTAATATTACTGATTTAGTTAATATAGGCATCGGCGGGTCCAATTTGGGGCCGTTTATGGCTACATCTGCATTAGCTGCTTTTCATACAGGACCTAAATGTCATTTTGTGTCCAACGTTGATGGTGCTCAGATACATGACATTTTGAAAGATCTTGATCCCAAAACAACCTTAATCATTGTTGCATCAAAAACTTTTACGACTACTGAGACTATGACAAATGCACGCACAGCTTTGGATTGGATGGCGCGCGAAGTTGTTAATCCCACTAATCAGTTCGTTGCAGTTTCAAATTCATTAAGTAATACCAAAGCATTTGGTATCCCCGAGGAGCGTGTTTTTGATTTTGCTGACTGGGTTGGTGGAAGATATTCGATTTGGGGTCCTATTGGATTGTCACTTATGATCGCAATAGGGGAAAAGAACTTTGATGAATTTCTGGAAGGGGCCTTTGAAATGGATCAGCACTTCCAAGAAGCTCCTATGGAGACAAATATGCCAATTATGCTTGCTTTAGTGGGCATTTGGCATAATCAAGTTTGTGGCTACCATACTCGAGCAGTTTTGCCATATGAACAGAGGTTATCAAAACTACCTGCTTATTTACAGCAGTTAGAGATGGAGAGTAATGGCAAAAACGTCTCTATAGATGGCAACAAATTGACTTATGACTCGGGCCCTATTGTTTGGGGTGAACCTGGTACTAACGGTCAGCATGCTTTTTTTCAGTTAATTCATCAGGGTACAAGAATTATTCCGTGCGAATTTATGGTGGGTGCAGCAAGTGACGAAAGCTATTTGAATGATCACCATGATATTTTAGTCGCAAATTGTCTTGCCCAGTCTGAGGCGTTGATGCTTGGACTTTCTATGGCTGAAGTTATTGAAAGATTAAAACCGAGCCAGGAAAAAAGAACAGACATTGAGTCTATGGCAGCTCATAGAGTATTTCAAGGAAACCGTCCCTCTACTACTTTGGTTTATTCAAAACTTAGCCCATCAATCCTTGGAAAAATCATCGCTTTATATGAACATCGAGTTTTTGTTGAAGGGATTATTCTTGGAATTAATAGCTTTGATCAATGGGGTGTTGAGTTAGGAAAAGTTTTGGCGGAAGAACTTACTGAAATTATCACTGGTGAAAAAAGTAAAGTTTCAAAGGATGGATCTACGCAAATGCTATTATCTCGAATCGAAACCTACAAAAACTTATGAGGCACCAGTAATTTCAATCAAATGTTTTATTGGTTCTCATTCCACTTTGATAAATTTTCCTGGATTTTTTCGATCCGTCTTTTTGTTTTTGGATGACTTAGTAGCCAAGCTGGCTGTAAGTTTGCGTTACTTCCACTTAACTTTTCCAATTTCTCAAACATTGAGATTTGATGCTCAACTCCTATACCGGATTTCATCATCAATGCAGATGCGTATTCATCCGCCTCAAACTCATCGGTTCTGGACAAACGCGCCATCAAAAGGTTTGAAAGAACGTTGGCTATAATGCCGCCCAATCCGGGTATAATTCTTGAGAGGATGCTTCCCAAGGCCATTCTAAGAGCATTTTGACCCGAAAAATCTATCATGCGTCTTCTTGAGTGGCCTAATGCAACATGACCTAATTCGTGTGCAATGACAGATGCCAATTCACTCCCAGTTATCTCGCCGGATGTAAATTTATTATAAAACCCTCTTGTAATAAAAATTTTTCCATCGGGCGCTGCTAATCCATTTATTGGTTCAATTTCATATATGTTTACAGATATACTTTCTAAATCAAGTGCATCAGCTAAGCGTTGGATTGGTTCCAGAAGTTGTTTATCTGCCAACAAGCTGGATTGATTTTTTAGGGTACGGTTTAATCTCCAGGCGGATAATCGAAACATCGCCAAACCATAGACTAAAGGCAATATAATGGGGATAATCTTTATCATTCAGAATTATATGGTGCTTTGATTGCCATTTTTCAACTTAAGAACGCAGTGTTTTCATACCTTCGTCTATGCCCCTTAAATTTAGCGGGAACATCCTCGATTGGAAAATTTCGTTTATTATTGAAACTGATTGCGTATACTGCCACTGTGATTTGGGTAGAGGGTTAATCCAAATATTGGATGGCCATTGTGTTCTCGCGCGCTCGAGCCAAACTGACCCTGCCTCTTCGTTCCAATATTCGTTTGCACCCCCTCGGTATAGGATTTCATACGGAGACATCGATGCATCGCCAACAAATATACATTTATAATCAGAACCATAAGTATTTAAAATCTCCCAGGTGTTTACTTTTTTTTCCCAACGCCTGGAGTTATCTTTCCAGACACCCTCATACAAACAATTGTGAAAATAATAATGTTGAAGGTTTTTAAACTCTGCACGAGCCGCCGAAAAAAGTTCCTCAACTAATCTAATGTATGGATCCATTGATCCACCAACATCTAGAAAAAGAAGTAGTTTTACGGCATTACGCCTTTCTGGTTGAGTTTTAACGTCTAAATAACCTTTTTCAGCTGTCGATCGAATTGTTCCATCAAGATCCAATTCGTCTTCAGCACCATTTCTTACCCATTGTCTTAGACGTTTCATCGCCACTTTTATATTTCGTGTCCCAAGCTCTACTGTATCATCTAAATTTTTAAACTCACGCTTGTCCCAAACTTTAACTGCCCGCTGATGCCTGCTACGATCTTGACCAATTCTTACTCCCTCTGGATTATAGCCATAAGCGCCAAAAGGAGAGGTTCCTGCTGTACCAATCCATTTACTACCTCCTTGGTGGCGTTTTTCCTGTTCTTCAAGGCGTTTTTTAAGAGTTTCCATCAACTTTTCGAAACCACCAAGCGCTTCAATTTTTTCTAAATCACTTTTGTCAAAAATCCTCTCGGTAAGTTTTTTTAACCACGGTTCAGGCACCTCTTGGGTCTCTATTAAATCTCCAATTGATAAACTTTCTATTCCTGCAAAGGTTTTTGAAAATGCCCTGTCAAATTTATCTAAGTGCCTTTCGTCCTTAACCATTATAATGCGTCCGAGAAAATAAAAGTGGTTAACATCGTAAGTACACATATCGAGGGATACAGACTCAAGAAATGTCAAGTACTCTCTTAAGCTAACTGGTACTTTATGCTGTCGTAAATTTTCGAAAAATTTTATAAACATATTTTAAAGAATGGTTCTGTCCAAAATCACAGTGATTATCACACCTATTATTGCATAAAATAGAAAGTAGCCGACAGAATATTGAATAATATCAAGTCTTTTACCACCCCGCTTTTTTGCTAGTCTAGCGCCCCAAATTCCTCCAAGAATACCAAAAACTAGGTACATGATTGTCTCCCAAAATTATTTTTCATTATTTGCTATGAAAGGCTAGTTTGTTGCGCGGTTTATATTTAAGGTTTGAACTTAACGATAGTAAAATCACCTTTGGCTTCGTGCCATAAATGCAAGGCGTTCGAAAAGTTGTACGTCTTGTTCATTTTTTAACAGTGCCCCATGCAATTGTGGTAAAGAATTTTTTCCTTCCTTAGTTAAATCGGTTACACTCAGATCTTCTGCTAATAATAATTTTAACCAATCTAACGCCTCTGAAGTTGATGGTTTCTTTTTTAGTCCTGGTTGCTCACGTAATTCAAAGAATTGCGCTAGTGCTGTGGATAATAGGTTTTGCTTTATATTTGGGAAGTGAACGCGCACTATTTTTTCTAAAGTTTCTTGGTCAGGAAAACGAATATAATGAAAAAAGCAGCGTCTCAAGAATGCATCAGGTAGTTCTTTTTCGTTGTTTGAGGTTATAATTACCACCGGTCGTTTTTTTGCTGTTACATTTTCGCCTGTTTCGTATACGTGGAAAGCCATTTTGTCTAGTTCTTGCAACAGATCATTGGGGAACTCGATATCTGCTTTATCAACCTCGTCAATAAGTAAAACAACCTTTTCATCTGACTCAAAAGCTTGCCATAGTTTACCTTTTTTGATGTAGTTTTTAACTTCTTCGACTTTTTTATCGCCAAGTTGGCTATCTCTCAGGCGTGAAACCGCGTCATATTCATACAATCCTTGTTGCGCCTTTGTCGTTGATTTGATGTTCCATTCATAGAGCTGTAGACCAAGAGAACTTGCAACTTGCTTTGCAAGCTCAGTTTTTCCGGTTCCAGGCTCACCTTTGACAAGAAGAGGCCTTTCTAAAGTAACCGCTGCGTTTACAGCTATTTTTAAATCTTCCGTTGCAACATAATTCTGAGTACCGTTAAACTTCATTTGGGTCGCTTTCTACTGCAAATATCTTTTGTTAGAACAGCGAGACGTTTCGCATATAAATAAAAATCGTTCAATGTTCATCTTTGAGTAGTGACATTTTACTTCAATTGGTTTAATTGCCCAAGGATAGGTTTATTTACCTTATTAGTTATTGGTAAAATTTTGGTTTTATAAACTGCTTGGGGGACAAAGCATGAAACAGGATAACGTTTTTTCTGAAGATTATCGTCCAGTTGAGGGCGAACCGTTTATGAACGATCGTCAATTAGAATATTTCAAGCGTAAACTTGTTACCTGGAAGACCGATCTTATGTCCGATTCTAGGGAAACAATTGAGGGTCTGCAGGATAATACTCGAAATATCCCAGATATAGCTGACCGAGCTAGTGAGGAAACTGACAGAGCTCTCGAGTTACGAACTCGCGATAGACAAAGAAAACTAGTTTCGAAAATTGATGCTGCACTCCGTAGAATCGATGAAGGCGAATATGGCTACTGTGAAATGACAGGCGAACCAATCTCATTGAAAAGGCTTGATGCACGACCAATCGCAACGATGACCCTTGAGGCGCAAGAACGACATGAACGAAGGGAAAAAGTTCATAGAGACGACTAGAAATAGATCGTGAAGCATGTGCTTGCCATCGTATGCTGGAAAGTTCGAAACAAATCGTAATTGTTGGGGCGGGGATAGGCGGTCTTACAACTGCGCTTTGTTTGAAGCATTTTGGTATAGACGCATGTGTGTACGAGAGGTCTAATGAGGTCACAACTGCTGGAGCTGGAATACAACTAAGCCCTAATGCTAATAGAGTATTTTCCAGTATAGGGCTTTTCGACGAGGTATCAGCTCTTTCAAGACGCTGTAAGGGGGTTAGGGTTTTTGATTATAAATCGAATTCTCAGATTGCACTATTCGATTATATGAAATTCAAACGGGATGCCGCGTTTCTCTTTTGCCACCGGGCGGACCTTGTCAGCATTTTGTACGCGGCTTGTAAAAAATTGAAGATTCCAGTTCATTTCGACAAAAAATTAGAAAAAATAAAGAATGGTGAAGTTATATTTTCAGATGGGAGTGTATATTCTGCCGACATCATAGTTGGGGCAGATGGATTACATTCTAATGTACGGAAAGCTGTGATTGGTGAAGAAACACCTATTTTTACCCGTCAAATAGCTTGGAGATCAATCGTGCCAAATTCAATCAACCAAGATGATTTTTCCCATGTTACACTTGCTCCCAAAAGACATCTTGTAAGCTATCCAATTAATGATGGAAGTCAGCTGAACTTAGTACTGATTAAGGAGCAAAATGAGTGGCAACAAGATGGTTGGAAGCATCCTGAAGATCCAAAAGTAGTAAAAGAAAACTTTAAAGATTTCTCTGGTGAATCTTCTAAAATTATAGCTTCCATAGAAAGTGTTTATAAATGGGGTTTATTTAGATACCCTATGAAAAAAAATTGGTATCATGATCGAGTAATTTTAGTTGGAGACGCTGCTCATCCCACGTTACCCTTTCTGGCGCAGGGTGCGGCGATGGCAATTGAAGATAGTTTTGTGATAGCCTCTAAAATTTCCAAATTCCCGAAATTGTCATTTGCCTTTAATGAATTTCAAAGGGAACGATTGCCGCGAGTTCGACGTATTATAAGTGCATCAGCAAAAAATGCACAGACGTTTCATTTATCAAATGTAATATCCAGACTGGTCCTCCACTTATTTTTGAGACTCCTAACAAAGTTCTTACCGCATTTACTTGTTAAACGTTTTGATTGGATTTATGACCACAACGTCACAAACTAGAATAAACTTAAATCTGCGAATTAATTAATTGACTAAATTAAATATCTAATTCGATCCAGATTGGAACATGATCGGACGGTTTTTCTCTAGATCTGATATGTTTGTCAATTTGGCAGTTTTTCAATAAATCTGCACATTGAGGAGTAAGTAAAAAATGATCTATTCTTATTCCATCATCACGATCCCAAGCGCCTGCTTGATAATCCCAGAAGCTGTAGTGTCCCAAACCATTATTTTTTGCACGAAAAGCATCTGTAAAACCTAAATTTAGAATTCTTCTGAACTCAGTACGGCTTTCTGGTAAAAAAAGTGCGTCTTGTTCCCAAGTGCCTATTTTTGCTGCATCTTCAGCCTGCGGAATGATGTTGTAATCGCCAGCCATAAATGCCGGGATTTCACTATCTATCAGCTCTTTTGCTTTTTCGTGAAGTCTCCGCATCCAAGATAATTTATAGTCGTATTTAGGCCCAGGAGTAGGATTTCCATTTGGAAGATACAAATTACACATACGAATTGCCTGGTTGCCGACAATTGTTGCTTCCAACCATCGTGCTTGATCATCCTCGCGATCGCCCGGTAAATGGGTCACAATGTCTTCAATTGGCAATTTAGAGAGTATAGCCACGCCGTTAAATGATTTTTGCCCATTAACTGCTACGTTATACCCTAAATCCTTAAACAAATCAGATGGAAAATTTTCGCTTACCGACTTTATTTCTTGCAGAAGAGCTACGTCTGGCTTAGCTTCTATAAGCCAAGTTATTAAAGCATTTGCTCTTGCCTTTATTCCGTTAATATTAAAGCTGGCAATTTTCACCGTGTTTGTTTCTTTAAATGGAAAAACTAGTTCCGCAACCACAGGAGCTTGTAGC
The DNA here is from genome assembly GCA_902635985.1 of Paracoccaceae bacterium. Classification (GTDB taxonomy): domain Bacteria; phylum Pseudomonadota; class Alphaproteobacteria; order Rhodobacterales; family Rhodobacteraceae; genus Salinivivens. The sequence goes on from CACPPZ010000013.1 coordinate 23,621, forward strand.
ATTAGGGTTCTCGATTACAAATCTAGCGCCAATTAACTCGTCCGCATAATCAATAATCGCGTTTTCTAAAAATGGAAGTGAAGCTGTGTCAATTATTACTTTTTCTCCACCTCCCTCTATTACTAGGTCCTCTTCTTTCGGATCGCTCAAACTGATTTCGTATTGAAATCCAGAACAACCACCACCTTCTACGGCAATTCTTAGGGCTTTCCCCTCATTTGCCGCATTGATTTCACTAAGCCGTTTAAATGCTCTATTTGTGACTTTTGGTGGTAGATGCATTAATATAATTCCACTACTATATGGTCTACTTATTCACGATAGTATAAGACTTAATCACCTAATTTACAAGGAAGGTTCAGAAAAAGTGCAGGCAAATTACGCATCAAATCCTGCCCAAAGCCTTGGTAGATTACATAATGAAAAAGAAAGTAGTTTTCGTGATAATTTTCAACGTGACAGAGATAGAGTTATTCATTGTAGCGCTTTTCGCCGTTTAAAACACAAAACGCAGGTATTTGTTGAACACGAAAGTGATTATTATAGAACAAGGTTAACTCATACAATTGAAGTTGCACAAGTTGCTAGGACTATTTCCGCTGTATTAGGTTTAAATTCGGAGTTAACCGAAGCAGTTTCGTTGGCACATGATTTAGGCCATCCGCCTTTTGGGCATACGGGAGAGGAAGCGTTAAATGGCCTTATGGCAGAACATTCCGGTTTTGATCACAATGCACATACATTGAAAATTGTAACACTTATTGAGCGCCACTATGCAGCATTTGACGGGTTAAATCTTAGTTGGGAGACTTTGGAGGGTATCGTGAAGCATAACGGCCCACTTATGATTGAGGTCCCGCCTTATATAAAAGATTATGATACTTTACATAAATTAAATTTGTGTGATTACGCTAGCGCTGAAGCTCAAGTGGCCGCCATATCAGACGACATTGCATACAATAGTCATGATTTGCACGACGGCTTACGAGCAGAGCTTTTTGGTATAGAAGAGTTAGCATCATTGCCGTTGTTGAGTGAGTGTTTTCAAGAAGTAGATAGAAAGTATCCACAAATTAATCAGTACCGAAGACAGCATGAGGCACTAAGATATTTTTTGGGTATGTTGGTTGATGACGTTTTAAAAGAGGCACAAAAGACTTTTGTCAAACTAGCACCTAAGTCTTCGGATGATCTTAGAAAAGCCGGTTTTAAAGTTATAGGTTTTTCTGATGAATTAGATAGAAATTTAGATGTTATAAGAAGTTTTCTTTTTGAACGTATGTACCGGGCTCCGAGTGTTATAAAAATGCGAGAAAATGTTACTATAATTGTTAAAGAGCTTTTTGCTGCTTATACCAATGACCCAAAGTTAATGCCTAAAAAATGGCAGGAAGATTTTGTTTCGGTATCTTCCGATGCAAGTATTGCAAGCCTAGTTTGCGACTACGTCGCAGGGATGACAGATCGATTTGCAATTTCTCAGTATGAAAAGTTATTCGGTAAGCAAATTAAAATTTCTTGCCATTAACTGGATTTCTGACATTGAACTTACGCGTTGCTGAGCATTGAATTTTTTCAGTAGAGTGATAAACCCAGTGCATTAAAGGATTTAAGAGAATATGAATTTATTTACAAATGTTCGTGGAATTTTGATTGAGGTTTTAAACAATTTATCAAGCCAAGGTATTTTGCCTGCTGATACAGATTTCTCAAATATTACGGTAGAGCCACCTAAAGATACCCGCCATGGCGATATGGCCACTAACGCTGCAATGGTTCTTTCAAAGTTAGTTGAAACTAGACCGCGGGAACTAGCCCAAATTATAAGCGATTCATTGGCTAAAGAAGAAATTATTTCTTCGGTAGATATAGCGGGTCCTGGCTTTATAAATATCAGTTTGAGTGAAGTCTGTTGGCATAATTTGCTTTCTGGCGTGCTGCTGGCTGGAAAAAATTTTGGCAGATCCAATATGGGATCTTCACAAAAGGTAAATGTAGAGTTCGTTTCTGCAAACCCTACGGGTCCGCTTCATGTAGGCCATACAAGAGGGGCTGTTTTTGGTGACGCCCTAGCAAGTCTTCTTTCATATTCTGGTTTTGAAGTAACTCGAGAATACTACATTAATGATGGTGGTGCTCAAGTGGATGTTCTAGCAAGGTCTATTTTCCTTAGGTATCAGGAAGCATTTGGTAAGAAAGTTGTCTTTATAGATGGAACTTATCCGGGTGACTACTTAATACCAATTGCAATAGCGCTTAAAGAAAAAGTTGGAGACTCTTACTTAAATAAGTCTGAGGATGAGTGGCTCCCAGAATTGAGGGACTATGCAGTCGATACCATGATGGATTTAATAAGGTCAGATTTAGATCTTCTCGGTGTAAAAATGGATACTTTTTTTTCTGAGAAATCACTTTATGGCAGCGGTCAAATAGAGGCTGCTTTGGGTCGTTTAAGAGATAATGGATTAATTTATAAGGGAGTTTTAGAACCTCCCAAAGGAAAAAAGACAGATGATTGGGAGCCGCGTGAGCAAACCTTGTTTAAGTCCACAGAGCATGGCGACGATGTCGATCGGCCGGTATTAAAGGCGGATGGTAGCTGGACATACTTTGCCCCGGATATAGCTTATCACTTTGACAAATTAAACAGAGGTTTTGACCATCTAATAGATATATTTGGGGCAGATCATGGTGGTTATGTAAAAAGAATGAAGGCAGCAGTTTCTGCTCTCTCTAATGGTAAAGTAACTCTAGATATTAAATTATGTCAGCTTGTAAAGCTTTATCAAAATGGAGAGCCCTATAAAATGTCAAAGCGTGCCGGCAATTTTGTAATGCTGAGAGACCTCGTAGACGAGGTAGGGCCAGATGTAACACGATTTGTTATGCTTACTAGAAAGAATGACGCTGCATTAGATTTTGATTTTCAAAAAGTATTAGAGCAAAGTCGTGAAAATCCAGTTTTTTATGTGCAATATGCACACGCTCGAATTAAGTCAGTTATTCGAAAAGCCAAGGAATTAAATGTTAATATTGCTGAGCGTGCCCTTTCAGAAGCAAATTTATCTAGCCTTACGCATTCGTCAGAATTGAATCTTATTAAAAAGATTGCTGAGTGGCCTAGACTTGTTGAGGTGGCGGCGCGTTTATATGAACCTCATAGAGTTGCTTTTTACCTATTTGATTTGTCATCGCAGTTACATGCGCATTGGAGTAAAGGCAGTGACGATCAAAGTCTTAGATTTCTACATACCGATGATTTAGCAATCACTCAAAGCAAAATTGCGCTTGCGTGTGCAGTTTCTATTGTTATTTCCTCAGGGCTTGCTATTCTGGGTGTAGAACCAGCAGAAAAAATGTAAAAACGATAATTCTGCGGTTTATGAGGTAAGGTGCCGGGATAACCTGGCAAAGAGAGGTATAATGACTGAGCAGGTTTATTCAGCCAGCAGAATAGGTGTATCGAATAATGATACCCAAAATAACAAACTATCGTTTTTTTCAATATTTGGCGCGATAATTAGCCTAAACTTGATACTTTGGGCAGGTTATTGGGCATATAAGTTAATTTCGCGGGATATAAACGGTATTCCTATCGTTGCAGCGCAACCAGGTCCACTCAGGGTTGCTCCGGATGTACCAGGGGGAATTGAAGCGGAAAACATTGAATTGTCTGTAACTAAGATAGCTTCACAAGAATTACCTCCCAATCCGCAGGCAGTAGAATTAGCCCCTTATACTGCAAAGTTAAGCGCTGAAGATATTACTATACATCAGGCCTTGAAGCAAAAAAAGTTAATAGATAGTCAGATTGGAAAAAGAACCCAAAGCCATTTGCAAGTAGTCGAACCTGAGCTTTCAAATGAAATTTCACTATTACCTATTAAGACATCAGTTGAAAGTACGGACTATTCTATTGTAGATAATCAATCTGAATTGGTCGCCGCCGCCCTTGCAATAGCTCTCAAGCCAAATAGCGACCAATTAAGCAATAAAGTTTATTTGGCAAACATTAAGTCTGACATAATAAAGCCTAGGCCTCGACCAGGTTCGTTACGGGATAAAACTAATTCTTTAAATAGTCAGAATTCTATTCTTCCGACCCTTGGATTTGTTGAAACTGGACTGGCGGTAGTACAGTTTGGATCATTTGAAAACAAAAAACTTGCTTTAGCAGAATGGGGTAGGCTTAGCGAAAATCTTTCAGTTATTTTAGACGGTAGGCCTAAATTTGTAGAACGTATCCAAAGAAATGGTAACGAGATTTATCGTTTGCGACTTGGTGGTTTTGTGAATATTGATGATGCTAGCCGCTTTTGCTCTGCAGTCATTTCTCAGGAAAATTGTGTACCGATAATAGCTAAGTAATTTAATTAAATTACTTTAGAAAAATTTTTAATTAGGGGATTCTTTTCTGCAATTACTTGACATCTTTACTCTTAAAGATCAGCTTTGTTCCATGTTCTTTAAGAGTAAAGTATGAGTGACACACCTAACTTAGAATTTTTTCCAGAAAATGATTATGTTGCAGAAAATTCTCCAGAAAACTTAGTCATAAATGTAGACGGTTTTGAGGGGCCTTTAGATATGTTGCTCACGCTGTCACGTACGCAAAAAGTAGATTTACTAAAAATTTCTATTTCTCAGTTGGCTAGCCAGTATTTAGATTTTGTGGCAAAAGCAAAGGAATTAAGGATTGAATTGGCTGCAGACTATCTTGTGATGGCGGCATGGCTTGCATTTCTCAAATCGCGGTTATTACTTCCTATAGATTCAAGTGACGATGGGCCGACTGGTGAAGAGCTAAGCGCAATTCTTGCATTCAGGCTAGAGCGATTGCAAGCGATGAGAAATGCAGGTTCTAAATTAATGGCTCGAAATCAATTAGGAAAAGAATTTTTTTCAAGAGGTATTCCTGAGAATTTAGAAAAAAAGCGTAAGATTAATTATACCTTGAGCCTTCTCGATCTTATGCAAGGATATGCTAGAATCCGTACACGCGACGACTTTAGACCTTTTAGTGCTGATAGAGAGAATGTTTTCACAATTGAGACCGCTTTAGAGAGAATGCGAAAAATGCTTGGTTTTTCTGGAGAATGGAATGATTTGATGAGTTTTTTGCCAGAGGAATGGCAGAATGAACCCAAGCGGGTAAGGGCGGCCACCGCTGCAACATTTGCTGCGACCCTTGAATTAGTAAAAGCAGGTTCAGTTGAACTTAGACAATCAGAAACCTTTGCTAAAATTGAACTTAGAAAAAGGAGTTCTGAATGAGTGAGCAAACAGATAAATCCTTGAATAAGCGAAAAATTGGCGAAGTTGACCAGGCCATCCTTTTCGAAGCACCTTCGGTTCCTGAGCAGATACGTATGGTAGAGGCAATCCTATTCGCATCCTCCACACCAGTTACAGTTAATGAGTTAGAAAGTAGAATGCCGCAAGGCTCTGATCCAGTGTCTGCTCTAAGTGAATTGAAGTTACATTATAGTACTCGCGGAGTTAATTTAGTAAAAGTTGGCGATGGTTGGGCTATGCGCACAAGTGCCGACCTCAGCTTTTTAATGAAAAAAGAGACAGTTGAAACCCGCAAGTTAAGTCGTGCAGCAGTGGAGACATTAGCTATAATTGCTTATCATCAGCCAGTGACTCGATTGGAAATTGAAGAGATTAGAGGAGTAGGGGTTTCTAAGGGCACTGTTGATTTATTGCTCGAGATGGATTGGATAAAATTTGGAAGACGAAAAATGACTCCGGGAAGGCCAATCACGTTTGTTGTTACTCAACATTTCTTAGACCATTTTGGATTAGAGAGCGCGAAAGATTTGCCTGGTCTGAGGGAACTGAAATCTGCTGGTCTACTTGAGAGTACTTTACCGAATATGAAAGATAGTGCCCCAGACATTAATAAAGAAAATGCTGATTTGTCAGAAAATATGGATCAGCCTGAACTTTTTGTGGAATAGATATAAATTCTCGTGCGACCAAAAATTCAGTAACTTTTCTTAAAATGTTTTGACAATTTTAGCCCTTGGCCTTGATAATTTGATTTTACCCCTTGCCCATATAGCTTTGTAGGTTGGTACGACATTTTTTCATATATCAAACGTCCTACTACCTGGCCGTGCTCCAATACAAATGGGGCTTCATGACATCTAACTTCTAATACTCCCCGCGCACCCGATCCACCAGCTGCATTATGCCCGAAACCTGGATCAAAAAAGCCTGCATAGTGGACCCTAAATTCTCCAACCATGGAAACATATGGAGCCATTTCTGCAGCATAGTTAGGCGGTATATGCACACTTTCACGACTCACCAAAATATAAAATGCGCCAGGGTCTAAAATGATCTCACCTCGTGAAGTTCTTATCTCATCCCAAAATTCTGCTGGGTCGTAGTGATCAATTAAGTCTAAATCAATTATTCCAGTGTGGGGTTTTGCTCTAAAACCTACTAAATTACCTTTTGATGGTCTTAAATCTACTGAAAATCCAAGGCCGTCATCAATTATTGCATTTCCAGGCACTAAGTTTTCCTGCGTGTGTAGAGCCCTTAAATCGTCATCATTTAAAGTTGTATTTTTATTTCTAAACCTAATCTGATTAAGTTTCATCCCTTCTCGCACTAATACTGAAAAAGAGCGAGGGCATATTTCGGCGTATAGCTTGCCGTTGTATCCGCTTGGAACTCGATCAAATTCGTCACCGGAGTCCGTAATTACTCTTGTTAGTAAATCTAGACGTCCAGTTGAGCTTTTAGCGTTAGCTGCAGCTTGAATATCAGCTGGTAATTTAAGTTCTTCGAGTAGTGGCACCAAATACACACACCCCTTCTCAAGGACTGAACCTCCCCTCAGGTCAATTTCATGCATTTTCAACGATTTCAATCGATCGTTAACTTTTTCATGCCTTCCTGGCAAAAAAGATGCTCTGATACGAAATGCCTTGCCGCCTAATCTCATGTCTAAGCTTGCGGGTTGTATTTGCTCAGGTTCTAAAGGCGCATCTGAAGTGATTGCACCAATTTCAACGAGTTTCTCTATTTCTTGGTTAGGGAGAACTCCGCTCATTTAAAATACTTTCAATATTACTGAAATTTATCTGGTCGGGCTAGCAGGACTTGAACCTGCGACCTTCCGTCCCCCAGACGGACGCGCTACCAGGCTGCGCCATAGCCCGACGTATATATTCTCACTACTCATTTTTTTTTTATACGCAAGTTAAAAATTTTCTCAGTGTGCTTTTAATTCCATGATGAAATTAGATATCTCAGGTCATTAATAATGGGTATCATATTTTTTCTTTGTTCCGCATTTAAGTCATCAATTCTGCTTAATAAAATTGATGGAGAAAGCACAAGGTCCCTCATTTTGTCACTAGGGTTTTTATCATTATATGGATTTTCGGCGTCAAAAAAGTCAAAAAGTCCTGGTTGCTCGGGTACCTTTTGATGTGGACTGTTGTTTTTTTGAGTTTTTAAAGAAATATGTTTTTCATTATGGGATTTTGCATTGTTTTTAGTGACCTCTTCATCCGCTTTTTCTAGGCTTACAGCCCCCACGTACTCTTCTGAAATTATTGGTTTCGAAAGTCCAACTACATAATTGAGGCCTTTTTCGCGCAACACTTGTTTTGCGCCTTTTATGGTATGTCCTTCAATATGAAGTAATTGTTTTATCCCGCCTATTAGCAACATATCCTTTGGGCGGTAGTAACGCCTTCCTCCAGCTCTTTTGGTTGGTTTAATCTGACTGAACTTACTTTCCCAAAATCTTAGTACGTGCGTTGGGGTTTCTAGCCAATCTGAAACTTCACTTATGTTGCGAAAAGCTTTCTCAGATTTTGACATAATTACAAAATGACCCTTTTTATTTCCCTTCTGACACTCTGTCTTTCATCAAATGAGAAGGCCTGAATGTGAGAACTCTTCTCGGAGGTATAGGCGCTTCTTCGCCTGTTTTCGGATTTCGACCAACTCGCGCATTTTTTTGGCGAATACTGAATGTTCCAAATGATGAAATCTTAACTTGCTCACCAGATACAAGTGATGCACTTATTTTTTCAAGTACGCTTTCTACTAGATCGGCTGATTCGTTTCTAGATAGCCCAACCTCTCTAAAAACAGACTCACTTAAATCCATTCGTGTTAACGTTTTCTCACTCATGTAATCTTCCCCCCATTTTTATTTAATTGTAGTGCTCACAAATTTAGTAAGTCAACTTAAATGGAGCCACGTTAAGAAAAGTTTTTAATTTTTTTATGTTTTTCAGTTTACCAACGTATAACTAAAGATCCCCAAGCAAGCCCGCCTCCAATTGCCTCTGTAACAATTAAGTCATTTTTCTTTATAAACCCATTTATTTTTGAAACTGAAAGTGCGAGAGGAATCGAGGCAGCTGAGGTATTGCCGTGGTCCCGCACTGTGGTTAATATTCGTTCCCTTGGTATACCCATTTTTTTTGCAGTCCCATGAATAATTCTAATGTTGGCCTGATGTGGAACAATCCAGTCAATTTCGCCAACAGAAACTCCTGCAGTTTCCATTGAGTTTTGGGCAGTAGTGGCTAATTTTTCAATTGCGTGTCTATATACTTCTTTACCGTGCATCCTCAAATATCCAGTAGATTGTGTAGACACTCCTCCGTCTACATATAGAATATTTTTTAACCTTCCATCAGAATTCAAGTCAGAGGCTAAAATGCCACGATCAGATTTATCTCCGGTTCCATTTTCTGCAGATAGAATAACTGCGCCTGCACCATCACCAAAAAGTACGCAAGTAGATCTGTCCTCCCAGTCCATTAATTTCGAAAATGTCTCTGAACCAATAACCAATACTTTTTTTGCTTGGCCTGAAATTATTAGCGCATTAGCGTTTGCTAGTGCAAAGACAAAACCCGCACATACAGCTTGAACGTCATAAGCAAAACCTCTTGTCATTCCTAAATTTGCCTGCACCATAGTAGCAGCTGATGGAAAAGTGAGATCTGCAGTTGAAGTGGCTAGAATGATTGCATCTATATCTTCAGCAACTAATCCAGCATCCTCTAATGCTTGTTTAGCAGCTAATGTAGCCATCTCAGAGGTTGTCTCCTCTTTGTTTGCAAAGTGCCTGCGTTTAATTCCAGAGCGACTAGAAATCCATTCGTCAGATGTATCTAAAGTTCGTTCAAATTCAGAATTTTCTACGATCCGTTTCGGTAGATAGTGTCCACATCCTGTTATTATTGCGCGAACTGTCATTTATCATCCAAATTATTTATTTCATCATCGTAAACATCGTTATCTATTGCGCCTGCGTATGCAACCCGCGCGGCTACTTTTTGTAAAAAATCATTCTCGGAAAGCTCGAACGCTAGTCTAATTGCAGCCTCGATTCCGGTTGCGTCTGCTGAACCATGAGATTTTACAACCGTACCATTTAAGCCAAGAAATACTCCACCGTTGACTCTTCTTGGATCGATCCTCATTTTAAATCGGTTCAATGACGTAAAAGCTAATAGGCTTGCAAGCTTTGATAAGGGGGAAAACCTGAAGGCCTCTCGTAGTAAATAACCAATTAAACTTGCTGTTCCTTCCGCAGTTTTAAGTGCGACATTTCCAGTGAAGCCATCAGTTACAATGACATCGACTTTTGAGCCTGGGATATCTCCACCTTCGACAAACCCTTCAAAAACAAAATTTGCTTCCAATTGGCAATGCTCAATTTTGGAATAGGCTTCTTTAAGTTCACTTCTGCCCTTATGCTCTTCAGTTCCAACATTAAGCAAACCAACCCTTGGTTTTGCTATACCCAATCCATTTCTAGCATAAGAGACGCCCATCAAAGCATATTGTAGTAGGTCTTTTGGATCAGCTCTGACATCGGCGCCCACGTCCAACATAACATTGAATCCCATGGGATTCGAAGAAGGCCAAAGTATCGCAATAGCGGGCCGGTTTACGCCATTAAGTTTACGCAGCCTTACCATACTTATCGCCATCAAAGCTCCAGTATTGCCACAAGAAACACAAACACTGGCATCACCATCTCTCACCGACTCAATTGCTGACCACATTGATGTAGCTTTTCCATGTCTAACCACATGGCTCGGCTTATCCTCCATTTTAATTACTTCAAGGCTGTCAATTATCGTTACTCGGCCTTTCAAAGATTGACGTTTAGCAACTAATTTTTGCAGGTGTTCTTCCTGCCCATGTAGAAGGAAATGTATGCTCTTGTTTTTTTTGGCCACACGAACAATGCCAGCTACTATAGCAGCTGGCCCTAAATCGCCCCCCATAGCGTCAATACTTATAGTTGTGCTTGATTGCACCACCTCCGACTTATTATTCACGGTCGTGGTCATATCGCCATCCTTTACGAGGGATTAGGCTGCGTCATCATCCAGGTCAATTTCCTCAGTCATCGATATAACTTCTTTGTCTCCATAGAAGCCACAAGATGCACATATATGATGGGGTCGTTTTAGTTCACCACAATTTGGACATTCATTAGGATTTCCAGCCATTAGAGCGTCATGAGCTCTGCGATTATTTCGTCTGGACTTTGATACTTTATTTTGCTGAACAGCCATGTCTAAATCTCAGTATTATTAGGGGATTACCCCCAGTGTTAACATTCATCCCTGCGCAATACATCTATTCGGCACTGATATACAACCCAAATTTTGTTATTTTAGTTGATTTTTATGACTTTCTTAGAGAATTTAATTTTTCTTAAGGGTACTCAAAATTGCAAAAGGGTTTTGTTCGTAATCTCGCTCAGTTATTTTTTCATCGCCGCCAAGTGAAATTGACACAAAGTCGGTGTTGTTAGATCTTGGATAATCTGGCAGTGATAGAGCAAGTATTTCTTGTGCAATCAGGGATAAATCTAAAGACTTGGTTAGTGGTTCTAAATTTTCATCTAACTCGAGTACGACATCGCGCCCGTCGTCTTTTTCCACTGAGGGTATTTCTTCCATAGGAACATAAATACGTTTAATTTTTTCATCTACTCGGCATTTAATTGCCTTTAGTGTAACTACACATTTTTGAATTGCCGTAGCACCCAGATTTCCAGTTAATAGCCATTTATTTTTACCTTGGGCGCTGATTTTTCCTCTAAAATCTATTTTTTCAACAGAGATTAAGCTAAGCTGTCCGGCGATCTTAGAGTTATTAATTTCATCACCTTGCCAACGAAAACTATTGCTTTTGGTGGCATTTAAATTTGAAAATTTTATGATTTTGTCGGAAATTTCGCTTATGGGCATTTATAAATTTCTTCCTTTATTGCAATGAATAATCAACATAATGTAACTGAGCATAATATTATAATTTAATAAGGTCAGGCTAAATTTATGATTGGACTTCTTAAAAAGATTTTAAGTGTTGCTGTGCTATTTCTTATTTTGGGTTGCTCCGACCAGTATCGTAAGCATGGTTACATACCTAGTGAGGAAGAATTATCAAGTGTTTCTGTATCGCAAGATGACAAAAATACTGTTATCAAGAAGCTTGGTACCCCATCAATTGGTGGCATCTTAAGTGATGGAAACATTTACTTCGTTCAATCTAAAGTTTTAAAGAATTCAATACGGGCTTCGAAGCCCATAGATAGGCAAGTTCTTGTTTTAAGCTTCGACGAAAAAGGTAAACTCGATAACATTCAGAAATTTGGAATTGATAAAGGTAAAATCGTTATCCTAGACTACCATACTACACCATCTGGTTTAAAAAATATGTCATTTCTTTACAGGCTATTCCAAAATGTTGGTGGTCCTTCTGCCGAGTCTTTACTACAATAAATAAAAATTTAGATTTATCTCTACAAGCATCATTGTCAATCCGCTTTAATATGAGAGAAATTTATGAATTACTACCATCCAAAATTTGATTTGGAGCCAGCTTCACAGCCGGTTGATTTGGAAGAAGCTCAAGCTTTTAGATATAAAGCCTTTGGTGTGGTAAACGAGAGCGGTCTTGATAGGGATGAATATGATAAAAAATTTAATCACGTAATTATTCGTGATAGGAAGCATCGGAGGGTAGTAGGATGCTTTAGATATACCTATTACACTCCTGGTTCCATGATTCAAACTGGTTATTCTGCAGCGCATTATGATATCAAAACCTTAGAAAACTTTGATAAGCCCTTATTAGAGGTGGGGCGGGTTTGTACGGATGCCTCTTTGAAGGATCCAGATATATTGAGATTAGTTTGGGCTTATTTGGCGCATTACGTTGAAAGAAGAAAAATTGGCTTCGTATTTGGTTGCACTTCATTTGAAGGAATTGATCATGGAAAATATATAGATTGTTTTGCTATTCTTCGAGAACGCTATTTGGGTCCAAAAAAATTATTACCCAGTATTAAGTCACCCTCCGTTTTAAAATTTTCAAAAGCGTTTCGACCTGATATAAATTTCAAAATAGGAATGTTGAAAATGCCGCCTCTTTTGAGAGCTTATCTTTTAATGGGGGGGTGGGTAAGCGACCATGCTGTTATAGATTACAAGTTAAATACGCTTCATGTTTTTACAGGCTTAGAGGTGAGTAAAATACCACATGAAAAGAAGCGTTTTTTAATGAACAAACCTTGACCTGTTAATTTTTCTAAACTAGCTCAATCTGTTATGAGCGCACCTTTAATCCAATTACGTGAAGTTTGTCTAGGTTTTGGAGGGTATGAAATATTCCAAAATATAGATTTGATTTTGAATGAAAGGGAACGAAGTTGTCTTGTTGGTAGAAACGGGTCCGGTAAATCAACTCTTCTCAAACTGATTGCTGGTGCAATTCTTCCTGACGCTGGTACTGTAGCTGTGCAAAAAGGAATAAAAATAAGTCTAATGGAGCAGGATCCAGACCTATCTGTTTTTTCCACTTTGGGGGATTTTGCAACAAGCCATTTGAATAGTAATCAAGGTTATAAAATTGAGGCAATAAGTACTGGGCTGAAGCTAAATCTTCAACAAGAGGTAAAGCTTGCATCCGGTGGGGAAATAAGACGAGCAGCATTAGCAAAGATAATAGCAGAAACTCCAGATTTGATGCTGCTAGATGAACCCACCAACCACCTGGATGTTGAAAGTATAAAATGGCTTGAGACTGTACTTAAAAACTTAACATGTGGAGTAGTAATTATAAGTCACGATCGGGCATTTCTTCGGTCTGTGTCTAAAACTACCTTATGGTTAGATAGAGGTGTTCTCAGACGCAATCAAAAAAGTTTCGCTGATTTTGAAGATTGGCGCGACAAAACTTGGACTGAAGAAGATGCACGAAACCATAAAATGAGGCGTCGCATAAAAGAAGAGTCTGTTTGGGCAGTAGAAGGTATTTCTGCGAGGCGCAAAAGAAATCAGGGTAGATTGAAGGCTTTAAAACAGCTCAAGGTTAAGTATGATTTACAGGAAAAACGGCAAGCTACTGCAAAAATGTCTTTTCAGTCTGGTGAGACTTCTGGGCGAAAAATATTAGAGGCACAAGGTATAAGCAAAAATATTGGTGGGAAGCAAATATGCAGTAAATTCAGTGTCTCAATTAGCCGTGGAGAGCGTATTGCGATGGTTGGCGCCAACGGAGTAGGAAAAACTACGCTTCTCAATATTCTATTTAGAGATTTAGCCCCTGATGAAGGTACTATAAAGCGAGGAACAAATTGGATTACTGCCAGCTTTGAGCAAAACAAAGGTAGCTTGGATATGGATGCTACTCTTCAGGAAAATTTGGTTGGTGATCCAGATATTGCGCTACCAGGTATATCTGACCAGATTCTGGTCAAAGGCGTCCCGAGACACGTGGTTGGATATTTGAAAGAATTTTTGTTCGATCCCAGTACTTTAAGGGCGCCGGTACGCTCTCTTTCAGGAGGAGAAAAATCTAGGTTAATTATTGCAAAACTTATGGCTAAAACTAGCAATCTGTTACTACTGGACGAACCAACAAATGATTTAGACATTGAGACGCTAGATTTACTTCAGGAGCTACTATGTGAGTTCGACGGCACAATACTTTTAATCAGTCATGATAGAGACTTCGTTGAGCGCGTTGCAACACGAGTTTTGTTTTTTGAAGGAAATGGTAAAATTATCGATTTTACAGGAGGTTACGAGTCATACCTAAATAAATTTTTGGATGAAAAAAATTCATCGGATGTTACTGTGAAATCTCAAAAACCCAAAAATGCAATGAATTTGCAGGAAAATAAGAAAAGTGCAGGTTTATCTTTCACAGAGCAGCATAGGTTATTAGAAATTCCTTTAGAAATAGAGAGACTTGAGTTAGAGGTTAAGAAGTTAGAGGAATTCTTGTCCATTGATGATCTTTATCAGTCTGATCGAAAAAAATTTGATAAAGCCTCTAGTGCGTTAGCGGAACGAAAGCTGAAAATGGATAAAATTATGGAAGAATGGTTATTACTTGAAGATAAACAAAATTATTGCCAACTGTCATGAAAACTCCCTAATTCGGCTGTTTTTAAACTGCTAGCTAAGTTTATTAATCCATCTATTGTAAATTATTCCCAATAATAAGACGGTCGTGATTATTCTAAAAATATGGTGAGCGCTTACTAACGCTGGACTTGATGCGACCGATAGTGCGATTAATGACATTTCTGTTACGCCGCCTGGGGCAAAAGATATAAAAAGTGTTACAGCTGTTAATTCAGATAAGTTTTTGAGTATAATTACAAAAATGACTGCCAAGATAAGCATTGTAAGTACTGATAATGCTGACAAACGAGCTGCAGTTAAAAGAATACTTTTATCCATCCCCAAAAATCTTGCACCCAGGCTTGTTCCGATAATTACCTGTGCAACTACGATCAGTATGTCTGGAAGATGAATGTTAATATTCGTACTTAAAGTAAATAAAATAGTTAAAAGCATAGGCCCCAACAAGTGAGCAGCAGGTATTCTAAGCTGAGATCCTAGGACGAGACCAAAAATTATTAAAATCCCGATATAAAATAAGTCAATTAACGAAATAATTGCATTTTTTTCCATTATAAAGCCAGCTGCGCTACCGACTGGAGCTCCAAACCAAATTGAAATCATCACTGGTACTAAAATTATTACAAAAATAATTCGCAAGAATTGTTGAAGAGTTACGACTTTTACGTTTCCGCCATACTGTTCAGACATAGCGATACTCTCCATTAGCCCTCCGGGCGCAGACGAAAAAAATGCTGTAGCTCGATCATATTTTCCAAATTTTATGAAAATTTTATAGTTCACAAAATGGGCGCACCAACTAAAAATTAATAAACCAAATATACTTGGAAAGTATTTGGTTAATTGATCCATTAGATCAGTAGTAACCTGCGATCCAATCATTACGCCGATTATGGCTACAAAATAATTTCGAAATTTTTGAGGAAATACGTAATTTGAAGGAGCTATTTTCTCTCCAAAATTAATTGACCATATAGCACATGCTAATAATGGGCCTAGCATCCAAGGAAGAGGTAGCAAGGTTTTGGAAGCCACCCAACCAACTAACGTCCCAAGCGCTAATAAAAGCGCACCGTAAAAAAGGCTTTTCTTCAAGGAAATTTCCTTTTCTAGAATTATTTATAACGAAAATAGATGTTTAACTTGAAAGAATGCTAGCTTTCTCTAGCGTGTTTTTTAAGAAACTGAAAGAAAGATTGCGTTTTGGGGTGTTTGTACTCCAAAGCAAGTGTGTATGCGTTAACCATAAAAAAACAAGCTTTGTTTTTATTGGGTGAGTTATAA
>CACPPZ010000014.1 GCA_902635985.1 Paracoccaceae bacterium
AAACGTAAATGCAGTTGTGATCCAGCTGACTTTTGTCGCCGCTGTGAAATAATACGCAATATTCTCAATATTACAAAAGCTACTATCGTAATTACGTACACAAGATCTGCCAATAAAACTAGCTGAAGCAGTCTAGACTGTGCCCGCAAATCAAAAGGTCCCAAAATTATGTATGTGGCAAAAGCCAAGAAAGGACCAAGGAAAACAAGATAAATTGTCGATGAAGCCCTTACACGATCGAAAGTCTTAGTATTTAAAAATCTGGTTAGTGAAAACCGCATAGTACTTACTGACACAAAGACTCACTTTTATACATTGTTGACAATAAGTAACACTAATGTTGCCACATTACATCAGTTTTCTTCGCCTCGTCACTTGAATATCCAATTCAGATATTTTTTTACGCAGGGTATTTCGATTTATTCCAAGCAAATTAGCGCACTTTGCCTGATTTCCGCCGGTTGCATCTAACGCAATTGTTAAAAGTGGAAATTCAACCTCTTTTAATATTCTGTGATAAACACCGTATGGCGGAAGTTGTGAACCATGCAAATCAAAATATCTCCTAAGATGCTTTTCAACATCCGATGCCAGCCTGTCACTTTTCCCATTAGACAATACATCAGATACTTCCGGTTGGTTTGACAATGCTTGTTCAACCTCACCTAATGAAATAATCGCCTCGTTTGCAGTCAAGCCAAGCCTTTTCACCATATTCTCTAGTTGTCTAACATTACCCGGCCAAGTATAGCTTTGTATTAATTTCATAGCAGTTTGATCAAAATTTCTTGATATCCCGGTTTGCTTGTCAACTTTTTCCAGAAAAAAATCTGCTAGTAGTGGTATGTCGTCAAAGCGTTCCCTAAGCGGCGGCACGGTAATGGGAGCACCTCCTAGACGATAAAATAGATCTCGCCGAACTTTATGCTCATCTACGGCTTCTGTCATATCACCGACCAAAGTAGCCAAAAAACGTGGTGAATATTCACCCGGTGAATCAATCATACTCACCAATCGTCCTTGCTCAGCTGGACCTAAATCAGATATCTCCTCAATAAGAATTGTTCCATCCTTTGCCCGAGCAAGAATTTTTGAAGGCCCATCCAGTTCGACTAGATCGTCTGCCCTCATTCTTACTAATGACATGTTTCTTCTATCAGAGAAATCGTGTAATACTTGAGCTACTAACGTTTTACCAGTGCCAGACTCGCCAGATATCAGGACAGGTAATTCAGAATTCATTAACCTTGCTACGAAACGATAAAGATTTTGCATCAATGCAGTTTTACCAACTATTGGTAGATTTTCATCTACCGCACCCATATTGGTAGTTCTAATTGAACTATTTGAAGCAGTTGGATTATTTTTACCCTTTGACGAAAGTGCTTTAGCACATCGTTTCATTAAATCTGGCAAATCAAAAGGTTTTGGTAAATAGTCATACGCATCTGCTTCTGCAGCTTGAATGGCTGTCATTATGGTATTTTGGGCAGAGATCACAATGACTGGTAAATCTGGGCGATCTTGGGAAATTTTTGGTAACATCTCTAAACCATTACCATCTGGCATCATGACATCAGTAATTACAGCATCACCTTTGCCTTCAGAAACCCATCGCATAAGAGTTGTTAAACTTGAAGTTGCGTGCACTTTTACGCCTGCGCGGGTAAGAGCCTGGGTAAGTACTGTGCGAATTGTTCTATCGTCATCTGCAACTAAGACTGTGCCATCCATACTTGCGTCCTCTTAATTAAGTTTTGTCACAAAAGGTAAAGAAATACGAAAGACTGTATTCCCAGGTTTAGTGTCGAGAGAAATTAAACCATTATGGTCCGATATAATTTTACTTGTTAAAGCTAGGCCCAGACCAGTCCCGTTATTACGCCCTGAAACAAATGGATCAAAAATTTCATCCCGTATATCTTCTGGAACACCGGGACCATTATCCATAACCTCAACTTGAATGGGCATTGAGTGTCCTGAACCATCCGCTCTTCGAAGTTTAAAACTGTGTTCGAAATATGTACGCAATTTAATATTTCCATTATTTGGCTGGGCTTCAGAAGCATTTTTTATCAAATTTAAAAATACTTGAAGTAATTGGTCTGGATCGCCGTATACCAACGGCAACGAAGGATCATAATCTTCTTTAAAATTAATGTGTGCACTAAAGCCTAATTGTGCAGAACGTCTCGCTCTATCTATCACGTCATGAATGTTGAGTGGTTTGGGGTCAATTGGTTTTAAATTTCCAAACTGTTCAACCTGCTCTAATAAAGTTAAAATCCTTCTCGTTTCTGCCACAATCAAATCTGTGATCTCCAGATCACTTGTCGAAAGTCCCATGGACAGTAATTGAGCAGCTCCGGTAATTCCTGCCAGGGGATTTTTAATCTCATGGGCTAACATCTCGGCCATGCCTATTGCAGACTTTGCCGCAGCTTTTACAGATTTCGATTGGGAAATTCGACCAGCAATCTCTCTAGGTGCTATTAATATAATTGTACTGCTATCAAGCCCCATAATTGGCGCTATTTGAATATTGCAAGGAATTGGCTCTCTGCCGTTTGCTCCTACTTTCACATCTGTAACAAACAAAGGGGAACTGAATTTTTTTACTTTTTTATAGCTATCCTCTAATGAGGCATCGATATTTATTAATTCCCAAATACTTTTATTTTTAAGAGATTTACTTGATGCATTAAGAAATCCCTCACCAGGTGGGTTAACTTCCACCACAATATCATCTCCATTCAAAACAATAGACGGAAGAGGAATCGACATCCAAACTTTTTCATAATCAATATTCATGGATTAATTCGCTTTGGTAATTCAAAAAGCCTTCGAATGACCACTTTTGGACAGTCCTCTCTCAGAAATTCATCTGATAATTTCTTTGGCAAAGCAAAAATATCTAAATACCGTTTTAGATGTTTTCGGGCCACCCTTACACCAAGCTTATCACCATAAAATGATAACATTTCATCGTAGTGCATAGCGACAACTTCGAT
The DNA here is from genome assembly GCA_902635985.1 of Paracoccaceae bacterium. GTDB lineage: Bacteria > Pseudomonadota > Alphaproteobacteria > Rhodobacterales > Rhodobacteraceae > Salinivivens. The sequence goes on from CACPPZ010000014.1 coordinate 3,012, forward strand.
CAGCTTTTGTCCCTTGGGAATTTCTGGTTGTATTTCTTTATTTAGATAAGCTGATATTTGAGAAATTAGCCAAGGTTTTCCAATAATAGCGCGCCCTACCATCAATCCGTCTGATCCAGAAAAACGTAAAGCTTTTTCTGCTGAGCCTACATCTACAATATCCCCATTTGTAATAACTGGTATTTTTACTGCTTGCTTGATTTCAAGAATGGCCTTCCAATCCGACTTACCCTTATAAAATTGGTTACGAGTTCGTCCATGTATTGTAAACGACTGTACTCCACATTTTTCTGCTATTATACCAAGCTCTTTTGCATTTTTTGAGCTTTCATCCCAACCAAGACGTGCCTTTAAAGATACTGGGATATCAACTGCGCTTATAACGCTTTCAATAATTGATGCAGCTTTTTTCAAATCACGCATAAGTGCCGAACCAGAGTAACCTCCAACAACCTTTTTGGCAGGGCAGCCCATGTTTATGTCTATTGCTCCAGCACCTAAATCAGAAACTAATTTAGCTGCTTCACTCATTATTTTTGGCTCACATCCTGCAAGCTGTACTGCTGTATTTAGAAAATTTGAGCCCAGTTCAATCTTACGGCTTTTCGAACCATCGCACAGAAGGTCACTGTCAGCAACCATTTCACTAAAAACCATATCAACGCCAAATTTAGTAACAGCGTTTCTGAATGGTAGGTCTGTAATCCCAGCCATAGGGGCAAGGAGGACAGGAACTCTTCCGGTTTTTATTTTAGAACTGAGCGCCAAAATAACTCCATTTTTCGCCAAAATAGTACGATGGGTAAGCATGAACAAGTTTTTATGCTATATTTTTCAGCACTATTAAATAAACGATTAATTTTTAGGCATTAATTGCATGTATTGAACAAAATGATCAGAAGACTTAGACAATTATGCAAGGTCAATATCTAAAAGTGGGGCAAACCGATGAAAATCATCGCGGTAATAGTTGCAGCTGGCAGAGGAACGCGCGCTGGGGGCACAACCCCTAAGCAATGGCAACATTTAAACAGTAAGAGAATTATAGACCACTCCATAGATTTATTTAAAAATAACTCCAGAATTAATAAGGTAATGGTTGTACTTCATTCGGACGACTTTAATCTTTTAAATAGAAATGATGTTTTATTTACAGAAGGTGGTACCACAAGATCAGAATCGGTTAAATACGGGCTTAGAGCTTTACAACAAGTTGAAAGACCTGATTTTGTACTAATTCATGACGCTGCTAGACCTTCAACTCCACCAAATCTTATCAATACTGTAATTGAAAATTTGAAAACCACAGATGCTGTGGCACCCGCCTTACCAGTTTCTGACACGCTATGGGAAGTTATTGACGAAAAGGTTGTTAAGACCAAAAGCAGAAATAATATCTGGCGAGCTCAAACGCCGCAGGGATTTAACTTTAATAAGATACTTGAAGCTCACAATGCTAGTTCATCTAATGCGACCGATGATGTGGAAATTGCTATTGCAGCAGGAATACAAGTAAAAGTAATAAGTGGTAGCGAGGAAAATATTAAAATTACAACTGCCGAAGATTTCGAGCGTGTTATGAAAGTATTAGGACGTTAATTATGGATATAAGAATTGGCAATGGTTTCGATGTACATGCTTTTGAAGCAGGAAAATTTGTCATCTTGGGCGGAATTAAAATCCCTCACACGTTTAAGCTTTGCGGCCATTCAGATGCAGATGTCGTGCTGCACGCTATAACAGATGCTATTTTTGGGGCGTTAGCAGAAGGGGATATTGGCACTCATTTTCCTCCAGATGAGGATAAATGGAAGGATGCCTCGAGTGATATTTTTCTCAAATATGCACTGGAACTAGCAAAAGGTAGAAATTTCAAAATTGGTAATGTTGATTGTACAGTAATTTGTGAAAAACCAAAAATTAAACCTCATGCTGAATTAATTAAAACAAATATTCAAAATATTCTAAATCTTAATAAGGATAGAGTTTCGATAAAGGCCACAACAAGCGAAAAGCTGGGCTTTACTGGCCGCGAAGAAGGAATAGCAGCTTTAGCCACCGTAACTCTTATCAGCCCATGAGCGCAGCAATTGCCACAATTTTTGGAATAGGTTTTCTACGTCCAGCCCCCGGAACTTGGGGGTCTTTATTCGCAATCATTCTTGCAATTTTATTATTAGAAATTTTTGGAATAATAGGGTTTGTATTCGCTCTATTGTCCATCAGTGCATTTGGATGGCGGGCTACCAGCGTCTATCTAAAGCAAACTAAAACTAAAGACCCATCAGAAGTCGTTATTGATGAGCTTATTGGACAGTGGATCGCAGCTTTACCGATTGCTTTGGCAGTATTCTACTTTAGACTTGACCCGTTAGACCTATGGCCCGGATGGATATGTTCTTTTTTATTTTTTCGATTATTTGATATTTTTAAACCGTCTTTGATCGGTTGGGCCGACAAAAAAAATGGAGCATTAGGAGTTATGTTAGACGATATTTTTGCAGGTATTGCCGCTGCAATATGTACAATTATTTTGGCGGTTTTGTATCATGGCCTTTAGTAAAAATGTCTAATTTAAACGACTTGTATTCTCTCGCAATAAAGTTGAGTAGTAAAATTGTTTCGGCAGAAAGCTGCACAGCTGGCTTACTTGCTGCTAGCCTGACTGAACTTCCAGGTTCGTCAGCTTTTTTTGAACAGGGATATATAACGTATTCAAATCACTCTAAAACTCGTGTTTTGGGAGTTGAAAATAAAACCTTAAAAAAATATGGAGCTGTAAGCGAAGAGGTCGCAAAGCAAATGGCAGAGGGGGCTTTAAAAAGATCAAAAAGCACTATAGCAATTTCGATAACAGGTATTGCCGGTCCCGGCGGTAGCGATTTCAAGCCTGAGGGCTTAGTATGCTTTGCAGTAGCAAAAGAAAATGGCAAAATAAGAACCGAAACAAAAAAATATGGACCGATAGGACGAGATAATATTAAATCACTCGCAGTCAAAACAGCAATTACTTTACTATATGAAGAGCTTTCTGTGAATTAATCAGGGTAAAGGGCCAGTGCCTGATTTTCAAAAGCAGATAAAACGCGCTGCATTGCTTCGTTAAACACAATCCCTACAATTTTTTGCAATACAGCATTCTTCATTTCAAAATCTACATAAAACGAAACTTCGCTACCGTACTCGAGAGCTTTAAAATACCAAGTTGAATGCATTCGCTTGAAAGGTCCGTCAATATATTCAGTAAGTATCTGGTTTTCAGATCGAATAAGCGTAACTTTACTTGCAAACTTCTCTCTAAAAACCTTAAAACTTATAACAAGGTCGGCCTCGAGAACTTCGTTTTTACCAATCATATTTCTCGAATGAATTCTAGCCGCCGAACACCAGGGAAGGAATTTTGGATAACTGTTCACATCAGCCACCAAGTCAAACATCTGTTCTGGCTTGTATTTTAAAATTTTTGTTTCCGAATGAGTAGGCATTTTATTATACTTGTAATGATAGTTTGACAGAGATACGTAATGTTGTTGAAAAAATAAAGGGTGATTTAATGTCAGAGCGACCATATGTCATTGATGAAATGATTTCTGCAAAAGCAATTGCTGCAAGAGTAGAGGAGCTGTGTAAAAATATTCAAAGTGAATTCGTGGGTACAGATAAGCTCATTGTTGTGGGCTTGCTTCGAGGTTCATTCGTTTTTATTGCAGACTTAGTGCGTGAATTAGACCTGCCAGTAGAAGTTGATTTCCTAGAAGCATCATCATACGGAGATGGGATGGAAAGCTCAAGAGAAGTGCGTATTTTAAAGGACTTAAGGGGAGCAATTGAAGGACGAGATGTATTAGTTGTAGAGGATATCGTGGATACAGGCTATACTCTGAGCCACGTTATATCGTTGCTAAAGTCGAGAGGACCTGCTCGATTAATGTCGATCGCCCTGCTTGATAAGCCCAGTAGACGTGAAGTTGAGGTTAAAGCAGATTGGACTGGCTTTGAAATACCAGATGAATTTGTCGTTGGATATGGAATAGATTACGCTCAGCGTAACAGAAATTTAGACCACATTGGAAAAGTTCGATTTACTGGCTAGCTCACGAAGGATAATATAGTGCGGTGTTATTTTCCTTTCCACACCGGGTCGCGTTTCTCCGAAAAAGCACGTGCACCCTCTAATTGATCTTCTGAACGATACAAAGTCTCGACCGTTTTAAATTGACTTTTTGTTATCATATTTAAAGCGTCGTTGAACTTCATATCTTCACCTTCGCGTACTACTTCTTTTATTGCAGCATAGACTAAAGGAGGCCCTGAAGCCAGAAGTTCCGCGAGTTCTCTCGCCTTAGATAACAAATCTTTTGATTTATGTACCTGATTTATTAAACCCCACTGAGCCGCTTCTTTAGTGTCGATCCACCTCCCAGTGAACAACATTTCCATTGCTATATGGTATGGAATGCGCTTTGGAAGTTTTAACGAAGCAGCATCTGCAACGGTTCCGGAACGTATTTCTGGCAATGCAAACGAAGCATGCTCTGCCGCTAATATAATATCCGCGGAAAGAGCCAATTCAAGACCTCCGCCGCAACAGATACCATTAACGGCTGCGATAATTGGTTTATTCATATGAGGCAACTCTTGTAATCCGCCAAAACCACCAACACCATAATTACCGTCAACAGCATCGCCATCTGCGGCAGCTTTTAAATCCCAGCCTGCACAGAAAAATTTTTTGCCTGCCCCAGTAATGATTGCAACTCTCAAATTTGGATTATCTCTAAAGTCACAAAATATATCCCCCATAACTTTACTAGTTTTTAAATCTATAGCGTTTGCTTTAGGTCGATCCAAAGTTACTTCAAGAACATGCCCGAAGATATTAGTTTTAACAGGTTCAGTTTTCATACATTTATCCCAATTACATTTTTATTAAAGCATCAACAGCAACGGCTCTAGAAGCTGTAACTAAAAATGGGTTTATTTCCAATTCGGACAACTCACCGCTATTCCTTACAACAAATTCCTGCAGCTTAAAAATATTCTGTATCAATTGCTCCATACTAATTGCTTTCGAGCCTCTATAACCATCAATAACTTTACCAATCTTCAAATCTTTTAGGGCTTCATTAAATTCATTTCTAGTGAATGGCATAACTAAACTTACGCTATCAGATAAAATTTCAGTCAATGTTCCTCCAGCCGCTAGAGTAAATATGAAACCATGAGCCGGATCATTAATAATACCCACTAATAACTCAATTAGAGCGTCACCTATCATTTCTTCAATCAAGTATTCGCTATAACCCATATCATCAAAGGCCACCTTTAGTTCCTCGGTATTCTTTATATCTAGCCGAACACCTCTGCTTTCAGTTTTGTGAGATAAGCCAAGCACTTTAATAACTACCGGAAAATCAAAAGGCAGATTATCTAATAAATCTCTATTCTGAACGATAATATTTCTAGGGGTATCAATACCAATTTCAGACAATAAGGATTTAGAATATGCCTCAGTTAACAATGAGGAACTTTGATTATTATTTGGTAAAAGCACTGGATTAATTGATATGTCTGAATCAGTCCTTTGAGTAGATGCTGCTACTATTGCCGCCAAGCCTTCATTCATACCACACAGAGGGATTAAATTTTTTCGCATTAGGTCTTTTGCTAAACTTTCTTCTATATTTTCAGAAAGCGTAGACATTAATGCTATCGGTTTTTTTATTGTTTCCTTAGTCAGAACTGCTGCTTCAATAACGCAATTCCATGCGCCAGGATCGCATAAATCAGACCTTGGGAAATCAACAATAATTATTCCAATGTCTATATTCTTATCTCGCATTATTGAAATAAATGTTTTTGCCATTTTACTGGCATCTCCCCAAATATAGGTATGGTAATCCAATGGATTAGCCAATGCCACTTTCCCACCTAATACATTCTTAAGATTATTATTTTGTTCTTTTGTTAACTTTGGGAATAAAACCCCCTCACCGTAAGATAGATCTGCTATTAAACTCGCCTCTCCACCTGAGCAGGATACGGACGCTACGGATGAACCTGATAATCGCCCGTGACAGTGAAAAATTTTCAATGTTTCTATAAACTCCGACAGAGAGCTCACTCTTGCGACCCCAAGTCTTTTCATTAGAGCCGACGCCCCTTTATCACTCCCTGCTAGTGATGCCGTGTGAGATACCGCAGATAGCTGTGCGTGTTCTGACTTACCAATTTTTATTATAACGATTCCCTTACCGAGCCGTTCACATAAGCTTACTAACTTTTCAAAATTTCTTATTGACCCTAGGCCCTCTACGTACAATCCCAGAGCGGTAACTCTTGTATCTTCAACAATATTCATAGCCAGTTCAGCCAATCCCAGTTGTGCTTGGTTTCCTACTGTAACTGCGAAACCTATAGGCAAACCCCGTTTTTGCATCGTTAGATTAATCATTATATTTGAGCTCTGAGTAATAATGGCAACGCCATTATCAACATTTTGACCCCCGTGCTGGTCTGGCCATAAACAGAAATTGTCAAAATAATTTATAATTCCATAACAGTTAGGGCCCAAAATAGGCATCCGCCCAGCTGCTTCAATTAAGGCCTCTTGTAACTCATGACCATCTTCTAACTCGGTCACAGCCTCCGAGTATCCAGATGCAAAACAGACTGCCCCACCACAGTCTGCCTTTGAAAGCTGTGAAATTATGTCAACGGTAGCAATTCTGTTAACACCAACGAATGCGGCATCAATCGGTCTAGGTAAATCACTTATATTTCTGTAAGTTTCACACCCACAGAAATCGTCTTCAGATGGGTGCACTGCAAATATCTGCCCGCTGAAATTTATTTTTTTTAACTGAAAAACAATAGATTTTCCCCAAACTCCTCCACCAATAACAACCACATTTTTTGGATTAAGAAATCTATACAAACTATTGCTCTTATTGTTATTTGTCACTCTATATATCGCAATTTTATGAGCCGAGCGGTCTCAGTAGCTCTCTACTAATTATGTGCTTTTGGATTTCTGAAGTGCCATCCCAAATGCGCTCCACTCGCGCATCACGCCAAAACCTCTCAATAGGATAATCATTCATAAGCCCCATGCCCCCATGTATTTGTAAGGTGACATCAGTGACCCGTGCAAGCATTTCTGAAGCATAAAGTTTGGCAGAGGCAATTTCTCTATTGGCATTTAAACCTTGATCTAATTTCCATGCAGAATTTAATGTAAGAAGATCTGCAGCATCAATTTCAGTTATCATGTCTGCTAACTGAAAGCTAATTCCTTGAAATTTTCCAATACTTTTACCAAATTGCTTACGTTCGGCGCTGTAATTTATAGCATATTCAAAACAACGCCTGGCTCGGCCTACGGACATAGTGGCAACGGTAATTCGAGTAGCATATAGCCAAGTATTCATTACTGCGAAACCACCATCTACTTCTCCTAAAACCTGTTCATTTGATAACCGGCAATTATCAAATTCAAGGATCATATTGTTATAACCTCTATGACTTACCGACTTATATCCATCACGTATTGTAAAACCCGCGGTCCCTCTATCAACTAAAAATGCTGTAATTCGCTTCTTGGGACCTTTAGCGGTTTCATCCTCACCAGTAGCAGCAAATACGATTACAAAATCCGCATGGTCGGCTCCTGAAATAAAATGTTTCACACCATTTAACAGCCAATCACCACCATCACGAATAGCAGAGCATTTCATTCCCCTTACATCTGATCCAGCGTCTGGTTCCGTCATCGCCAGCGCATCCATTTTTTCACCTCTCACGGCGGGAAACAAATATTTCTCTCTTTGATCGCCTGTGCACGCCATTAGGATATTTTGTGGACGTCCAAAAAAGTGATTAAGCGCCATTGACGCTCGTCCTAACTCACGCTCAACCAAGGCAAATTCTAAATGATTTAAACCGGCGCAGCCAACTTCGATTGGAAAATTACATGCATAAAAGCCCAAATCTATTGTTTTTCTCTTAATCTCCTCGGCAACTTCTTTAGGGACTATTCCAGTAGTTTCTACATCACTTTCAAAGGGATAAATTTCATTTTCAACAAAGTTTCTGACAGTATCAACTATCATTTGCTGTTCTTCGGATAATCCAAAATTCATAACTCACCTATTTGAATATTCTTTGTAATTTTTTCGCAACATCACCCACTGGCTCACATGATTTTCGCGTATTTAGATTCACATGAAGTAGAAATTGCTCGCAGGTCGCAAGATGGACTTTATCTGCTTTTCGTTTCATCGTATGAAAAAGCTTGAGCTTTTTCCCCTCAACCAGAAGCACGGATGTATCCACATATATATTTTCACCAGCTAATGTTTCATCTAAATACTTTATATGGTTTTCCACTGTAAAATAACTATGACCAGAAGCTATGTAATGAGAATCAACACCTACCGAAGATAAAAACCCATCGGCTGCATCCGAAAAAACTTGACCATATCTACCCTCGTTCATGTGACCATTATAGTCCGTCCAGTCAACGGGAATAACCCTTTCTACACTTACGAGCATTTTATTTTTTAAAGTTTTATCGTCAGAAATCATTTTTTCATGAGCGGCAATTAAACTACCAGCAGCAAAATTTTGCTGTTTCAGACTACGTAAAATGGCAATTAAATTTTTGTCCCTAATTCGTTCAAGCTCACGGATTGATTTATCACCTGACTGAATATCAGACTGGGACGCTATTTTTTCCACAAGCTCATCAGTCAGGTCAGGAACATCCATTAGCTTTGTCCAAGGCCATTGCAAGCATGGACCAAATTGCGATAAAAAGTGTTGCATGCCAGCTTTACCACCAGCAATTCTATATGTTTCAAACAGGCCCATTTGTGCCCATCGAAGACCAAAGCCATATCGAATTGCATTGTCTATTTCTGAGGTAGTAGCAATATCATCTTTAATTAACCACAAAGCTTCTCGCCAAACAGCTTCAAGAAATCTGTCAGCCAAATGAGCATCAATTTCTTTTCTAACATGTAGTGGAAAAAAACCTAATTTTGTCAAAATTTCCATCGCCCTTGTTATGTCACTAGCCGTCGTTTTATTACTTCCCACAACCTCAATTAAGGGCAACAAATAAACTGGATTGAATGGGTGACAAACGATTATTTGTTTGGGTGCTTTAGAATTTTCTTGAAGTTCTGAAGGCTTAAATCCCGAAGTGGAGGAAGCAATTATAGCTGTCTCAAGACAAGATGTTTGAATTTCGTCATAGACAAGATGTTTAATCTTCAATCTCTCCGGAACACTTTCTTGTATCCAGTCTGCACCAACAACAGCCTCAGCAATACTTTCACAAAATTTTATTTTGCCCTCTTTAGGCAACTGAGATTCGTAAAGCATTGGGAGAGCAAAACGCGCATTATCAATAACTTCTAATAGAGTTTTTTCTGCATTTGAATCTGGATCGTAAACATAAACATCCAAACCGTTTAATAAAAATCTGGCGGCCCAGCCACCACCGATTACTCCACCACCGATAATTGCGACCTTTTTAATCATTTCTAATGCCAAATCCTCATACACTATAATTACACAGTCCGTTCTGTATATCCATCAATAGCTATAGCTTGACCAGTTATCATGGAGGCTTTTTCACTGGCTAAAAATATTGCCATATTTACAACATCTTCCTCACTAACAAAACTTCTCATTGCAGTGCCCTCAGAGTATACTTTTCTAAGCGCATCTTCCGAAACCCCGGAAGCCTCGCTTTCCATTGACAAAACTCGTTCCATTCTCACTCCATTTACAGCACCTGGGCATATCGCATTAACACGCACGCCATAATCACCTAGCTCCATAGCCATCGATTTAGTAAGGCCAACGATACCCCACTTTGCAGCAACATATGGAGAACGATTAGGCACACCGAACAAACCTGAAGTAGATGAAGTGAAAATAATTGATCCAGTTTTTTGTTTCTTCATTACTCCCGACGCCCAAGACGCACTATGGAATGCTCCAAACAAATTTACTTCAACACATCTCTTCCAATCTTTGTGATCAATTTGATCAACTGACCCGGCCGGACCTCCCACGCCAGCATTTGCATGCATAACATCGACCCCCTTAAACTCATCAAGTATCCGACAATGAAAACTTTCCATTTGACCACCGTCAGACACATCAGCGCAATAAGAAATAGCTATTTTATAATTTTTAGAAACCTTCTTGATCAATGCCATATCGCTATCGCAAATCGCAACCTGTGCGCCCTCCTCGATATACCGTCTAGCAAGTGCTAACCCAATACCACTTCCTCCCCCCGTGATAACTACGCGACGAGACATTTTAAAAACTCGGGGAGCGTTTGTTCAATTTTAACTTACTTCTTACTTGCTCTGCATTCATAAGTTCTGCACCCATTTGTTCAATTATAATTTTTGCCCTTTCAACCAGTTGCTCGTTCGTTGCTAAAACACCTTTCCTTAGCCACAAATTATCCTCCAGCCCAACCCGTACATTTCCCCCGGCCAACACCGCTGCTGCCACATAAGCCATTTGATTTCGCCCTAAAGAAAAAGCTGAAAATGTCCAGTCTTGTGGAACATTATTTACCATTGCCATAAATGTATTTAAATCATCAGGAGCCCCCCAAGGAACACCCATACAAAGCTGAACCAAAGCATCAGGAGCTATAATTTCTTCTGATACTAACTGTTTGGCAAACCATAAGTGCCCCGTATCGAAAGCTTCAATCTCCGGCTTTACCCCAAGCTCAGTCATCATTCCTCCCATCGAGCGCAACATTCCAGGCGTATTAGTCATAACGTAATCCGCCTCCGCAAAATTCATTGTTCCACAGTCGAGAGTACAAACTTCAGGTAAACATTCTGCTATATGAGCAACCCGTTCTTCGGCACTAATCATGTCAGTTCCTTTTGCCAATGGTAACGGTGAATTTGTTCCTCCCATAACTAAATCTCCACCCATCCCCGCAGTTAAATTTAAAACGACATCAACTGCAGACGAGCGAATCCTATCTGTTACTTCTCGGTAGTAGGCTAAATCACGACTTGGAGCGCCAGTCTTAGGATCTCTTACGTGACAATGAACTATAGCAGCTCCCGCCTTCGCTGCAAGAACAGCACTGTCAGCAATCTCCTTTGGACTCCGAGGCACAAATTTACTTCTATCCTGCGTACCTCCCGATCCTGTTACAGCGCATGTAATAAAGACTTTTTTACTGAAATTTAAGGGCATTTTTAACTTTCTAAAATTATATGAAGCTATGTTTAATATAACTAAAAAGGTCTCAGTTATTAAGAAGAAATTACGGTAATATATAACGAATTACCGACATAGCTTTTAAGTTCAATATCAGAACTTCACTAATCTTTTAATTTTAAACTATTCTAAACAGATAGCTTACTAGTTATTTCAGTTAACTAATTCTCTCCGCTCGCCCTATAACCTAGCGCAACAACAAATTTCTCAGAACTATCTGAACGACTGCTTGGGGGTTTAAAGTGTAAAACTTTTCTAAAACGGTTCTTTAAGATCTTCTGCAATTCGCCCTCAGCTCCACCAGCCAGGACTTTAGCGACAAAGGCACCGTCTAATTCTAGAACATCAAAAGCAAAAAATGCTGCTGCTTCACAAAGAGCCATAATTCTCAAATGATCAGTTTTTTTGTGCCCTGAAGAGGGTGCCGCCATATCGGAGATTACAACTGAAGCTTTACCCCCCAAAAAGTCTTTAATTTTCATATCGGCATCATTCGATAAAAAATCTAACTGATACAAATGCACGCCAGGGATTGGTTCGACTTCTTGCAAGTCAATTCCAATAACTTGACCAATATCTTGGCCTTTTTGGTTTCCCAGAACATTGACCCGGCTAGATACGACCTGACACCAACCACCTGGCGCGCATCCCAGATCAATCACTCTAGACCCAGGTTTTAGAAATTTAAACTTATCGTCAAGCTCCATTATTTTATAGGCCGCTCTACCTCTATATCCCTCGGCTTTTGCTCTTTTGACATAAGGATCATTAAGCTGCCTTTGCAGCCATTTTACTTGCGAAACAGTTTTGCCACGAGCACTTTTTACAGTAGCTTTTAATTCTCTTTGTCCTCGTCCAGAATTTTTTTTGTTGCCTGGCAATCTTTCATATCCTACCGCTACTGTTACCATTAACAGACAAAATTAATTCTCCGCTATCAAGCAGATCCTTCTATCAATCCGTCTGCACACATTTGTGCGTATAGTAAGCCTTCTCTCAATCCACGGTCTGCAACCGATAGTCGGTCAGTTGGCCAACAGCGTAAAAGCGCCTGAAGAATAGCCGATCCTGACATAATTAAAGCATGGCGGTCACTTCCTATTCTTGGATCATTCCGACGCCCATCTGGACCAAGTTCCAAATAAGCATTTATCACCCTATTTATTTGCTCAGAACTCATTCTAAGTCCATCCACTTTTGTGCGGTCATATCTTTTTAGACCGAGATGACTGGATGCAACTGTTGTCACGGTTCCAGAAGTTCCTATAACCTGAAATGCTTGCCGCTCTTCCGAATTTTTTAAAGGAGCAAAGTCATAAGGAGCAAAATCAGCTAATTTTTCCTCAAAATAACAACTCATCAGTGCATAACGAGCAGCGTCATCCTCCACGTCCCTAAATTGGTCACGCAAAGTCGCGACACCAAGAGGCACGGAAATCCAATCAATAACTTTGGCGGCTGGAAACGGACCGTTAAAGTCATTAAAGCCAGCATGTAATCTCATTATTGACCTAGCCCTATCCCAGCTTGGCACTGAACTCAAATCAATCCATACTAACTCGGTTGAACCACCCCCAATATCAACCACCAACAGCTGCTCTGTTTTTGTACTAACGAGAGGCGCACACGAAATTACAGCTAAACGCGCCTCCTCCTCTGGCTTTATAATTTCCAGACTTAATCCAGTCTCTTTTTTAACGGCCAAGATAAAATCATTTGCGTTTGTTGCTCTCCGGCAAGCCTCAGTAGCCACTAATCGCATCCTGCGAACTTTGTGCTTTTTCAACTTTTGTTTGCAAACACGGAGAGCCTGAATGGTTCGATGCATAGACATTTTACTCAACCGCCCACTACGCTCGAGACCAGCTCCTAATTGAACAGTCCTTGAAAAACTATCCACAACATGAAATTGACTACCCTTTGATTGGGCAACCAACATTCTACAACTATTTGTACCCAAATCCAACGCTGCATATAAGTCAGTTGGACTGGGTGATGTAGGTGAGGCGTCCTCGACCACCTTCGGGAAAACATCCACACCTTTTGGACGCTTGGGCGCCATAGCATTACGCCCCCTATCTAATAACTTAAAATCACGATAGATCTGCCAACTGCATTGCGCAAGGCCCTTTAATAAGGATTCACAATTTTACAAAAATTTTTCGTCGCTCTTTGACAAAAGCTAGTCGAAAACCGACGTGGCAGAAAACTGTAGCTGCCCTACATGTTAGTCTCCGGAGTGGAGAAATAGATGGCTGAAGTTACAATTGTGTATTGGCGCGATATCCCTGCCCAAGTGATTGTTGGTAAAGGCAGGCGTGGCTCAAAAGTTCAGTTACATGAACGATTTGAGCAAGCTATCGATAGGGCTGCCATGAAGTGCAATCTAAAAGGATCAGATGATTATCTAGCAGAATGGCGTAAGGCAGAGCCATACACTGTGGAAGGTGATCCCGATACTGTGGCGAGAAATGAAGCAGAAAGAATCGAGATTGAGTTCAATCAAGAAATACTGAAAGCCCTCATCGAAAACGAAGGCTGGAAGTAATTTATTTTCTGGAGTTAATATGGCGCTTTTAAAATTTAAAAAAACTGAAAACCAAACCGTCTCAATTAAAGACTTTAATGATTTAATGCATGGTTTTTCTATGGAAATAATGCCTCGCACTGCAGAAAAAATTGATAATTTTGCTGATATTTTACCTAAAAACACTTTGATTTACATTGCCCACATCGATGGCACTTCAATCGAAGACATGGTGAAAACCGCAGTAAGGCTTGGAAATGAGGGGTTCAAGGTGATGCCGCATTTTCCAGCTAGGATAATAGATGATAAATCCACCTTGAAAGAGTGGATAGATCGGTACAGCTCAGAAGCTGGGGTTAAACAAGCACTTCTGCTAGCCGGTGGAGTTTATACACCAAAGGGTAAATTTGAGTCCTCCATGCAGTTACTTGAAACCGGACTATTTGATAAATTTGGGTTTACAGATTTAAATGTCGCCGGGCACCCCGAAGGAAACAAAGATATAGATATCGACAATACTACTAAAAACGTCGATATGGCTCTGGAATGGAAACAAAAATTTTCAGAAAGAACTGATGCTAATATGGGTGTCACCACTCAATTTACCTTTGATTCAAGACCAATTTTCGCATGGGCAAACAGAATTCATGCTTCTGGAATAACCTTACCTATAAACGTAGGCGTAGCGGGACCTGCTAAATTGCAAACACTAATTAAATTCGCCATAGCATGTGGCGTTGGACCATCACTCAAAGTTCTCCAAAAAAGGGCCCTTGATCTATCAAAACTGCTATTGCCTTATGAGCCAACAGAAATATTGAATGAACTGACGTCAGGTAAAGCCAAAAATCCTAATGCAAATATTTCTAGTATTCATTTTTTTCCATTGGGCGGTATTAAAACTAATGCAGAGTGGATTTCAAATAATTTAACAAAAAACATTAAATTTGCTTAATGCTTGTGAGGTAAAAATGGCACGAACCATAGTTGAATCAAAGTCAAAGACTGCAGTAATCGGCTTTGATGAACCATTCTGTGTTATCGGAGAACGTATAAACCCAACAGGACGGAAAAAACTAGCGTCAGAACTTGAAGCGGGAAATTTCGCTACCGTAGAAAGTGACGCGTTAGCTCAGGTTGAGGCGGGTGCTAACATTCTAGATATAAATGCTGGCGTTGTATATAACTCCAATCCAAACCCAAACGAAACTGAGCCACCTCTTATGGTTGATTTAGTAAATTTAGTTCAAAATCTAACTGATGTTCCTCTATGTATAGATAGCTCTGTACCCGCCGCGTTGGAAGCTGGATTGGAAGCAGCCCAAGGGCGACCTTTGTTAAATTCCGTAACAGGTGAAGAAGATCGTCTAGAATTCGTTCTACCGCTTGTTAAAAAATATAACGTTCCTGTCGTTGCAATATCAAATGATGATACAGGCATTTCAGAAGATCCAGATATACGGTTTATGGTTGCGAAAAAAATTGTTGAAAGAGCAGCAGACTTCAATATTCCCGCACACGATATTGTGGTCGATCCTTTAGTGATGCCGATTGGCGCAATGGCCACTGCAGGAAACCAAGTATTTTCATTAGTAAGAATGTTAAGAGAAGAACTTGGCGTTAATACGACATGTGGTGCCTCCAACGTATCTTTTGGATTGCCGAACAGACATGGTATAAATAACGCATTCCTACCAATGGCAATGGGAGCAGGAATGACCTCTGCAATTATGAATCCAGTGGCTTTGCCTGTAACGACGAAAAAGATTGAAGAAAAGCGTGAACAAATTCAAAATGCTGGTATTGTAGTGCCTGTGGATTTAGATCAAGAGACTTTTGCTAAAATATTTGGGCTCGGGTCTACAAAAAGCAGTCCAGGTAAAGAAATGGAAGCGATACGCGCCGCTAATTTACTAACGAATAATGATCCGCATGGAGCATCGTGGATTCAATTCAACAAATCTTCGTCTTCAGGCAATCAAGCTTCCGTAGGCCGAAGCGGGCGTCGCGGCGGGCGTAGACGCACTTCATAGTATCTAGCAAACAACAATTTTATATGTAAGATAATCACGCGGAGAAATTAAAATTAGTAATGTATTACCCTGTTGTATGCATCTAAAACAGATTCATGCATCATCTCCGAAAGGGTTGGGTGTGGAAAAATAGCGTGCGCTAAGTCTTCTTCTGTAGTTTCTAAAGCTTGGCCAATTACATAACCTTGGATTAACTCTGTCACCTCTGCACCAATCATATGCGCACCTAATAGCTCACCAGAATTTGCGTCAAATATTGTTTTGACGAAACCGTCTTTTTCACCCAGGGCTAACGCTTTTCCATTTCCTATAAAAGGAAACTTTCCAACTTTTATATCATAACCAACTTGTTTGGCTTGGGTTTCAGTTAAACCAACCGATGCAATTTGAGGATAAGAATAAGTACAACCAGGAATGGCAATTGGATTTAACGGCTTAACGCTCCTGCCTGCCACTTTTTCCGCAACCAATGTACCCTCATGGCTAGCTTTGTGCGCTAACCAAGGCGCTCCCGTGAGGTCACCGATCGCGAAGATACCTGGAATATTTGTTTCACAATACTCGTTGGTTACTACATGATTGGACTTCATCTCCACACCTACTTCCTCTAAGCCCAAACCATCAACATTACCCACAATTCCAACCGCAGAAATTACAGCATCAAACTCTATTTCTTCCATTACGCCATTACAATTGATAGATGCTAAAACTCGATCCTTTTCGCGATCGAGCTTTTGGACCTTTGCGTCCGTTTTTACAGTCATACCTTGCTTAATGAAGTGCTCTGCAGCAAAAGACGAAATTTCCTCATCTTCTACTGGTAATATTCGATCTAGAACCTCCACTATTGTCGTATTAGCACCAAGGGTATTATAAAAACTGGCAAACTCTACACCAATTGCCCCCGATCCCATAACCAAAAGATTTTTTGGCATCTTTGATGGCATTAAAGCATGTTTGTAGGTCCAGACAAGCTTTCCATCAGCTTCCATTCCTGGAAGCTCTCTTGCCCTAGCCCCAGTTGCAAGAATAATATTTTTTCCAGTTATTGTTTTATGTTCACCATCTAAATCAATACTTATGATAGAGCTTTCCAACAATTTAGCTTCACCAGAGAAAACAGTTACCTTATTTTTTTTTAAAAGATGCCCAACGCCTTGATTTAACTGACCCGCGATCTTTCTAGATCTTGCTACTATCTCAGAGAGATCAAAGCTTATTTTTTCAGCAGATAGGCCAAATTCTTTCGCCCGCTCCGCCAAATGATAAACTTCTGCACTGCGTAACATTGCTTTAGTAGGAATACAGCCCCAATTTAGACAAATACCACCGAGATGTTCTCGTTCAACAATAGCCACGTTTAGCCCTAACTGCGATGCTCTTATAGCAGCTACATAACCTCCAGGCCCAGCACCCAACACAACCAAATCAAAAATATTAGATGCCATAAACACTACCCTTCAATTTGGTTTAGCATTAAACTAATTTTGAGATCAACTCAATGCAGGACCTATGCTTAAGCAGAATTTGCGAGTTGTGTATAAGTCATACCATACCCACCATTTTTCATATATTCGGCTTCAAGAGCGGTATTTCTTCGGCTCAGCGTTTCGTTCCTAGTTGGGAAACGTCCAAATTTTCTTATAACTTCACGATGTGCCTTAGCATGCAAGAGGTTATTCATACCCGTCAATGGCATTCGCTCATGCATTAACCTGATACATCGTTCTTGATCTTGTAAGCTTTCCGAATGCATCAGCGGAAGGTAGAAAAACTGACGTCCAGGCTCATCAATCTCCAGATCAAATTTGTACTTTATAGCCTGTTTTGCTGCAGCAAGAGCAACATGATCTGATGAAAAAGCTTTTGAAGAACCTCTAAACATATTTCTTGAGAATTGATCTAATACCAAAATATAAGCGAGTGATCCAGATGGATATGTTAACCACATTCCAAAATTTCCATTCATTATAGAAACCCAGATAGGGTAAAATTCTCGCAAAATTACATTATCTAAACTTTTTGACGAGTTGTACCATTGCTTTGGATCAGTTTCGTCTAACCAGAAACTTAAAACTTTCTCAGGGCCCATTTGATTGATGCTCCCATTTTATTATCTAACTGCTCGTCATCAGTTTAGATTTATGTGTTTTTATATTAATACAGATAATATAAAATTGATAGAAAAGAGTGTGATTTATGCATCACTTTTTTCATCATCTTCGTTGGCAATATCAAAAGCATATTCTTGAGCAATTTCGACTGCCACGCCTGTTGAATTTGGCAATACTGCTGCATACGCGGCAGTATCAGCTACGGTTGCACGTTGCGTCATTCTATATCCAGCGTAAAAAACCAAAGTGATCATTAACAGAAATATAATAATAAAAAAGATTTCAGCCCCGAATGCGTCCATTGCGTAGCCTATAATAAGAGGCCCTGAAATTGCGCCAATTCCATTAACAAACAATAAACCAGCTGCCGCAGAAGCCATATCTTCGTACTCAATAAAATCATTTGCGTGGGCAATTAGTAATGAATAAAGCGGATTTGATAGACCGCCTACTAAGAATGCCGCAAATACTAGCGCAAAAAAATAATCTCCAGCAAAATAGGCGCAGACAGATCCAAGTGCCGAAGAAGCAGAAATAAGCAATATTAACAATCGCCTATCCATTCTGTCGGATATCCACCCAATTGGATATTGGAATATCATAGCCCCAATATAAAAGGCCGCAACAAAGAGCGAGATTTGAGATACCGATAAACCTATTTGGGAACCAAATACGGCAGACATTCCGAATTGAGCAGAGAAAACACCTCCCAACAAGAACATTCCAACACAACCTAACGGAGAGTTTTTAAAGAGCTGCAAAAGGCTCATAGCTTTCGTGCGCTCAAAAGCGGGCGTCGGACTTATCGATAATAGAATCGGCGCAAAAGAAATAGACACAAGAATAGAAATAATAATAAACAAGATATAACCCTTGGGGTCTCCAACTGCTAATACGCCCTGTGCAGCCACAATTCCAATCATCTGAACTATCATATATAACGATAACGCTCGGCCTCGATTATCGTTATTAACAGAATTATTTAACCAACTCTCTGCAGTAATATAGACACCACAGTAACAAAAGCCAATGACTACCCTTCCTAAGGACCAAAAGATTGGATTGGCGAAAAGAGGATAGGCTATCAAAACTGCAGAAATAAATGATGCGAGCGCCGCAAATACACGAACGTGACCAACACGACGTATTAATTCTGGAACTAGTCGACTGGCACCTAAGAAGCCTACGAAATATGCAGACATGACCACTGATAGTTCGATAGTACTAAAACCTTCTAATTCACCTCTAACGCCAATTAAGGTTCCTTGTAACCCATTGCCTACCATGAGTAGCATCATGCCGAGCATTAACGCCCATGTATTTCTTAAGACGATAAACATGAATCAAACCTCTAAAATTTTAGCAATTTTAAAGCGTATTTTATTAAAACTTCTTTAACAAAAGCGACGCATCACCATATGAAAAAAATCTATATTTTTCTGCAATCGCATGTTTATAAATCTTTTTGATACGATCGGCTCCCATTAACGCCGAAACCAACATTAGTAAAGTAGATTTTGGCAGATGGAAATTGGTCATTAGGCCATCCGCTACCTTAAATTTAAACCCTGGATAAATGAATATATCCGTTTTGCCATTCCATGCAGAAACAAAGCCATTTTTTTCTGCAGCTGATTCAATCAACCTTAATGCCGTTGTTCCCACTGGTATCACACGATTCCCGCACGATTTAGTTTCATTTATTTCTAATGCAGCGGCTTCCGAAATATATCCAATTTCTGGATGCATTTTATGTTCACTGATTTCATCAACTTTTACTGGAAGAAAGGTCCCAGCACCAACATGCAACGTAATAAATGTGATGGAAACGCCCTTTTCTTCTAGTTTAAACAATAAGTTTTTATCAAAATGCAGTGAAGCAGTTGGGGCCGCCACTGACCCAATTTCTTTTGCCCATACTGTTTGATAATCAACCACGTCTCTAAGGTCTGCCGATCTTTTCTTCTCGATATAAGGTGGTAACGGCATAGAGCCAATTTCAGATAAGCATTCCTCTAATTCTTTGCCATTTTTATTAAAACATAAGGTAGCAGTACCATTTAGTTTATCCATAACTTTTGCCTGCAGGCCTAATTCAAAATCTACAACTTCACCAAGATTTAGTTTGCGTAGTGGTTTTACAAGCGCGATCCATATATCCGCTGAAATACGCTCTATCAAATTTATCACTATATTAGCTCTAACAACCTTATCCGGTGCTATTATCCTACTACGAGTTCCCAACAATCTTGCTGGTATGACTTTAGTATCATTTAACACCAACCTATCACCCGGGCGTAACAAGTCTACCAAGTCAGTTACTTGAAAATCATCAATAGTATTATCGGTCGCAACAAGTAACTTAGCTAAAACCCTCGGGTTTTTAGGTCTGAGTGCAATTAATTCTGTTGGAAGTTCAAAGTCAAAATCTTCGAGCTTCATTACTCTAATTCCACTTTTGGAGGCGGTCTCCTGAAAATTTCTCGAAACATTCCAGGGGTCAGAACTGAGAACGGGTTTACAAGAACCTTGGGTGTATCTGGATTACCCCATAGATCAAAATTAATACCGATCAGACCCTCACCCTTTCTAGTTAAAACCGAACCAATTGAATTGATGGCATAAACAGGAGAAAAAACTCCCTGAAAATCTAATATTTGGCCTTTTCTATCAAAATATCCGTCTAACGAAATACCTAGGGAAGGACCAAAGAAACTGGCACGATCAATAATATATTGCCCTTCATCAAGCCTGAAATTTATATCGCTCTCATCAAGAAAAAGCCCTTGCCCAAGCATTTGTTCTAGTAATCCAATTATAGAAAGGGCCTGTAATAATTTTGCCAAGGCTGGTAAGTCATATATCCTCAAGTCTTCTGTTAATAGCCTACCTTCAATATTTTTTTGTTTACGATTTATGCTTAACCTAAGAGATCCTTCAGCACCTTTTTTAATTAGTCCGGCCACCTGCAAGAAAGCCCCCGCATCTTTCGATAGTATTTCTACAGAGCTAAATCCATTTTTGGAGGTAAATGAACCAGATATAGGGTCAACCCCCATAAATAATCCATTAAAATGACCATTAATCCTATCAGAAAAGAAATTTGTTGAAAAATTATCAATATAGTAAGAGTCCGTTAAATGGATCGTATCCAGATCAACGGCAATTGGGATGCCTTCATTTCTTTCAGAATTTGGCTCAATAATTTTTAGATAGTTTGCAAGATTAAATTCACCTCCTGTAATTTTTAACCCATCTTTAGATACAAAACCTGAAACATCTAAAATACCATCTCTAAGTAATCGTTCTAATACAATGGTCTCATTATCGTTTACTGTACCATGTACCTCCAAATCTTCCCCTGAAATAATAAATTTATCATACTGTAGACCATCATTTATATTTCCAAACACTTCCAAACTAGCAAGCGCACTCTGATTTTTTTTCCAGCCAATTTCAGGAAGCCTTATTTCTAAACCTTGTAAATTTGACGTCAAACGAAAAGTAGGTTTTTGATTACTAGGAAAATCCACAAAAACAAATGCTGGGGAGCTACCAGACAACCAATCATTTCTCGTATCTTCGTGTAATGTATTAAGAATACTCTCTGATATTAATACTCTTCCTTCGATGCGAGGGATAGTTTTGCTTTCTTCTTCCCCAAATCCAGAAATATACTTTATATCAGCTGGGATATCCCCAACGGATACTTGTCCATCTAATTGCAAGTAGCTTTTCTTGATTTCCAACGAGAGTCTATCCGATGTAATATCATGTGGAAAAGTTTCTCCACTGACTTTTATATCCTCAATAGTACCGGAAAGTTTATATTTTATTTCTTGAGGTTCTATCTTCATTTTCAGCGGCAATTCTAAAATACCCTGCAAGATAGCAGAACCTTGCAAATTTTTTGGTTCTTCAAAACCATAGTTTTTTTCCAAATCAGACAAAGATATTAGAGCGGATAAACTGCCAGCTGAGTACAGATTTATCTTTCCAGGATAGGGTTTAATATCAGTATTATTCACAACCAAATTTGATCCAGAAAGATCTAAACGATTATTTTGATCACCGACGTAACCATTTGATAAACTGACGGAAAACCTTTTGTCATAAAATGAGTAAGTTCCAGCAGCTTCCTCTAACGGAGGAAAGCCATCTATTAAATTAATTGTTGCATTAGAAAAAGAATAGCCCATAACAACTTTTGGCCTAACGTTGCTTCCAAAAGTTACTGATGCGTAAAGATCTCTTAAATTTGCATCTAAAACATTTTTCTCAAGCCACAGCCGCCCATTCTTTTTAAAGTCTGGAGGCCAGTATGCAATAATATCGTCATTTTCTGCTTTATCACTCTCTAATTCGGACGACACCTCCCAACCACTCTTTCCTGAAACAATCTGTCCTTTCGCCACAACAACCAAGTCTCTTAAAGAATCCTTTACGGATAGTTGTTGGACTTCTAAATTAAAAGGCTCAGGCTCAAGTATAAAGTCAACCTCTGCATCCTCAAACGCAAGCGGTTTATCATACATTTCAAGGGGATTGATTTCTAATTCTTTCGCCCTGAGAGTGCCAGTGTAGAAAGACCTTTCATCTTTATCAATCTTGAGCTGCACAGACCCTGCTAAACTTGTCTTCAAATCTTTGCTATTTATATTTATTTCCTCAAAATTTAGCAGATTAATTTTTCTATCATACGAAAAATAAACATTGGCATTATCAAAACGTAAAGGTCTACTATTGGCATCGGCTCGCAAGACACCTGAACCAATCTTTAATGATGCACTTATCTCACGGACTTCCGTATCAGAGCCGATCTTAGTGCGGAATGCCCCCGATATTGGGGCCTCAATAACATTTAACCAAGAAAGAGCCGGAGATTGCACGGCTATTTCTTTCGATGGAAAATCGTCAAATAAAATTCCAAGGCTTCCATTGCCTGAGGACAAATCTGTTTCATAATTAATTTGAAGTGTTGAAATGTCCGCACCACCCATTAAAAATGCTGCATCTCCACGCACTGATATCTCATTAAGCCGTCTTTTTAATTCTATGCGAGCTCCATCAACAACCCAGAGCGATGACGCTTTCTGATCATCATACTGCACCGTCATGGAGGTAACCATAAAATTTTCTAAATTCAAAAAGACATCTTTTTCCAAGAAATTTCTAAAAGTTGTCGATAAAGGAAACAAAGCATTATCGCCGTCGCCAGTTAGTGAACTACTAGGTCCAAATTTGACAGAGTAATCCCCATTATTATTTCTTTTGACCCCTAGTGTCAGGCCGTCTATAGAAATGGTAGTTAAATCAAACTTTCCACTATATAACTCTTTTATTGACAAGCCCAATTCAACTTTGGAGATTTCGAGGAATGGCTTACGATTTACGCTATCATAAATTGTGACCTCAGAGACGATAATATTAGGTTTAAAATTTTCACCTAACGAAATTTGAAGACGAGCAAATTCAAACCGGTCTTTCAAATTTAAACTTTCGATCTGCGTGTAAATATATTTTTTCAGTAATACCGGCGCATCCACCTCTCTAATCGATAGAGTAAAAAACAACATTAAAACTACTACTAACGCAGCACTAGTAATAATCGAAACAATCGTCAGTAATTTTCGAATTATAGAATTATCAAAGAAAATTCTCAAAAATATTTTAAGAAGAGTTCGCAATCTCTATTCTTTCCTTTAACTCTCCATTACCCGCACTAACTTGTGTATCTAGTTGCGAATGTTTTAGAAAGTAAAAATATGAACAATATACCTTATCAGGCGCCTGAAGTATCACTTCCAAGGGATGGCGGAGAAGTATTAAATTTGAAAGAGTTTCGCCCCCAAAATGTAGTTTTGTTTTTTTATCCTAAGGGCGCAACACCAACATGTACAAAAGAGGCAGTTTCTTTTTCTAAAGCCAAAGCAGAGTTTGACAAATTTAATACGGTGTTGGTTGGAATTTCAAAAGATCCTGTAACCAGTCATGATAAATTTATTTTAAAGAATGACCTGAAGGTACCTCTGCTATCTGATGATGGAGCTGAGATTTGCGAAGCTTTTAACGTTTGGAAGGAAAAATCTATGTATGGAAAGACATACATGGGAATTGAACGTTCTACTTTTTTAATAGATGGGCATGGAAACATTGTAAAGGAGTGGCGAAAGGTACGAATCAAAAATCATGTCGAAGATGTACTCGACGCTGTGAAGAATTTATAAATTTATTTTTCTAAATCGTAACTTTTATTTTTCCTCATTATCGTTTATTTTAATTTTACATACTGAAATATTTTTAACAAAGCTTATGTTTCGTAAAATTTTTGTGATATTCGAAAAATTCTGGGAGAACTATTTTCCCAAAAGGCAAATATTACTTAAAACTGGAAGTGATACTAAATTTATCAACCTTAATTCTTCGACACAAGCCACACTTATATTTGCGGTATTTATTTTTGTGGGTTGGTCAGTCTTTTCTTTGTTAATTATTACGTTTAACGCTCTAAATTTAGGAACTCGAGAACAACAATTTACAAGAGCAAATGTAAATTATGAAAATCGTCTTACTCAAATCTCAGATGAGAATTATGACTACTACGAAAAAGTTAAGCACGCAGAAGACAAACTTGAAGATGCATTAGAAACTATTGAATATTTTCAGTATGAAATGACCAAAGCACAACTACGGGAAAATGAGCTGAAAGCAGGAGTTCTATCGCTACAAGAGCTAACAAAACAAGTTAAAAATAATAACTTGATGGGACTAAAGAAACAATCGGAGCCATTTACTAACCGCGTTCTTGTTCAAAGGCAAAATTCAACTAATGTACCACATAAAATCGCGGTTCTAATGCCCCTTTTAGAAGAAATAATAAAAGAACGCGATGTCACTAAAACTAAATTGGATAAATCTTTAAAAAAAGTTGATCAACTTTCACATGAATTAGATTTATCTAAACAAAACAACGAACAACTTTTTCGTCAGATTGAGGAAGCATTAATTGTATCAGTTAAGCCCATGGAAAAAATGTTTAAATCTGTTGGGCTTGATTTGGAAAATATACTTAACGTAATAAGAAGTAGCTATTCTGGGTACGGAGGACCAAATTTACCAATTTCAAGCCTACCTGAAGAAAGTTTGACCAATAGCGAACGATTAGCTGCTAGGATGGTAGACCAAATATTTGAACTTGGTGCCTTGCGCGTAGCAATTCAAAAATTACCTTTTGCACATCCATTGAATGAAACTTTTCAATACACTTCCGGATTTGGACCACGTTGGGGCACTATGCACTATGGGACTGATATGGCTGCAAGACATGGTAGTCCAATTCTTGCCACGGCGGATGGCGTTATTAATTTTGCAGGGTGGGAAAAAGGTTATGGTAAATTAGTGAAAATAAAACATGACTTCGGCTACGAAACGCGGTATGCTCACTTGTCGAAAATTAGTGTAAAAGTAGGTCAAAGAATTTCTCAGGGCGCTCGCATCGGAAAAATGGGTAATACCGGAAGATCTACAGGAACACATTTACATTACGAAATTCGAAGGAATGGCAAACCCATAAATCCAATGAAATACATTAGGGCTAAACAAAATGTTTTCTAAAACTAAACTTACAGATCAGAAAAAAAGTAACGACGCGGCAAAACCAATAATCTCAGACGCATCAAGTGAAGACAAAGAGCTAAGTTTTTCGGCGCCATTTTCTCGGTCTAAACCTGCAGCTTCAATATTATCTGAAGACTTAAAAGTTATTGGGAATATAAAAACCCTTGGTGATATTCAAGTGGAAGGGCTAGTAGAAGGAGATATTAGGGCTCATCTTCTGACAATTGGTGAAAGCGCCACTATTAAAGGGGAAGTAGTTGCGGATGACGTGGTTATTAATGGCAGAATCATAGGAAGAGTAAGGGGTTTGAAAGTAAGACTAACATCAACTGCACGCGTTGAGGGTGATATAATCCATAAGACAATCGCAATTGAATCGGGAGCGCATTTTGAAGGTTCTGTTCAAAGGCAAGACGATCCAATAAACCAGAATGCCAAAAACAGTAAAAATGAAGTAACTCCACCGGATACTTCAAAGATGAAATCAGTTTCAACAAATGGGACTGGTACTGAAACTTCTTCACCGAAAATTAACCCATAAAAATATTTAACTTTTAACCGTTGGCCTGAAGTATTTAATTGAAAATCTTGCAAAAACTTTTCTTGTTTTGATGCTTCAACAAGCACTTCTCCGACGAGTAATATCCTGCCCAATTTCAAAAAGCTACAGTCTTAGACCATCCCCTAGCCCGCATTTGGTTTTTGCAAAAAATTAATAAAACAGTTTGTGGTAAAAGCTAACGGCTATTTGCCAATGTGTGCCAAAAGCAAAATATACATTCCAATATCAACAAGACTAAAAATGGTTGGACCGGAAACTGTTACACGGGGCCGTAGATTTTCAGATGAAACATTTTGAACAATTTTTGCATAACCTAACTCTAACGCAAGAATTTTACACTGATTAACTACTTGTGGAAAAACTTCATCTAAATAGCTTGATAATTCAGAAATTGAAAATTGTAATTTCATTGATACACCAGTACAAAACTTATAATAGATATCGATGAAATTGAGAAAGAGAAAAAGATGAGTCTAGTCGAGCGTATTGATGACGGAGCGATCTCTAGGTTGTTACTTAATCAGCCCAGTAGATTAAATGTACTTTCAGATGATCTACTAAATACTCTTCAAGAGGAACTGATTAGCGTAGGAAAAAGTAAAAATATACGTTGTCTTATTATTTCAGGAGCAGGCAATGGTTTTTGTGCGGGCCATGATCTCAAGGAAATGACAAATAAAAGGCAAAATCCTGATGGTGGCATAGCATATTTTCGCGATCTCTTTGTACGATGTTCGAAAATGATGACTACTATTCGATCTTTGCCACAACCTGTAATTGCGCAAGTCCATGGCATAGCAACAGCTGCCGGCTGTCAACTTGTAGCAAGTTGTGATTTGGCTGTTGCAGATGACAGTGCGCGTTTTGGTGTAAATGGCGTAAATATTGGACTATTTTGTTCAACGCCGATGGTAGCTTTAACGCGAGCTGTTGGACGCAAAAGAGCCTTCGAGATGCTTGTTACAGGACAATTTATAGAAGCTAAAGAGGCTAAGGAAATTGGTTTAATCAACAAAATTTCAGAACTTGGTCAGCTGGAAAAGACAACTGATGAACTGGCACTGCATATTACTAGTAAATTGGGTGATGCCGTTAAAATAGGTAAAGAGGCATTCTATAAACAGTCTGAAATGAGCGTAAAGGAAGCATATGATTACACTGGTGCAGTTATGGCGGAAAATATGATGTTCGAGCAAACAAAAAAAGGAATTAACCTTTTCTTGGATAAGAAGACACCAGAATGGGATCAATGATCTAAATCCTAAGTTTATGTCATAGGTAAAGCATGGCTAATACAAAAATTCTGAAAATTATTGGTGGTGGAATGGCGGGCTGTGAGGCTGCTTGGCAAGCTGCTAATATGGGAGTTCACGTACATTTGTATGAAATGAGGCCAAAAGTAAAAACATTTGCTCATAATACAGAGTATTTAGGCGAAATGGTCTGCTCAAATTCATTTAGGTCAGATGATAATGAATATAATGCCGTTGGTCTACTGCATTGGGAAATGTATGAAGGAAATGGCTTAATTATAAAATCTGCAATTGATAATAGACTTCCAGCGGGAGGCGCTTTGGCAGTTGATAGAGACAATTTTGCAATATGTGTCACCAACAAAATAAACCAACACCCAAAGATAAAAGTAATAAACAAGGAAAACGTAGAGTTAGAGAATAATGACAAGTTGGTAGTTGCAACCGGTCCATTAACCTCGAAACGATTGGCTGCCAGTATTAGAAAATTAACCGGCAGTGATGCATTATCATTTTATGATGCGATTGCCCCAATCATTTATAAGGACTCTATTGATATGTCCAAAGCTTGGATGCAATCACGGTACGACAAGGGCGAGACAGAACAGGAGAGAAAAGCATACTTAAACTGCCCAATGACCAAAGATCAGTACGAGAACTTTATAGATGCTTTATTAGAAGCGGAAAAAACAGAATTTCACGAAAATGAGCAAGTTGATTACTTTAATGGCTGCTTGCCAATCGAAGTAATGGCAGAGCGAGGGCGGGAAACCTTACGGTTTGGCCCAATGAAACCGGTTGGTTTAACAAATCCAAATAGTAAGAAAAAACCTTACGCTGTCGTTCAGTTGAGGCGAGACAACGCTCTAGGAACTCTTTACAATATCGTAGGTTTTCAAACAAAGATGAAGTACGCATCGCAAAAAAGTGTTTTTTCTATGATACCCGGTCTAGAAAATGCAAATTTTGCACGATTAGGTGGAATTCATCGTAATACATTCCTAAACTCACCCCAGTTGTTGGATAAAGAGATGCGCTTAAAATCATCACCGAATATTAGATTTGCAGGTCAAATAACAGGAGTTGAAGGGTATGTCGAAAGTGCCGCAATGGGCTTGATAGCTGGTCGGTTTGCAGCAGCCGAGATACTTGGCCTTCAAAGAGATGACGTGCCATTGAATACAGCTACAGGAGCACTTTTAAATCATATATCAGGCGGGGCAGATTTTAAAACTTTTCAACCAATGAATGTGAATTTTGGGTTATTCAACCCAATTAACAGTTCAAAATCGGGGAGAAAAGCGAGAAAAGAAAGGTACAAAGCTTACACTGACAGAGCAAAATCCTTGTGGAAAGATTGGGAAGCTAGCTGGCACTAGACATGACCCAAGAAAAGAAGCTAGAATTTATTTATGTGCTCAGATTTTTTGGATAAAGTATACAAAGATGAATACAAAGATCCGAAAGATTTATATCGAGAATGGGCTGATACCTACGACAACGAGCTTGCCCAAAACGAATATATAACACCCATTCGAACAGCCAAAGCCTTAGCGACCTTTGCTTCTAACAGATCAACTCCTATCTTAGATTTTGGCTGCGGGACCGGCCTGTCGGCAGAAGCTCTCATTTCTTACGGTTTCTCATCTATTGATGGAATTGATATTTCAAGCGAGATGGTAGAAATCGCTCACGGGAAAAGCATATACAGAAACTTAGAGTGCTTTAATCCAGACAAAGGGATTCCAGTTAAACAAAATGAGTATTCCATAATTACAGCCATTGGAGTAATTAGCGTTGGCGCAGCTCCAATAACCATTTTTGATCAAGTCTTTGATTTGCTGCCCCAAAATGGATTATTTGCTTTTTCGTTCAATGAACATTCTCTCATGGTCCCAGAATATTCCTTAAAAGTTGAACAAATAGTTAAAGAAAAAAAAGCAGAGCAACTATTCTGCGAACTTGGACCACACATCTTAAAAAGAGATTTGAAGTCTATGGTATACGTTATCAAGAAACTATGACTTTTATAACTCGTTTCGCACCGTCACCAACCGGGCCTTTGCATCTTGGACATGCTTATTCTGCACTGCTAACCTATGATATTTCACAAAAGAATAAAGGAAACTTTCATCTAAGAATTGAAGATTTAGATCAGTCTCGGGCTAGAAGTGAGTGGGAAGAACAAATTTATGAGGATTTAAGTTGGCTTGGCATTAAATGGAACAAAGTTATTTTACGACAGTCTGAAAGATTAGATTTATATTTTAATAAAATGCTAAATAAGGCCGAAAATTTTGGTTTATTTATATGTAAATGTTCCCGAGGTGATATTTCTTCTATAACATCAGCACCACATGGTGCAGATGGTCTTGTTTATCCAGGTACATGTCGAAATGAAAAAATTTATTTCTCAAAAGAACGACATCAAAATCTAGATTTATTGCAAAGTAATATTCGAATGCACCCAAAGCTCAAAAAAAAATCCTTCAATTTTAAAGAAAATATATTCCAAAATGGCCAATCAGCCTTTACATTATCTGACTTTAAGAAAAATGTAGGTGATGTTGTTTTATGGCGGCGAGGCTACGCTGCATACCATTTAGCTAGTGTTATAGACGATGCATATCAGGGTGTAACAGACGTGATACGGGGCGAAGACTTATTTGAGGCAACAAAAATTCACGTTGTTATTCAAAATATTTTAGAGTTACCCACACCCAAGTACCACCATCATAGGTTAATCAATGATGAAGCAGGAAATCGGCTGGCAAAGAGAAATGATGCGCAATCTATTAGTATGTATAGAAAAAAAGGTTATAGCCCTGATGATATTAGAGAACTTCTAGGTTTATTCTAGATAATGATACGCAAGCAATATAAATAAATTAACATTACTATAGAATTATACTTTCATTTTCATTTACTAATTTATTAAAAAAACAGCTTATTCTGTTTGTATGACATGCAGTTCCTGTTTGGTTAACAAGGACTAAAATTGCATCATTATCACAATCATATCTAAATTCTATTAACTCTTGGGTATGCCCAGAAGTAGCGCCCTTCTCCCACAATGTACTACGAGAGCGAGACCAATAAGTAACCCGTTTAGTCGTTAATGTCTGTCGAATAGAGTCTAGGTTCATCCAGGCAAGCATTAAAACCGTTCCAGACTCAAAATCTTGAGCGACCGCAGGTATAAGACCTTGCTCGTTAAACTTTAATTGGCTTAATTCAAATTTCATTATCATTCACTATGTTGTTTTTATAATTATCGTATTATCTATATAACTGGCAGCCTTGGGAAAAGAGCATATTTGAATAATGACAGATAATAACGATTTAATCGATTTATATTCTAAGCGCATACTAGCCCTAGCAGCAAATATCGCTCTTACGGAGAGATTGGATAATCCCCAAAGTACCGTTAAAAAAAGATCTCCCATGTGCGGATCAATGGTGACAGTTGATATTTGCATTAATGAGAACAAAGTGGTCAATTACGGGCATGAAGTAAAAGCCTGCGCACTCGGCCAGGCGGCTGCAAGCGTAATATCAAAATCAATTATTGGAAGCGATAAAGATCAAATACTTACTGCGCGTGAAGAATTGATTAATATGTTAACTAAAGATGGGTCACCCCCAAACAAGCCTTTTGAGGAGCTCGAAGTTCTACAACCTGCAAAAGATTTTAAAAATAGACACTCATCTATACTACTAACATTTGATGCAATAGCAGATGCAATTAATGAAATAAATATGATTGAAGCTAAAAAGACTTTCTAAATAGAACGCAATTTTTACATAATTTTAACTCAATAGAAGGCTGGAAAATGGAGCCCAGCAAATAATATTACAACTAAAGAAACGCAGCCAATTACATCTTTGAGAAAACTAACTCCATTGCCTGACAAAATATTTTTCAGCTCTGTTTGCATAAATAGATCCTTTGTTTATGTTTTGTTCTATTTTACGTAAATATTTCAAATTGTAAAGAACTTTTTGTGAACATTTATTGAATACGGCAACGTTTACCCTACCGATAATAGGCGGAATGCTTGCTCTTGCCCCATTAACCAAAGTAAATTTCGGGATGCATTACCTTCTTTCGTTAAACGTAAAGTTGGATCTTTTTCGAGCAAAACTCGGGCGTATTTATGAGCAACGTTAAGTAACTTTTCTTGATTATAAATATCTGCAATTCTAAATCGTGGTAATCCCGATTGGGCAGTTCCAATCATATCACCGGCTCCTCTCATTTGCAGATCGATTTCTGCAATTTTGAAGCCATCCTCAGTTTCTCTTAAAATACTAAGCCGTTTCTCACCATTTTCGCTTAAAGGAGCTTTATAAAGAAGAATACAACTACTTTCAGAGCTGCCCCTACCAACTCTCCCACGCAATTGATGCAATTGAGCTAAGCCAAATTTTTCTGCTCGCTCTATAACGATAATACTAGCTCTGGGGACATCTACACCCACCTCGATAACCGTTGTGGATACTAAAACTTTAATTTCACCATGGCTAAACTTCTTCATCACATCATCTTTGTCTTCCGAACTCATTTGACCATGGACCAAGCCTACTAATCCCTCTCCTAGATCTGTCCGAAGAGCTTTAAAACGCTCCTCCGCAGCTGTATAATCTAAAAGCTCACTCTCTTCTATTAATGGGCATACCCAATAAGCTTGAATATTTCTGTTTATTGCCTCTTTTAATTTTGCTGCAATTTCGTGCACTCGAGTATCTGAAACAATTACTGTTTTTACAGGCTTACGGCCTGCTGGCTTTTCCCTTAAAACTGTAAGATCCATCTCACCGTATTGCGATAAAGCAAGTGATCTAGGTATTGGAGTGGCAGTCATAACTAAAACATCCACACTTTGCCCCTTTTCGCCAAGGGCTAATCTCTGCCGAACTCCAAATCGATGCTGTTCATCTATTATCGCCAAACGTAAGTCCAAGAAATTAACACCAGACTGAAAAACGGCGTGAGTACCGATCAAAATATGAATATTACCATCGCTGAGAGCTTTGAGCTTTTTCTCTCTTTCTTTACCCTTATCTCGTCCGGTTAAAGATTCGACAACAACACCCACTTTATCTCCAAGCGTACGCAAATTCTCAACATGCTGTTGCACCAATATTTCCGTTGGGGCCATCAATACACCCTGCCCGCCAGCCTCAATTGCCACCAACAAAGAGACAAAAGCAACTACTGTTTTTCCCGACCCTACATCACCTTGCAAGAGCCTATTCATTCTAAAAGGTTTAGCTAAATCCTGTTTTATATCTTCAATGGAATTTTTTTGAGATTTTGTTAAATCAAAATTTAACTCAGTTAAAACTGATGCCTCCAGATCACCAGTCCCTAATGTCTGCCGCCCTGCTTTCTTCTTATTATTTAACCTTGCAATCGCAAGTGTAAGCTGGTGAGCATAAAGTTCATCATATGACAGGCGTTCCCGCGCAGGAAAACCTGCTTCAAAAGCCTCATGTGAACTTGGGTCATGTACAAGTTTTAAAGCAAGGTTCCAATCTGGCCATGACCGGCTCTCCTTTAAACTTGGATCAATCCATTCTTCAAGATCAGGCAACAATTGAAATACCGAACTTAAAGATCTGCGCATTATTTTTTGTGTAATACCTGCCGTCAACGGATAAATAGCCTGGAAACTCTTAATTTGGGCTTTCTCTGACGTTTGAATGATATAATCAGGATGCACAATCTGTTGAATACCGTCAAATAATTCGAGTTTTCCGGAAATGATACGTTTTTCCCCGCTTGGTAAAATCTTATTTAAATAATCTTTTCGAGCATGAAAAAAGAGTAAATTAAAACTTACTTCTTTATCCTGTACAATTACTTTATATGCACTCTGCTTTGTGCGTCCCGGTTGATGTTTTAAAATGCTCACTTCAACGATAACATATTTGCCTGACGGGTACATAAAAACCGTGTCCACTAATTTTCGCTGTATAAATGAGATTGGTAATGTAAAAAGCAAATCTACCGGTTTATTGATTAAAAGTCCTTTCATTTTTTTTTCAATACTAGGACCAATACCCTCTAAAGTGGTTAACGATCTGTGAAGGGGGAATAATATTTCAGGTCGACTAGTCATTTGTTTTCGACCAGAGAAAACCAATCATCTTCAGTGATTATTTGAACACCAAGTTCAATTGCTTTCCTAGCTTTTGAACCAGCACCAGGACCAGCAACCACTAAATCAGTATTTGACGAAACAGAACCCGCAACTCGTGCCCCTAACCGTTCTGCTGAAACTTTAGCTTCATCCCGGCTCATACGCTCGAGCTTTCCAGTAAATACAATTATTTTATTTGCAATTAGGCTATCTTTTACTTCATTAACGGGAAAATCCTTAATTGATAGCTGGTTTACTAGTCTGTCGATACTTGCACGTTGAGGTCCAGGTAGAAAAGCCTCAAACAGTGAATTAGCCATTACACTGCCAACCCCATCAATCAACAAAAGTTTTTCTAATTCAACAGTTCTATCGTTTCCAGCACGGTCCATGGAATTTATAAAATCAGTCCAATTAAGGTAATGTGCTGCTACTAATTTAGCAGCTGTTTCACCAACATGCCGGATACCCAAACTGAACAATAGAACTGCGAACTCTATCTCTTTCTTAGAGTTAATGGCTTCAAAAAGATTTGACGCACTTTTCTCTCCCCATCCAAGCCTATCTTTTAGCTTTGATGAATTTTCATTATCTCGTTCTTCAATGTTAAAGATATCTGCTGGTTCCCTAATGGATAAATCACTGTCATTAAAAAACATCTCAATTTGCCTTGCGCCCAGTCCTTCAATATCAAGTGCTTTTCGAGACACAAAATGCTTCAATCGTTCAATCGCTTGCGCTGGACAAACCAGCCCACCACTGCATCTACGAACGGCATCACCCTCCTCTCTTAAGGCCGCTGAGCCACATTTTGGACAAACACTTGGAAACGAGTAACTCTTACTGTCACCCTCTCTTTTGGAATGGTCCACATCAGATATTTTCGGAATTACATCCCCAGCTCTATAAATCTGAACCCAGTCCCCAATACGGATATCCTTTCCATCTCTAATTAGATTACCAACATTATCAAAACCAGAAATGTAATCTTCATTATGCAAAGTTGCATTTGAAACAACCACACCTCCTACTGTTACTGGGAGTAGTCGAGCAACAGGGCTGAGAGCACCTGTACGACCAATTTGGATTTCAATAGCCAAAATCTTAGTCCAGGCTTTTTCAGCAGCAAATTTATGAGCAATTGCCCAACGTGGCGTATTAGTTCTAAACCCTAATCTTTTTTGGGTTTCCAGATTATTTACTTTATAGACGATGCCATCGATATCATAATCCAAAGAAGCCCGTTGCTTCTCTATTTTTTCATAGTATTTTAATAAGCCTTCAACTTTCTTAAAATTTTTAGTAAGCGGATTTGTGGAAAATCCAAACTCTGCAAGTTTACTAATAGCTAAATATTGGCTAGTAGCTAATTGCTCCGAGATCGCTCCCCAAGAATAAGCGAAAAACCGTAGTGGTCTATTTTTTGTTATAAGTGGATCTAATTGCCTAAGTGAGCCTGCCGCTGCATTTCGAGGGTTAGCAAAAACTTTTTCGCCGGCAGTCGCTTGCCGCTTGTTTAACTTATTAAAGTCTTTGTGTCCTATATAGACTTCTCCACGTACCTCCAAAAGTTTCGGAGCATTTTTTATTCTATGTGGTATATCAGCTATGGTCTTCGCGTTTTCAGTTACATTTTCACCAATAGAGCCATCTCCCCTTGTAGAAGCTAAAACTAACTGTCCATCTTCGTATCTAATACAGAGTGATAGACCATCTATTTTAGGCTCGGCTGTGTACTCTAAATTTTGAGTACTCGGCATATTTAGATACCTTTTTAACCTCTCATCGAAATTGAATATATCTTCAATGCTGAATGCATTGCTGAGCGACATCATTTTTACTTGATGAACTACCTTTGAAAAGGCTGAAGATACTGTTGATCCAATTTTATCAGATGGGCTGTTTGCCAGCTTCAAACTCGGAAAACGATGTTCAATTTCACTATTGCGAACTTTAAGACGATCATAATCAGCGTCTGAAATCTTTGGGTCATCAAGTTCATGATAATTTTTATCAGCAACCGTTATTTCGTTAGCTAATTCAATTAGTTCAATTTCCGCTTCTTGCTCGGAGAGATCTAAAATATTTTTATTTCTGATCACCTTTAAACCT
>CACPPZ010000015.1 GCA_902635985.1 Paracoccaceae bacterium
GCGCGCAAATTCTTCTGCGGTGGCAGCTCCGATACCACGACTTGCACCAGTTACTATTACGGTTTTTCCATTTAAGCTCATTTTTTGGCCAAATTGTTTTCGAATTAAAACTATCTGGGTTGACGATAGACTAAGCAACCCCCAGATTAAAGCATATGTTTTGGCAGAGAAAACTCATGATACCTAAGAAACTACTTACAATTATTGTTCTTGTAATTTTTTCAGCTGGCTCCTCACACGCTTGGGCACAAATGAATGCCACAATAGTTTGGGATGAAATTAAACAAATTGCGTCTGAAAACGGATATAAAATTTCTGCTTTAATAAGCCAAAGTGAAAAAGGCATTAACGTCACGGACTTTACTTTAATTAACAAAGCTAATGAAACAACCGAAGTTGCAACTGTCGAAATAGATTTATTAGATATACAGATTTTAGAAAGAAGTGATGGGTCTGTGGAAATTCGACCTGATTATGACCAAGAAATAACGATAAAATTGTATGAAGGGCGCGAGGTTTCGTCATTTGTTTTGAAGCCTCTGAGCGATAATACAACTATGATAATCAGTGGAGAAGTCGGCGCTCCAGATTTTAAAATAAATTCCTCAACCTTAGGGCTGCAATTAAAAGAATACGATTTACCACCAAGATACCAAGGAAATGAATTTTTTGAGGCTAGCATAATTTTAAATGGATTGGTTGCAAATCAAGCTTTTGCGGGAAAAATACAAGATAGTCCAAAAAGTTCATTCCAGGCAGGTTATATAAATCTGTTTTTGAACTATGATATACCAGCTGAGCAAATGTCTGGACTTATCAGATATAATTTAGAGGACATATTAGTAATTTCTAGACAAGATAATTTAGTTTCAAATACTTCAGCAAATTTAACTAATTTACTAGAAACTGGTTATAATGCTTTAGGTTCTTATAGTGTTGGGGCAGGCTCTATTGAATTTGATTTTTCAAGTCCAGATGGTAATTTAAAGGGCAAATTAGCATCCGAAAACTCTAATGTCAGTAGCAGTCTAACTCAGAATGGACTTCTTTTTGACGCATATTTTGCGAATGGACTTTTCAAGTTAAGCTCATCAGGAATGCCAATTCCAGTCGATATATCTTTTAAGAATGGAAACTATGGTTTTACTGTGCCAATTTTAAAACAAATGGAGTCTCAGAATTTTGGCTTACGACTTGGTGTCTCGGATCTTCTAATTGCACAAGATTTATGGGGATTAATAGATCCTAACAACAATCTTAAAAATGGCCCAATCAATGCGAAGATCGCTTTATCTGGCAAGGCTAAGTTGCTTGAAAATTTAACAGAATTCCGCCCTAACTTCAATGAAGAAAATAACTCGAATTCAATTCCCCTCGAAGTTGATGAGATGTTTCTTGATAAATTAGATCTTTCCTTAATGGGAACATCCTTACAAGGTGAGGGAAGTGTTACTCTCGACAATGAAGATCAGATAACTTTCGATGGGTTCCCCAAGCCAGTTGGCTCATTTGAATTTGTCTTATCTGGTGTAAATGCACTTGTTGATAAACTAATAAGTAGCGGGTTTATCGATTCTGATACAGGAATGGGTGCAAGAATGATGTTGAGTATGTTTACCATACCAACTGGTGAAGATGAGCTAAGTTCAAAGATAGAGTTTAACAGCCTTGGCCACATTTTAGCTAATGGGCAAAGGCTGAGGTAACTCTAGCTAATACCTTGAATGAAATGAACCCAACTGAGAAGAATGATTTAAAATGATTCCTGATACTCTTGAGCTAGTTACTCAGAAATTGCTTGACCGTGCTAAATCGATGGGTGCAGATGAAGCAGACGTGATAGCCACTAAAGGGCAGTCAATAAATGTTGATGTTCGCAACGGGGCTTTAGAAAATGCTGACCGCTCTGAAGGTGCAGAGGTAGGGTTGCGCGTACTGGTGTCGCAAAGGCAAGCAATCGTCTCATCATCTGATATATCTGATGCTACACTGGAACTCATGGTGGAGCGCGCAATTGCTATGGCCAAGGATGCCCCTCAAGACAAATACGCAGGTCTGGCTAGTGTCAATCAGTTGGCTAAACAGCGAGATTTGTCTGAGTTGGAAATTTGTGACCCTGCCATTGAACCATCCCCGACTAAATTACAGGAACAGGCAGAAATAGCGGAGTCTTCTGCCTTGGAAGTGGGTGGTGTTTCTCAGGTATCTGGTGCTTCAGCATCTTATGGTAAATACTCTGTTTTTATGGCTGCCAGTAATGGTTTTACAGCTAATTATGACAGATCAAGTAATTCAGTTTCTTGTGTTGCAATTGCTGGCGAAGGCTCAGGTATGGAACGTGATTATGATGCGGATACACGCGTGTATCAGTCTGATCTAAGGCCATCTGATGAAATTG
Source organism: Paracoccaceae bacterium (assembly GCA_902635985.1). Taxonomy (GTDB): domain Bacteria; phylum Pseudomonadota; class Alphaproteobacteria; order Rhodobacterales; family Rhodobacteraceae; genus Salinivivens. The sequence continues at coordinate 2,399 of CACPPZ010000015.1, forward strand.
GCCGAACCGCTGGGTTGCGAGCTGTAGAACGTTTAAATCCCAGACGGCCAGCTACTGGTAATTACCCAGTAATATATGATGAAAGAATATCATCAGGTCTAGTTGGTCATTTTCTTAGCGCCATAAATGGAGCAGCAATCACCCGAGGTTCGAGTTGGCTGAAAGATTCATTAGGCAAGCAAGTTTTGCCAAGAACGTGTAAATTGGTTGAAAACCCTCATCGCTTAAGAGCTGGGGGATCGAGGTTATTTGATTCAGAGGGTTTAGCCACAAAGAAGCGTGAGATTTTAAGTAAAGGCGTTTTGAACGGTTGGACATTAGATTTAGCTAGTGCAAGAAAATTGGGTATGACACCAACTGGGAACTCCTCAAGGAGTGTGAGTTCAAACCCTTCACCAACAAATTGGAATATAGAACTCAGTTCTCCTGAAGATTACTGTGATAATTTATTAAGTGAGATGAGAAATGGTCTACTCGTTACATCTCTAATTGGCTCCACAATAAATCCTAATACTGGCGATTACTCGCGAGGTGTCTCTGGATTTTGGGTAGAGGATGGTCAGATATGTTATCCAGTCAGTGAAATTACAATAGCTGGTAACCTAAGAGATATGCTCAAAAAAGTTATACTCGGGAATGACGCTCAACGGCATCTTTCATATGTTGTACCTTCGATTTTAGTTGAGGATATGACGCTTGCAGGATCCTGATCTTAACCTCCTAATAATAGCAGCTCAAAAAGCTGGCGAATTAGCAAAAAATTATGACTTAAAAACTCTTAAAGTTTGGGAGAAAGAGGGTGCTGCAGGTCCAGTGACTGAGGCAGACATTGAAATAGATAGAATGCTGTTTCAATACTTAACTGCAGCGAGACCAGACTATGGTTGGTTATGTGAGGAAAGCAAATATGATTTTCCACATTATGAGAGAGCGTGTTCTTTTGTGATTGATCCCATAGATGGAACTAGAGATTTTATCAAAGGAGGTAACAACTGGTCACATTCTTTTGCCGTTGTTAAAAATGGTAAAGTAAGTGCCGCAGTTGTCTATGTACCACGACAAGACTTACTTTTCTCAGCATATCTTGGTGGCGGTTCTTGGTTAAATGGTGAGAGAATTCAAATAAAGGCAATAAACAAGAGTGGTGAGTTTGATTTAATCGCCGCTAAGTTGGTTGAGGATGATAAAATATGGAAGTTAAATTCAAAGCCGAAATTCAATCGAGAACATAAGCCTTCTATTGCATTTAGAATGGCCAGTGTGTCTCGGGGAAAATACCATGCAATGATGACATTGAGAGACTCCTGGGAATGGGATGTATGTGCAGGGACCCTTTTAATAACAGAGTCAGGCGGGATTGTATTAGATCGCTATTTAACGCAGCCTATTTTTAATACAAAAAGACAAAAGACCAGCGGTATAATAGCCGGTACTGCAGAGGTGGTTGATTTAATTGGATCTACTCTAAATCTTTAAAAATGGCTGCACTAACTTGTGTATGAATGTTTGGAACTTCAAAGGAGCATCTGTAACTGCTAAACAAATACAATCTTCGCCTTCTACTGCTATTGGTTGGTGGTCAAGATCTTCATCTGCCAGTTCAACATCACCTGGTCCAAAGCGTGCAACTTCGTCTTCAAAGGCGCCTTTCAATACCAAAGTAAGTTCATTACCGTTATGGCTGTGATGAGGAACTGCGGTGCCAGCAGGTATGTAAAGTAGCCTGGCAGTCGAATTTCCGGATGTTTTTAAAAGCGACTGCTTCACGCCCAATCCGATCGGCCGCCATTTTATATCTTGTAGCGATCCACCAATGTAATCACTCAGAGCTGATGGAACATCTGATGCGACTCTCTCAGAAATTTGTGTAGTTTGGGTCGGTTGATTTTTTATTAATGCCATAACACTTTCAAAACTGTCGTCACCCATTTCTTCTGGATCAGATACGTCTAATAATGCACCGCCCACTGCTTCATAACTCTCTAGAGCGGCTCTACAGTCGTCACACATTGAAATATGGGTAGCAACTGCAAGTGAGAATGCTTCGCACAGTGTCCCATTAGTATATCTCATAAGTAAATCTTCACTTAAATGATGCTTAATTTTGTTATCGTTTTTCATATTTATCCCATTGCATGACGCAATCTCTCTAAGGCTAATCTAATTCTAGATTTGATTGTGCCAAGAGGCAATCCTGTTTCAAGTGCTATTTCGCTATGCGATAACTCTTTAAAAAAGGCTTTTTCAACCAATTGGCGCTGTTTTTCTGGAAGATTTTGAATTGCATCTGCTAAAACTTCAGATTGTTGTTTCAGTTCCAGGGCTTCTTCTTGTGCAGGCTCTATTTCATTGGGCCAGGTTAACTCATCAGGCTCGGGTCTACGAATTTTCCTTAATGCGTCAATCCGTTTATTTCTAGCGATTGTAAAAATCCAAGTAGATGCGCTTGCTCGGGTTGGATCAAAGAGCTTTGCCTTCTTCCAAACCGTTGCCATTGCTTCCTGACTACACTCTTCTGCCATTGTTGAATCCGCACCCGCCTTCATCAAGAACGATTTTATTCTGGGCGCAAAATGGTTAAACAAATGTCTGAAAGCAACGCGATCTTCTGCCTCGCTTATCATCAACAAAAGCTCTTCCCAATCATGGCTCTTATTTTCTTCCAATATCCGTGGTCCCATGCCAGCAGCGTACTCGTGAACGCTAACACTACTCATTCCCGATTGCGAGTAGGGATTTTCAATATCGTCGAATAATTTTAACATATTGTTTATTCGCGAAAACTTATTATTTGGATCAAAAATTTTTTGTTTCATCCAAATGGCGTCTTGAATCGTAAGAACAAACAAAAATACCGGAGAATAATATGAATTTTGTCGCGACACCCAGCCCAATTAAAATTGCAGTAATAGGGGGTGGCATCTCTGGTATGGGGGCAGCCTATCAGCTGTCTAACTTTGGTAAAGTGACGTTATTTGAATGCGAGCATAGATTAGGTGGCCATGCCAGAACAGTGTTAGCTGGGAAGCGTGGCGACCAACCAGTCGACACTGGGTTTATTGTATTCAACAAAATTAATTACCCCCATTTAATTACGCTTTTTAAAGAACTCAATGTTCCAATTTGTCATAGTAACATGAGTTTTGGCGCATCAGTTCGTGGGGGTGAAGTTGAGTATGGTTTACGGAATTTTCAATCGTTGTTTGCTCAACCAAAAAATTTCGCAAACATAAACTACCTCAAAATGTTATTGGATATTTTAAAGTTTAACAAAAATGCAGTTTCATTAGCGACTGATACTTCAATCACTATAAGAGAGTTGTTAAATCTATTGGGTACGGGCGACTGGTTTAGGGACTACTATCTTCTTCCTTTTTCAGGAGCCATTTGGTCGACACCCAAAGACAAAATACTTGATTTCCCAGCTCATTCGATGATCGGCTTTTTTGAAAATCATGCGCTCTTAAGCCGCACCGGCCAGCATCAATGGTTTACGGTAAACGGCGGGTCGGTACAATACGTGGATCGGCTTAATAGAGAATTAGTTAATCGAAATGTTGAGCTGCGTTTGGGTGATCCAATTAAAGAGGTACGCCGAAGTCCATTTGGTGTCCAGATTTTAAGCCAAAAGAGTGAAACAGAATTCTTTGATCACGTAGTATTTGCTACCCATTCTGATGATACCCTTAAGATGCTTGCAGACCCCAGTATAGCTGAGGCTACAGCCTTGGGTGCCATAAAATACCAACCTAACCGAGCGGTGTTGCACCATGATCAAAATGTGATGCCAAAAAATAGAAATTGCTGGGCAAGTTGGGTATACACAGAGGATAAGAAAGCATCACTTGACCCAATAGGGTTAACTTACTGGATGAATTCTCTTCAACCAATTCCTGAGGCAGATCCAATGTTCGTTACCTTAAATTCAAAAAACAAAATTGATCCTTACAAGATTTATGATGAAGTAACTTTTATGCATCCAGTTTATGACTTGCCTGCATTAAAAGCTCAGAAAAATCTTGCAGAAAATAATGGTAAGAAAAACACGTGGTTTTGTGGGGCATGGATGAAAAATGGATTTCATGAAGATGGATTGGCTTCAGCAATAGATGTTGTGGCTAAATTTTCAGATAAAATATCAGTAAAGATTGCGGCACAATGAGTAACGTAGAGTATGTTGATGCGCAAACCTGGCATGAGCGGGAGGGCAATCTAGAAAACGCTTTCAAATATAAAGTTGGATTTGTATTGCTAGATCTCGACAAGAATGTGGAAGGCCCGGCTTTTTTTTCTAGAACTTCAGGAAAGTTTTTTGGTGTTTTGGACAGTGACTATGGTGGCCACCCAGGCGCCGGCAGGAGTAGTAAGTGGGTAAGAGAAGTAGTAGCAGATCACGGGCTCAACGGTGTCGATAAAATATTACTCCTTGCGCAACCTAGAGTATTTGGTCACATATTTAATCCGGTAAGCTTCTGGCTTTGTTATAAAAAAAATGACAGTTTAATAGCGGTAATTTCTGAAGTTACAAATACCTTTGGTGATAGACATTGGTATATTTCATACAATAATGATCAGTCTGAAATTTTGCCTAAACATCGTTTAAAAGCAAAGAAGATTTTTCATGTTTCTCCATTTCAGCCAATTGATGGTCAATATGAATTTAGGTTTGACATAAAAAACGATAAAATTGGTATTTGGATAGATCTTAACTACCGGCATGGAGGGATCAAAACTAATCTCATCGGGAGTAGGAGTAAATTAACCAATCTGGAGATCGTGAAGTCGATAATTTCTCGGCCTCTTGGTTCTAGGCGAGTGCTTGGTTTGATTCATTGGCAAGCACTCAAGTTATGGTTTAAGGGTGCACGTTACCGAACTCGGCCAGAACCTCCGAAAATTGATGTCAGTCAATGAAACAGGCCCAACATCGCTTTTCAAGCCTTGCTTTTGTTATTGGTATGGCGGGGCTACCAGTATACATACATGCACCTAAATACTTCGTAGATGTATACGGAATAAGTTTAGTAACGATGGGGTTTATAATATTTTTTTTGCGTCTTGTTGATGTTTTTCAAGATCCACTACTAGGGATTATTGCTTCAAAAACTACCCACTTTGGTGCGCTACCAATAGCATTATCAGTGGTTGCAATGTGTGTCGGAATGATAATGTTATTCGCAATACACAGCCCGGTATCACCATCACTGTGGTTTTCTATTTCACTTTTTCTTGTATTTTCAGGTTTTAGCTTTGCATATATTCGCTCTTATGCTCAGGGCTTAATAAATTTGGGAGCGAAGGATCAAATTCGGTTAGCGCGATGGCGTGAAGTTGGAACAACTTTAGGGATTTGTGTTGCAGCAATTTTACCCACTACTTTACTATTAGTTTCAGCTGATGGATATCCACTGTTCGCGATATTTTTCTGCCTCACAGCTATCCTAGCACTTATGCATGTTTGGTCTCAATTTCCTGCTTCTAATTCCTTTCAGGATAGTCAGAGCTCTTTTTCTAGCTTGCTAAGTGCAACCAGAAACTTACGAATCAGAAATTTGCTATTTCTTGCATTGGTAAATTCAAGCCCCGTTGCTCTCAGTTCCACTCTTTTTTTGTTCTTTGTCGAAAGCCGTTTAAACGCACCTGACTGGGCAGGAATTTTTCTAATATTATTTTTCTTGGCAGCTGCAATAGCTACCCCCTTCTGGACAAAATTGGCAGATATTCATGGCGTCTTTAAAATTTTAAAAATATCTATGCTCTTATCAATCATTTCATTTTTTGGAGCCACGTTCTTAGCAGAGGGTGATGGATTAATTTTTTCTGTCATTTGTTTATTAAGTGGTGCAACTGTAGGAGCCGATCTTGCGCTATTACCGGTATTGTTTGCTCGCCAGATAGAAAACAGCAGTATAGTCCCCGACCTTGGATTCAGTCTTTGGAACTTTGTGTCAAAGGCAACCTTAGCCTTTGCAGCAGTTATTTCTCTCCCATTACTGGAGCTCGTTGGTTTTAATTCGAGTGGGCCAAATTCTGAAAATGCTTTATTAGCGCTTACTTTCGGTTATGCAATTTTACCTTGTATCTTGAAATGCATATCAATTTTTTTACTTTTTAAAATTATGCGCGATGAGGTGCAAATTTCTCATGCGTGACTTCCGGGATAAGACTTATTGGATAGTCGGTGCAAGCGAAGGCTTGGGTAGAGCCCTTGCAATTCAACTAGCTGAGATAGGTGCAAAAGTTATTATTTCTGCAAGAAATGAAGAGCGGCTACTTGAACTAGCCGAAGAAATTGGATTCAATTCAACGGTTTTACCTATGGATGTATCAGAGGAATCTAGCGTTCGGAATGCGATTAGTAAATTACCCAAAACTTTAGATGGGTTTGTATTTTTATCGGGTGTCTACTGGCATATTAATGCTTCTTCATGGGATATAGAAAAAGCAGAGGAAATGGTCGATGTAAATCTTGTTGGAGCAATGAGGTGTTTAGGCCATTTGGTTCCTAAATTTACAAGCCAAGGATTTGGACATATTGTATTAACTGGAAGTATTGCTGGTTATCGTGGCTTGCCTGGTTCAGTGGGCTATTGTGCTTCAAAAGCAGGGCTGATGTCTCTTGCAGAAACACTAAAAATAGATTTAGCCAAAGCCAATATAGATGTTCAGCTTTTGAACCCTGGATATATTAAAACTAGGCTAACTGATAAAAATCCCTATAAGAAAATCTATGTTATGACACCAGAAAGAGCTGCACAATTTTCTGTGATGCATATGAAATCCAATCGTTTCCAGTCATCATTTCCACGCGTTTTTTCGATAATAAGTAAAATTATAAAAAATTTTCCTGACTGGTTATATTTTAAAATTTTCAGTTAAACGAAAGCTATTTAAAGATTTGTATCAGTTATGCTGAATGACTTTGAGGTATTGTGCCAAGTTATCAATTTTTGACAACCAGTCATCGACTATTGTCATGTTGCTTGGAGCAGCTTGAACTCCTGCTTGTAGTTTTTTCTGCAAAACGGCTTCAACTGCAAGAGATACCGGCTGTGATACCAGCCTCGACATCGCACTGCCCTCACTGTCTCCCCATGCATCCATAACAAATGTCTTGTGCCATTCGATTGAGTTTTTCATTTCTGCTTTAAGTGATACACACAAAACTACTCTATCTGGTTCATCCTTTTCGTAAGCATTTTCACTCCAGAATTGATCCGACATTTCCTTCAAGCGATTATCGCCAGCTTTTCCGTTTAATCCCTCTATTTCCCTGAAAATATCTTGCCATGCTAAGCTCCACCCATTTAGGCGGAGCGTTCCGCGTACGAAATCTTTTACTCTCCAAGTGGGGTCAAATTTGTAATCCTCCATGAAAGGTAGGCTATCTCGATTTGGATAGACTTCAAATGTTTCAGCTTTTTCTAATGGTGCTTGATAAGATGAGACTGCGTCCCATGGGCGTTCTACAATAAACTCTTTGAAATTACGTAATGATTTAGAGGGTGACTTAAGGGCTTTAAGTACTCCTAATGGAGACCAGCTAAATTTGTATTTAAAATCATTTTCAAATTTTGGAATACCACCACAATAAGAAAGAAAGCTCAGTTCATTTTCAATGTGATAATGTTTAGACTGGCGATAATCGGTAACCAGTTTATGAGCCATTAAATGATCAATTCCGGGATCTAATCCTACCTCATTAATACAAACTAGATTTGCTTTTTTAAATTTACTATCAAGTATCCGCATCTCAGGTGCTATGTAAGAAGAGCTCACAAAATGTGCCTTTTCTGATAATGCTAATAAGGCTAAAGGCACATGCCAATCTGCGGGGAGCATCGATACTACAATGTCATTTTCTTTGAGACAGTCTTGAAGTGAGACTTTGTCAAATACTCTAATGCTTTTTGTAATGTCACCAACGGCTTCAGTAGCCTTTTCAAGAGTTCTGTTCCAAACAACTACATCATATCCATCTTTTATAAGTCTTCGTAGACCTGGAATTGCTGATAAACCTGCCCCACACCAATGAATTGTCATTTTATATTTGCTCCATATTATCCAAATAAGTTTGATGTGCTCGCAGCCACACGCTTTCGTCTATTCTGTCTATTTCCATTAAAGTTGGCAACAGTTGAGATGCAAAATCTATCGAGCTTTCTAGGGGTAGAAGTGAAGGTAGGTTATCGATTGCCATCACGTCTAAAATAGGATCTTCACTCACGCGAGTTACTGGCTCTGACCAGGTCGTAACATCCTTATATACGGCGACTGGATTGTTCATACTACCTGGATCACAAGCTATATCTCCAATTATGCTGAGGTTTTGGCCGTTTTGAATTGTTTCTTCTGAAATGAAGGTTGGAGTTTCTTTATTTGAAACTACACAATTGAAGAACAAATCATGGTTCAATATTTCTGAGAAATTTTCCTTCGTAGTAGTCTCTGTAATATCCCACTTTGTCGTCTCGATATTCATCTTTTCACACAAGTCGATAACACCGCTACCCACTCGGCCAAGGGAACCAATAACGATCGCATTTCTTGGTAAGAGTTTGTTATTTTCTACTTCACCTTTTATTTGTTCGTCCAAGCTATCTTTATCTCGATATGTTGAAAATTTTTTTGGACGTTTATTTGTTTTTTGAGAAACCCAGCATGATATGGTTACGGCTGCGCCCGCATATCCAGCCCAGTAGCCGAATGCAGCTACCCTTTTGCCAGTAGGGCTGACTAAGTATTCAATATCATAAAGAGCACCACCACCAACTTTGAACCTTTTGAGCAAATTTTGAGCTGTTGGTTGACCCTTAAATGCGTGACCAAACATAATATGTCGATGTTTTAGTGGAAAAGGATATTCAGGTAATTCCTTTAAACCAAATATTATTGTTTCCAAAGGTGCATTTGGCCAACTATTTTCTTCGACAATTTCGCATCCTACATCACGATATTTTGAAGTAGGAATAATGCGTGAATTACTCTCCTCGATTGAAACTTTAATTCCTTTTTCTAAAAGGTTTTTAGCTTCTAATGGTGTAATACCAACTCGTTTTTCATTTTCTCTGCATTCTGCTCTTATCAAAATATGTGTCATGTATAGGATCGTTCCATGTAATATTAGAAATATGTGCGGGATTTAATTCTGCTTAAATGATCCAAATGCGGCAAAGCGTTTACTTGTTCTACGTTAAATTGCCCATTTGAGTAATTAATAATTGTTATGCCCGTGTTCATTGACGCCAATAGGAACTTTATCATCATTTTATCACTCAAACCTAAGCAATTTTGAAGTGCTTTTGCTATAATACCCCCAGAAGTAACTGCTAATATAGAATCTCCGCTATCTTTAAGGATGTCAAAAACCTCGGATACCCTGTCTGCAAAATCAACGTATGACTCAGGGGAATTTTCTATCTCATTGGCCTTCCATTTTGACATAATGAACTCAAAGTGCTTCTCAAAATCTTGACCAGATTTTGGTGGCTGTTTGCCAAATTGTTGCTCTACAAGTGTGGATAGGGTGTAGTACTGAATCTCATTTAACCTAGAATCTCTTATTATTTCGTTGTTATTGTGTGTCTCTAATAAATTTGCAGTATCTCTTTGACGAAAAAGTGTACCACTAAAGCAAGCATCGAAGTTGAATTGATTTTTCTCAAAATACTGTCCAAGCCAGCCAGCTTGTATTTTGCCCAAGGAGCTCAGTTTGTCGTACGATATTTCATCTTTGGCTTCTGAGTTTGCCTGCCCATGGCGTACTAAGAAAATTCGAACCATTTAAATTGCTCATATAAATTTTGATAAAATTATATGTGTAAAGCTCATATTAAGCTTTAAAGCAAACACACAATAACATTAAGACTACTGTGGCAACCATAAGGTGATATTTCCCCACATTCAATAACCAGTTTCTCTATCTACTAAATGTAGTAATTCTTGACCATTTTCGGCTCTTTTTATATTCATCGCAATGACTTGGGATGATGATGTTGGCCTCGTTTCGGAGGCCTTATGAGGGACGACTGTTACTTTTCTATGAGACCAATATCTGTGACTTTCAGGTAATGGTTCAGTCCTGAATACATCTAAAGTGGCGTGTTCAATTTGACCACTGTCTAATGCGGCTATCAAGGCGTTATCATCAATAAGAGGGCCTCTTCCAGGGTTTAGTACAAAAGCACCCCTTTTTGTTAGATTAAGTGTATGGTGATTTAAAATATTTTGTGTCAGGGGTGTGTCTGGAAGCAGTAAAATTACTATGTTGGCATCCGTCAGAGATGAGTCGATTTGATCATTACCGTAAAAGCATGAAATACCATCTACATTTTTTTTTCTTCGTGACCATCCGCGAACATTAAAGCCAAGACTTCTTAGAGCTTTTCCGCATGCAGTTCCTAGAGTACCAAGTCCTAATATCGTTACAACACGGTCTTTTGCTAATGGCGGCACATATGAACGCCATACACCATCTTGCCCATGAATATGTTTATCGATTCCAAGGTGGTGACGTAAGGTGTGACCGGTAACCCATTCTACCATTCCACTGGTTAAACCTGAGTCGACCATTCGCGCTAGCGGTACTTTAAGTGTTTTATTGAATACTACCCCCTCCACTCCGGCCCATAAGTTCAAAACTGCTTTGAGGGATGTGTATGGCGAAAAATCCTGAAGCGAGCTGCTTGGAGCATAGATGATGTAATCCACTTCGCTTGATGCAAAGCTTGTTCTCAAATCATAATCTAGGGATACCGAAGCAAACGCCTCTTCTAATGGTGCTTTATACTGGCCCCAATTTTTTTTGCCTGCTGAAAATAAAATTTTCAGTGTCATACGTTACCTCTAGGTCTGTGGACATGAGCTGATTGAATTAATCCAAAAGTACCCATAAGAACAAGCATAGCAGATCCCCCATAACTAATTAGAGGCAAGGGTACACCCACAACTGGCGCCAGGCCCATCACCATTGACATATTTACCGCAAAAAATAAGAAAAAGGTCGTTGTTAAGCCAAGGGTTAAAAGTGCAGAAAACCTCTCTGTGTGTCTCAATGCAGAGTGCAAACAAAAAATGACAATTCCTACATAAATTGCCAGTATTGAGATTGTCCCAATGAAACCAAGTTCTTCGGCAATAGTCGTGAATATAAAATCGGTGTGTTTCTCAGGTAGAAAATTTAAGCGAGATTGTGTTCCTTCCATGAACCCCCTACCAGTCCAGCCCCCCGAGCCTAAAGCAATTTTTGATTGACTAATGTGATAACCTGCGCCCAAGGGATCACTGTCGGGGTTTAAAAATGTATCAATCCTTGAAAACTGATAGTCTTGTAGTAACTGCCATTCTGTACCTCTACTTTTGAAAAGGGCTAGCACAAAACCACTTGCAAATGCGATTACCGTTCCAAAATAGATCCAGTGTACACCTGCAAGAAACATTACCGTTACCCCTGAGAGAAGTAACAGTATCGAAGTGCCGAGATCAGGTTGTTGAAGAACGAGCAAAACAGGTAAAGATATGAAAGCTATTGGAACTAAAACCCATAGTGGTTTTGAAACTTTATCAGCAGGAAGCCAGTCATAGTAAGCTGCCATTAGCATTACTAATGCTACTTTTGCTACTTCCGATGGTTGTAAATTGATAAAGCCTAAGTTTATCCATCTTTGAGCACCCATTCCAGTACTTCCTAAGAATTCGACCAGTAAAAGTAAGATAAGCGCAAGCATATAAATTGGAACTGAAACATTCCGCCAAATCCAAATAGGCGTCATTGCAATAACAAACATTGCTAACAAGCCAATTGAAAATCTTTGCATTTGGGCTGATGCCCATGGTTCAATATTCCCACCTGCAACTGAGATAAGCATTGCAAACCCAGAAAATGCGGCACCAATTATTAAAGCAATTAAGCCCCAGTTCATAAATAGAACTTTTCTCCAGCCCGTTGGTATAGTTTTAACTCGATATTCAAGGTAGCTCATGCTTGGACTTTCGATGACTTTGTGGTTTTTGGCATCAATTTGTTCAAGTCACGTTGCTGATTATAAATTGTGGCTCGATCTTCTACAGGGTATGCGGTTATTGGTGGAGTACCTCGGTAGATGGCTTGAAGTGTAATATCCCTAGCAATGGGTGCTGCAACAGTTGATCCGCTTCCACCATGTTCTACGACAACTGATACTGCAATTTTTGGATCATGGTATGGTGCATAATTTACAAACAAAGCATGGTCACGTTGTTCCCAGGGCAGATCTTTGTTTTCCAGAACACCTAGTGTCCTTTCAATTGCAGAAATGTTCCTAACCTGTGATGTTCCAGATTTTCCTATAATTTGACTTTTCTTATCCAAAACTCGTGAGTGATATGCCGTACCCCTTTTATCGTTCGTAACTTCAAAAAGAGCTTTTCGTATAAGATTTAAGTTATTTGTATTTAAATTTAACTTACTCGGTGCTTTATCAGCCTCAACCCCATTTATAGACTTAATCAGCCTTGGTAAAATTTCGTTGCCTGTTGCGATGCGAGCAATCATGACAGCAAGCTGTAAGGGAGATGATAGCACATATCCCTGACCTATTGATGAGTTCACAGTATCACCAACAACCCACTCTCTCGATCGTGCATTGAGCTTCCAAAGTTTGTCTGGTACTATACCTGCTGTTACGGCAGACATTTCAATATTGAACGATTTGCCTAGGCCTAGAATACGGGCTACCTCGGCAATTTTTTCAATGCCTACTTGCTGAGCTAATTCGTAATAGTAAACGTCACAACTCTCTCTTAGAGATTTTACTAAGTCTACGTTGCCATGGCCGTCGCGTTTCCAACAATGAAATTTTCGGTTTGATACTTCTACATGTCCATTACATCTAATTTTTTCTCGATGATTTATAATTCCTGCCTCAAGTGCTGCAAGGATTGTAACCATTTTGAACGTAGACCCAGGTGGATATGCATCTTGCACTGTCTTTGAAGCTAGAGGTCTACGGTTGTCGTCTCGCAATGTATTGTAATCATCAAAAGAAATACCGCGTACAAATTTATTTGGGTCATAAGCAGGTGAAGAGCAAATCGCCAAAATTTCCCCACTGTTACAATCCATAACAATCACGGATGCACTCTCATTCCCTAATCTTGCACGCACGTATGCTTGTAAATTTGTATCCAAAGTGAGTTTTAAATTAGCCCCTTTAGAACCTTCTTTTCTCTCTATTTCTCGCATCACGCGACCAAGTGCATTTACTTCTACTCGTTTAGTTCCAGCTTTACCGCGGAGAGTGGTCTCTAATTCTCTCTCTACTCCTACCTTACCAATTTGAAATCTAGGTATTCTCAAGAGCGGATCAGGGTCTTTTCTTAATTCTAAATCACGGCTACTTACCGGGCCAACGTATCCAACAACATGAGCAAAAATTTCACCCAAAGGATAAGTTCTTGAGAAGGCTATTTCTGGGTTGACGCCTGGCAGCATTGGGGCGTTGAATGCAATTTTTTCAATAGCGTCTCTTTCTAGTCTATCCACGATTGTTACAGGTAAAAATTTTGCACTTTGTTCAAGCTCTGCCTTAGAACGCTCTATATCTTCAGGTGATAAATTTATTAGTTTTGACAGACGTTCTAAAATTAAATCTATATCACCTGCATCTTCTGCAACCATCGTAATACTGTAACTTGCCTCGTTTCCTGCTAATTTAATTCCATTCCTATCATATATTTCACCTCTTTGGTTTGGGATTAGTCTTAGGTTTATCCTATTTTCGTCTGCGACTAGTCTAAAGCTCTCTGCTTTCTCAACTTGAAGATGGTGCATCCGCCAAGCTAATAGTCCACAAAAGCCAAGCTGAAGACCACCAACTAATAAACCCCGCCTTGCCGTGCGAAAATGTCGATATGAGACTATATTTGACTTCTGCCACATGTTTAAATCTCTAGATTACACGTCCACTCCGAGTGAAGTATGGTCTTTTAACCCGAAATATATAATGAGAAACCAGAACAATAAATGGATATATAGATATATTAAATATCGTTTGGATTAAGCTAATTCTGAGTTCTGTTGTATTTACAAATGATAATGAGAGTACCAAATGGTAGATTAATGAAATAGCAGCAAAAGCCAATGACACTCGAACCCACTCGGCCAGAAATGATTTGTCGTCGGAGCTAGCTGTTATCGCCTTTATCCAAATTAGTATTATAAGACTTGTTCCCGAAAATAATCCCGGTGGGCGGTGCAGCAAAAAGTCTTGCAAAAGAAGGACAGCTACAATTAGTGGAATTGGTACAAAATTTGGCTCTCTCAGTGACCAGCAGAATATCACGAGCAACAGAATATTTGGCCAAGGCCAGCGTTGAGGCATCGTTTGTAGTGGCATCAGATTGGCCAAAATAAGAAAAATAGCGACTGCTATAAATATAATGCGGTAAATCCATATACGTTCGCTTGGAATGTTACTCACTGGACGCCTCATTTACTGTTTCGGAAGGTGCTGTAGTGATAGATACATCAGGTGACTTTTCTTTCGATTTTATTAAACTCCCAAAGCTGTCAATCTTTTCTGTACCATAATCGCGCAGCACTTTCAGGAACTCTAACCGTTCGTAGTCAGCTGCTAATCTTGCTCTTAGTCTGCCATTTGGGTCCATGGCGAGCGTTCCAACTAGCAGTCCTGCTGGTAGCAAACCACCTCCACCAGATGTAACAACTCTATCTCCAGGCCGAACTAGGTCAACATTTTCGATAAATTCTACTGGAGGAGCAAATGAATTGTCGCCCATAAGTATCGCGCGCTGTCCAGAAGGCTGAACGATGACAGGTATCTGACTTGCGTTGTCTGTCAGTAAAATAACGCGACTTGTTGAAGAACCTATGCCCGAAATACGACCGACTAACCCTAAACCATCCATCGCAGCCCACCCATCTTGTATACCATCTCGAGAGCCTATATTTAATAAAACTGACTGACGAAAAGGAGACCCGCTGTCTGCTATGACGATGCCACTAACATGAGTTAATTTGCTATCAAGTCTCAGCTGGTTTAGATCTAATAAACGCGCATTTTCTTGTTCCAATTGTAAAGCTGCTTCTTTCCAGCTTTTCATTTGCTGTATTTCTCTTCTTAATTCTTTATTTTGTTCTAAAAGTTTTTCATAACTTTGGTAATCCTGTGCAAGTTTTACTACAGACGTCATCGGTCGCAAGATCCATTCAAAATTAGGTACGAAGGTATCAATCACTAGAGCTCTAAATTTCTCAACTCTGGGATTGTCAATCCTCCATACTACAAAAAGCCCAAAGAGAATTAAAATTGAGACAACGGTTATTAACCTGCGAAGAGGAGCAAAGTAGTCAGTCTGCGTCTGTCGATCATTATTCAAAAGATGAATTTACTCTATTTAACTATCGTAATCAATTGCATGTCTTAATTGTTTTTCAAATTCTAATGCTTTTCCAGTACCTAGAGCTACACAATTAAGGCTCTGGTCAGCTACCGAAATAGCAAGCCCTGTTCTCTCTCGAAGCGCAAGGTCCAAGTCCCCAAGCAACGCTCCGCCACCCGTCAGCATGACACCACGATCCACAATATCCGCTGCTAGATCGGGTGGCGTTGTTTCCAATGCCGTCATTACAGCTTCGCAAATTTGTTGAACAGGTTCACTTAAAGCTTCTGCTACATGTAATTGCGTGATTTCAATTTCTTTTGGAATACCATTTAAAATGTCACGCCCTCTAATCATCATGGATGACCCTCGTGCATCGTCCGGAACGCGTGCTGTCCCAATTGATGTTTTTATACGCTCCGCAGTGCTTTCCCCAACAAGTAAATTATGATGTCTCCGAAGATAATTTATTATGCTTTCATCCATTCTGTCGCCACCAACTCGAATAGATCTGGCATAAACTATGTCGCCCAATGATAGTACCGCTACTTCAGTTGTTCCTCCGCCTACATCAACAACCATATTGCCTGTTGGATCAGTTATTGGCATGCCCGCACCGATCGCTGCTGCAATTGGTTCCGCTATTAATCCTGCTTTTCTTGCGCCTGCTGATAGAACGGATTGACGTATAGCTCTTTTTTCTACAGGAGTTGCTCCATGGGGAACGCATACTATAATTTTTGGCTTTGAGAATGTAGACCTTTTATGCACCTTCCTTATAAAATGCTTTATCATTTCTTCTGCCACGTCAAAATCTGCTATTACACCCTCTCTCATTGGGCGTATTGCTTCAATGCTACCTGGCGTACGGCCCAACATTAATTTGGCATCTTCTCCTACCGCTAAAACTTTCTTCCCACCGTCCTTTACATGATAGGCGACCACTGATGGCTCAGACAAGATCACACCTCTGCCCTTAACATAAACCAAGGTATTTGCAGTTCCCAAATCTATTGCCATATCTTGGGATAAAATACCGGTGATGCTTGATAACCCAACCATAAGTCCGTGCCTTTGTTAATAAAATTCAATCATGTATGATTCTATTGTAGTTCTTAGCAATAATCTTATACGCCTCAACTGCATTTAGATAAAGGTTATTCTACTAACAAACAGATAATTTTGCGTCTCTGTAAGTAATTAATATTATTGGAAATAAATACTTAACCAATGATAATTGGACATTTAAAAATAAAAGGTCAAACGTCGTATTTTTGATTTTTAATGTCGGCTAGGTTCGGTGTTAGCATAAGATAATGATCAAAAAATATTATCGGTAGGAGAAAATAATGAAAACCCATGTTAAAGCAGTTGTAGTAGGTGGCGGTGCAGTTGGAACATCAATTGCCTATCATTTGGCCAAAGGAGGCTGGAATGATGTCGTGCTGTTGGAGCGTGATGAATTAACATCTGGCTCAACATGGCATGCCGCAGGGCTCCTCCCTCTCTTTAATATGTCTTATGCAACGACTCACATCCATCAATATTCCGTAGATTTTTACAAGACGCTTGAAGCTGAAACTGGATTAAACTCAGGTTTCTCTGTGGTTGGGAATCTTCGCATGGCTCAAGGTCAGGAGCGAATGGACGAGTATATGTTATATGCTTCTACAGCTGAAACTTGTGGTGTCCCATTTGAATGGATGACCCCAAACCAAATCAAAGATCGTTGGCCGTTAGTAAGAACAGAAGATTTAGTTGGAGCTATATACCACCCTACCGATGGTTACATAAATCCTGCCGATGTTACCATGGCAATGGCAAAGGGCGCTAGGCAAAGAGGGGTATCAATTGAGCGTAAACTTCAGGTCGACTCTTATCGTTGGAAAGGGTCCGAGTGGGAAATTATATGCAGTAAAATGGTTGAAAAGGGTGGTAACTTGGTAGCGAGTAATGAAAAAATTACTATTACTTCTGAGCATGTGGTTACTGCCACTGGAAATCATGCCCAAAGGACTGCAGCTTTACTAGGAATTAAAATTCCAGCAATACCAGTTGAGCATCAGTTCATTGTTACAGAGCCTGACAAGGAACTAGTTAAATTTAGGGAACTAGGTAATTCAGAACACCCAGTGCTGCGGGATGCTGACGCAAAATGGTATGTGCGTGAAGAGCGAGGTGGCTGGATACTGGGACCCTACGAAAAAAATGCACCTGCTCGTTTTGAGTATGGGGTGCCGGATAGTTTTAGAGCAGATCTATTTCCGTTGGACTTGGACCGCATTGAGCAAGAATATTTGTCAATGATCCATAGAATACCATCTACTGAAAACGTTGGTCTAAAGGACGATTTTAATGGGCCAATATGTTACACGCCTGATGGAAATCCTCTTGTTGGTCCAGCACCTGGCTTGCGAAACCTTTGGCTCGCTGAAGGATTTAGTTTTGGTATCACAGCGGCCGGTGGAACAGGCCATTATTTAGCTCAGATGATGATAGAGGGTGAGGCTGAAATTGACATGGCATCGCTAGATCCCAAGCGGTATGGCAAATGGATGACTACTGAATATGCAGCGAGAAAAAATGAAGAATGTTATGAGCATGTTTATATTTTGCACCATCCTGATGAAGAGCGACAGGCATGCAGGCCTCTAAGAACCTCTCCCTCCTATGAACGCCAGAAAACACTGGGTGCGCAATTTGGTCAAGTAAATGGTTGGGAGCGTCCGAATTATTTTGGCCCGCACAATGCAGATGAAAATTTTGACCATGATGCAAGGAGTTTTCGTCGAGGCGCGTGGTGGAAATATGCTCTTGCAGAAGCAAGTGCAATCAGAAATAACGTTGGAATAATTGATGCTACTGCGTTCACTAAACACCTTGTTAAAGGTCCGGGGGCAGTGCGCTTTTTGGATTGGTTTACTTGTAATAAACTACCAAAAGTTGGTCGTATAAATTTAACTTATGCTTTAACAAATGCAGGTACAACGCGGACCGAATATACGATAGTTAGGTTGAAGCAAGACGAGTTTTATCTTGTTTCGGCGGGAGCTTGGACGGACTACGATGCCGACTACTTGCGTAAATCTGCTGAAGATAAATCCCCTGAATTTGGGTATATTGAAATACATGATGTAACATCGCAATGGGGTGTTTTTGCTGTAGCCGGGCCAAAATCCCGTGATTTTTTATCCCAACTTGTCAGGGACGAAGACCAAGAGACAGCGTTATCAAATGAACGGTTCCCTTGGCTTAGTTTTAAAAGAGTTGAGTTAGGTATGTGTTCGGTTAATGCAATAAGAGTTTCATACACTGGAGAATTAGGATGGGAATTACATCATCCAATAGAAATGCAAAATTATCTATTTGATCTCTTACATAGTGCTGGAGAGAAATATGATTTGAAATGGGTTGGGGCTAGAGCTCAAAATTGGTTGCGTCAAGAAAAGTCATATCGAGCATTTGGAACAGAATTAGGCAGGGATGCTACGCCCTTAGAGGCGGATCTTCCACGATTTGTGGATATGTCAAAGGATTTCAATGGTAAGGCGCAAATGGAAAAGGTAGGTATAAGGTCAAAATGTGTTACTCTACTTATCGACGGGCCAGAGGACTCAGATCCATGGGGTCGCGAGGCACTTTATTCTGAAGATGGAACCAAACGGATTGGAAGATTAACCTCTGGCGGTTATTCTGTTGTTTTTGAGAAATCAATAGCTATGGGCTATGTTAATCCAAGTTTTGCGGGTGAGGGTCAAAAGCTGAAAGTTAAAATTCAGAATACCTTATGGAACGCTGTTGTAACTTCTGATAGCCCTTATGATGCCAAAAATGAAAAACTTCGAAGTTGATGGCTAACTTAAATTAAAAATAAACAATTCTATTTTAACGATTGGACTGTGCAGATCAGATGGAGCATATTTATGAATAGGCGCAGGCGGTCTGAGCGAAGGAACGACAAAGAAATTTTTGGAGGTGCATCACCTCATATTAAACGTAGCATCCCCTTTTTTGATATACTTGATGAGGACAAGTTAGAAATAATCGAAGGCCAGGTGGACTGGCTTATTGAAAATATAGGCATAGCTTTCCGCGATGATCCCGCTGCTTTAAGTATCTGGCAAAGGGCGGGGGTCAAACCTTGCGGCGAGTATCAAGATCTTATTCGCGCTGATGCAAATTGGATTCGGCAACTGTGCTCTAATGCACCTAGCGAGTTTACTCAACATGCCAGAAATCCGAAACGTTCAGTAACCATTGGAGGGGTAAACCAAGTCTTGGCGCCAATCTACGGCGCACCTTTTGTACGCGATATGAAAGATGGTCGTAGATATGCTAAATTAAATGACTTTCAGAATTTGGTGAAATTAACATTTATGCATCCAAATCTTCATCACGGATCTTTTGTAATTGCAGAGCCAACAGATATCCCTGTAAGCCAACGCCACTTAGATATGTTACTGGCCCACATGACTCTTTCTGACAAACCGCATTTAGGAGCAATAACAGAAAAAAGCCGCGCTCAAGATACTATTGATATGGTGGAAATTGTCTTTGGGTCTGATAAGATGAAGAGCGATGTCTGTATTATGGCCAACGTAAATACAAACTCACCCTTACTTGTCGATAAAGTAGCCTCAGAGGCTATCCAAGTGTATTCTGGCCGTGGCCAAGCTATGGTTGTAACTCCCTTTATTCTATGTGGTGCAATGGGTCCAGTAAGTACTACAGCAGCGATTGCTCAAGCAATGGCTGAAGTAATGGTTTGTTGTGCATTTGCTCAGCTAGTACGCAAGGGCTCGCCTTTTGTTATGGGCAGCTTTTTATCATCAATGTCATTGAAGTCGGGTGCACCCACTTTTGGAATGCCAGAACCGGTTTTATCTAACTATGTAATTGGCCAGCTTGCTAGACGAGTCGGTTTGCCTTTGAGGTGTGGAGGCTCATTAACTGCTTCTAAAATCGAGGATGCGCAGGCGGCATATGAATCTGCCGACTCAATGCATTCAACTATGATGGCGGGATCTAATTTTACGCTACATGCCGCAGGATGGCTTGAAGGTGGTTTGGTAACTGGTTTTGAAAAGCTAATTATGGATGCTGACAGGCTTGGTAGTTATCAAAAATTACTGCATAGCGGCCTTGTGACAGATAAGAATTCTCTCGCTCATGATGCCTATAAAGAGGTAAAGCCAGGCGGCCATTTTTTAGGTTCAGATCATACAATGCAAAATTATAAAGAAGCATTTTACGAGCCTAAATTATCTGACAGCGAAAATGTTGAACGTTGGGAAGAGACTGGAAGTCAAGATATGCGTAAACGCGCATATGAACGCTGGAACAATATGTTAGATAATTACAACGCTCCTGATATAGATGTTTCCATTAAAGAAGAGTTACTTGAATATGTAGCGAGAAGAAAAAGAGAAATACCGGAGGCATGGTACTAGATTCTGCACATAAATTTCCGTTTGAAAATTCTTAGAATAGAGAACACCTTTATCGGTTGGTGTTCTCCAAACTAATTATTAACCTTCTTTTTTATCCTCAGTGATTTCTTCTCCGGTGTCCTGATCAACAACCTTCATTGACAATCGAACTTTACCCCTGTCGTCAAAGCCCATGAGCTTAACCTTAACCTCCTGCCCTTCTTTCAATACATCTGATGGGTGGTTTAGCCGACGGTTCTCAATTTGGCTTACGTGCACCAAACCGTCTCGCTTCCCAAAAAAGTTCACGAAAGCCCCAAAATCAACCAACTTTACAACGGTACCAGTGTATACGCTACCAACTTCGGGCTCTGCGACAATAGAGTGGATCATATCATATGCTTTTTGGATCGATGCTCCATCTGGAGAAGCAATTTTAATTGTTCCGTCATCGCTTATATCTACTTTGGCTCCAGATGTTTCGACTATTTCGCGAATAACTTTACCGCCTGATCCAATTACCTCCCGAATTTTATCAGTGGCTACCTTCATAGTCTCAATCCTTGGTGCGTGCACACTGAATTCTCCAGCTTCAGAAATTGCTTTGGACATTTCTTTAAGTATGTGCATGCGTCCATCTTTAGCCTGAGATAGTGCTTGTTTCATTATTTCTGGAGTTATTCCTGCAACTTTAATATCCATCTGAAGGGACGTGATACCATTTTCTGTGCCTGCAACTTTAAAATCCATATCTCCAAGGTGATCTTCATCGCCAAGTATGTCTGTTAAAACGGCATAGGAACCATCCTCTTCAAGAATCAAACCCATCGCTACTCCTGCAACCGGACTTTTTAGTGGAACGCCGGCGTCCATCATTGCCAGTGAGCCTCCACAAACAGAGGCCATTGAAGATGATCCATTAGACTCAGTAATTTCTGAGACAACACGGATTGTATATGGAAAATCGGTTGCTGCTGGCAGCACTGCTTGGAGTGCTCGCCATGCCAATTTGCCGTGGCCAATTTCTCTTCTGCCCGTTGCGCCAACCCTTCCAACTTCTCCAACAGAATATGGAGGGAAATTATAATGTAGCAGGAAATTAGATCTAAAATTACCATGCAGAGCATCTATAATTTGTTCATCATCGCCTGTGCCAAGCGTTGTAACTACAAGAGCTTGAGTTTCACCGCGTGTGAACAAGGCAGAACCATGAGTTCTTGGTAACAAACCGGTTTCAGAAACTATTTGGCGAATATCTGTAGTTGCTCGCCCATCTATACGTTTACCACCTTTGACGACATCTCCTCGTAATATACCGGCTTCGAGTTTTTTCATTGCCGAACCGAGATCAGGATCTTCTAATTCTTCATCTGAAAGTTTTGATTTTATATAGTCACGCGTTTCAGCTACCGCCAGTTGTCGTTCTTGTTTGTCGGTAATTGCAAATGAAGATCGCATTTTTTTCTCACCGATCTTTTTAACATTTTTGAGTAGTTTGGAAAAATCCGGAGCTTCAAAATTAAATGGTTCTTTTGCACAGTCTTCTGCGAGATCAATTATTAGGTCAATTACCGGTTGAATTTGCTTGTGGGCAAAAGTTACTGCTCCGAGCATCTCTTCTTCGGATAGCTCGTATGCTTCTGACTCTACCATCATAACGGCATCTTTGGTTCCTGCGACCACCAAATCCAAGCGTTGATCTGGGTTGTTTTTGAGGCCCTGCATGTCATCAACTGTTGGGTTAAGGATATAATCACCATTTTCAAAACCGACCCGAGCGGCTGCAATTGGGCCCATAAAAGGGACGCCGGAAAGCGTAAGAGCTGCGGATGCAGCTATCATAGCAACCACGTCTGGTGAGTTGACTAAATCATGTGAAAGTACAGTGCACATCACTAAAACCTCGTGCTTAAAGCCTTCGACAAAGAGAGGTCTTATTGGGCGATCGATCAACCGAGCTGTTAGTGTTTCTGCTTCGGAGGGGCGCGCTTCTCGCTTAAAGAAACCTCCAGGGATTTTCCCAGCAGCGTAATATTTCTCTTGGTAATGGACAGTTAGTGGAAAGAAATCTTGTCCTTCTTTCATTGCTCTTGCGAATGTTACATTTGCCATTACAGAGGTTTCACCAAGTGTGGCAATAACAGTACCATCGGCTTGCCGTGCTACTTTTCCAGTTTCTAATGTGAGAGTTTCCTCACCCCATTCTATTGATTTTTTTGTTACATCAAACATCTATATTTCCTAATAAGGCTATAAAGCCATTCCAATAGGGGGCGTATTCCCCCTGACCAAATCAGTTACCCCGAACTACGGTCACTAGTCCGGTACCTAGATAAAGCGCGTATATAACACGAAGAAAAGAATTTAAAGCGATGAAAACTAAGTAACTAAAGCCTTCAGGTTTCCCTGACAGACTGTGCCTTGAGAGTTACTTAAATGTGTTAATTCAAATTATCTTCTTATACTGAGGCGACCTATAAGATCTTTATAACGCTTTTCTTCCTTATTTTTTAAAAAATCGAGAAGTTTACGTCTCTGAGCCACCATCTTCAATAAGCCTCTTCGGGAGTGGTTATCTTTTTTATGTGTTTTAAAATGCTCAGTTAATGTATTTATTCTAGATGTGAGTATTGCAACCTGAACTTCTGGAGATCCAGTATCTCCATCTTTTGTTGCAAACTCTTTTAAAACTTTTGCTTTTTCTTCTGCAGTAATCGACAACGTACTATCCTTTATATTTTGGGTACAAGCCGGGATGTCGTCCAGCAAGACTTTTATATTAATGTGAATCACTCACGCGGAGGCTTTTATTTTAATCTTTCCAGAAAGTGAAGTGCATTAATTTTAGACAAATTCTAGAATCGGTGCAGATATTACTGAAAGTTCAAACACCATTATCGCCATTCAGCCATATTTGCGGTTTTACCTGATAGCTTATGTAGAGTGGATGCTTTGGGTACCCCATCTTTGTGATCCCTAAACTGAATATTCTTAATTTTGCCTTAATGAAAATCTCTTTTACTGCTGTGCCTCTCGCACGATGGCTCCCATGAGTACCCCATGCAGCGATATTAATGTTTGAATTTTTGCATGTTTCCAGAATGATACTATCATTCTGGGCGCCTATTGGATCACTAACTTTTTCCATCTGCTTCGGATTTGTCTCCCGCCAAGCGAAAATGTTAGTAACAGAAAATGCACCATAACCAAGTGAGCGTGCGCGTCTTTCGCAGCGTTCAACAGTGGGATCATTCTGATATTCCGTCGCGGTTGAAGGATTGAGCATTATAAAATGAGCTCTTTTTTTTGTGACATCCCACTCCCTGGACAGACAATACCTATATTTTTCGCACTCTGAATATATTGCTTCTGAAAAGGCATCATCTTTCAGAAATCGTTTGGTTATCATGGGACTCACTTTTTGCTAAGTTAAAAACTTTTTTTGGGAAAAATGACCCAGATTGATACTTTCCTACTGCAATTGGAATTTCGCAATAGCTAACCCAAATTTCGTCCCCAGATTTCGCTCCTGTGCAAAGGACCGGTGCACAATTACCATTCTTAATTTTATCAGCTGCAGATATACTGCAAGTCCCATGTTTCAATGTGTCGAGGCCTAATTTTAGAGGGTAAATAAAATTAGAGATTCCTGGCAATTTACTCATTTTTAGTATTTCGTCTAATGAACTCGCCATGGATAAATTGAAAGAACCCGACGAAATTCTTCTCAACCACTTAACGTGGCCAAAACAGCCTAGTTTTAGTCCAAGATCTCTGGCAATAGCTCGAACATATCCGCCTTTTCCGCACTCCAATGCCAGAACAGCATTGCTCTTACTGATATATTTTTCTAATTTAAGGCTGCTAACAAGTAGAGATCTAGGTGCTATTTCGAAATTGTGACCCTTCCTCGCAAGCGCATAAGCCCTTTCCCCATTTATCTTTACTGCCGAAAACAAAGGAGGCGTTTGTTCTATTTTGCCCTGAAAAAGTGGAATTGCAGCTAGTATATCTTGTTCAGATGGCCGCATTTTAGATTTGTGTATAATTTTGCCTTCTGAATCATCAGTATCTGTTGCTTCACCGAATTTAACCTCAAAAATATATGATTTTTCTCGGTTTGTAACATAGGGGATTGTTTTTGTTGCTTCACCCAGAGCAATTGCCAAAACTCCCGTTGCGCTTGGGTCTAAAGTCCCAGCATGCCCAGCTTTCCTGGCGCCGCATGCCCACTTTATTTTATTTACTACAGCCGTAGACGTCATTCCAGTTGGCTTGTCTACTATGATCCAGCCGCTGATACTGTTTCCCGCTTTTGAATTCCCCACTTTTGCACCAATATTCCCTAATTTTATCCAGTGTTATCTATTTTTATTTCTGAAGAATAGTAAATCAGGTAACTGGTTTACTCTAGAGATCAAACACTTAAACAAACATATTTCATTTCCATGAACTCATCTATGCCATAGTGACTGCCTTCACGGCCTAGTCCCGACTGTTTAACGCCTCCGAAGGGTGCCAATTCTGTAGAGATTATACCGGTATTTACTCCTACAATGCCATATTCCAAAGCTTCAGCCACCTCATACACGCGGCTCAAGTCTTTTGCGTAAAAATATGAAGCCAGCCCAAATATTGTATCATTGGCTAATTCTATAACCTCTTTAACCGTTGAAAATTCAAACAGTGGAGCAAGTGGCCCAAAGGTCTCTTCGGTGGCTACTCTCATATTTTTTTTCACGCCGGTTAAAATAGTTGGATTAATAAAGTTTCCATCTGCCTCGCTATCATTTCCACAATAGACAGTTTCAGCACCTTTCGATATTGCGTCTTCTATATGTGAATTTACTTTTTTAACTGCATTAAAATCAATTAGCGGTCCTAATGCGGTTTTAGGGTCAAAACCGTCACCCACTTTCAGTTTAGAAACTGCAATCTTTAACTTTGCCGCAAACTCTTTATATACACCGGTTTGTACGTAAATCCGATTTGCGCAAACACATGTTTGGCCATTATTGCGGAACTTACACATGATTGCACCCTCAACGGCAGCATCCAAGTCGGCATCGTCAAAAACAATAAATGGGGCATTACCACCTAACTCCATGGAACATTTTAAAACATTATTTGCGGCCTGGCCTAATAAAATGCGACCCACTTCTGTCGAGCCTGTGAAAGTGAGTTTCCGAACCTTCTCATTTTCACAGAATTCTTTCCCTGTGCCTGATGAGTCGGTGGATGGCAAAATTGAAAGAATACCCTTCGGCAGTTCGGCTCTTTCGGCCAAGACCCCTAATGCTAGAGCCGAAAGAGGGGTCTCTGATGCTGGCCGGGCGACAAACGCGCATCCTGCAGCTAGTGCGGGACCTGCTTTCCGTGTAATCATTGCATTAGGGAAATTCCAAGGAGTAATTGATGCTGCTACGCCAATTGGCTGCTTAAGAACCATAATGCGTTTATCTATTTGATGCCCAGGGATTAATTCTCCATAAACTCTTTTGGCTTCTTCTGCGAAAAATTCTATAAAAGAAGCGCCGTATGCAATTTCACCCATAGACTCAGTTAATGGCTTACCTTGCTCCGCAGTTAAAATTTTAGCGAGATCTTCGCAATTTTCCATCATTAGATCAAACCAACGCCTCAGGATAGTAGCTCTTTCCTTACCAGTTCTTCTGGCCCATTCTTTTTGCGCTTCGTAAGCAGTATCTATCGCCGCTGAGATTTGTTCGCGACTAAGGTTTGCTACCTTAGCAATAGTATCTCCTCTTGCTGGATTTATTACATCAAAAGTTTGGTTTTTATCTCCACTCACCCAGTTGCCTGCCAAGTACCCTTTTGTCTCTAGTAGAGAGGGATCACGTAACAAATTTGCAAGGTCTGTAGTTTTAGTAGACATTCGCTTTCTCCAATTAGATGTTATAAACAGCAATACAAGAGGTATTGTGTTTTTGTAATTATAGGAAGAAAAAAATTGTCAGAAGTTGACTTAAGTGATGATTACGCAAATGCAAAATACATAAGTAACGCAAAATCTTTTCCAGAAAAATGGCAGCAGCAAGCTAATGACTTCAGAAATGAAAGAGCTTTGTTTTCCAATGTCGAGTTAGATATTCCGTATGGGCCTTCTGATCGAGAAAAAATGGATATTTTTTATCCAGAAAAAAAATCCATTGGCGTTTTTGTTTTTATACATGGAGGTTATTGGAGGGCTTTTGATAAGTCGAGCTGGTCACATTTATCGTTAGGCGCATTGGATAATGGGTTTGCTGCGGTAATACCTAGCTATCGATTATGTCCAGAGGTAAGCATTGCTCAAATAACATTAGATATCGCGCAATGTATCATTGAGCTAGCTCAAAGATTGAATGTGGGTCCTTTAGTCCTCGCAGGCCACTCAGCTGGTGGGCATCTTGTGTCCAGAATGTTATGCGAAGATGTGTTACCTAAAAACGTTTCTGATCGTCTGGCGTGCGTTGCACCAATTTCGCCACTTGCTGACTTACAACCACTAATGTTTACAGATTTAAATTCAGATTTAAACCTATCAGTAGAATCTGCAATTTTGGAAAGCCCACTTTTTTATAAACCAATCGATGTAAATACAAGGGTTTGGGTGGGAGAAAATGAACGGCCCGCTTTCTTGCAACAAGCTGAAATGCTATCAAAAAAATGGCAATGCGAATTGATAATTCAGCCCAATGCCCATCACTTCGACATAATAGACGAGCTTTTAGATTCAAGATCAAAAATGTGTAAATATTTATTTCAAACTTAAATAAGTTAGCTCTTTTTAAATTATCAATTTTTTTTCCATAAAAAGAGAATAATTATTCTCAGTATAGTTAGCAAAGGCATCGCAATATTTGAAACCATGCTTTTTATATAAAGCCAGAGCGCTTTCTAGTAGCGTTCCTGTTTCCAACTTTACGACAGACACTGATTTTTTGTTCAGAGAGCCTATCATATGGGTTAAAATAGCATCTCCAATACTCTGACCTCGATAGTCTGGATCTACGAACATTGATTTAATTTCAGCATAATCATTAAAAAGTACAAATGCGCCACAGGCAACGTAGTTACTATTTTTATACTGTGCGGCAAAAAAATGTACCTTGTCATCCAAAAGACTTTCTAATTCTAGATAGCTATTAGCCTCATTTGGAAATAATTCATCCATTAACCTGTGACTTTTTCTCAAAAGTTCAATTATTTGCGGATGCCTAGGATCTGCATAGTCTATTTGATACATTATTTGTTTTCCAAACGGTATTTTCTGGTTTCACTGTTAGCTTACACGATATGTACGATATATTGTGGATAATTGTTTATTTTCTTCCATATGCGGTATAGGATTGGTTGACTTAAACTTAATTGACCTTCATCCATTTAGAAACAGAATCAAAAATCATGGGTATATAATTGCATTTCTCCAAACTGCGTTTGACAGGTTTTAAAAGCTTTGTAGATCAGACTGAATTAATTATTCAAGATGGATTGACAGGAATTGTAGGTCCAAATGGTTGCGGCAAGTCTAATCTCTTGGAAGCTATTCGCTGGGTGATGGGGGAAAATAGGCCGACAGCAATGCGTGGCGGGGGCATGGAAGATGTCATTTTTGCAGGAGCGGCAACGCGTTCTGCTAAAAATTTTGCTGAGGTATCCTTGATACTAGACAATAGCGAACGACTGGCTCCCAAAGCGTTCAATGATAATGATCTTATTGAGATTGCTCGACGGATTACCCGTGATATCGGCAGTGCATTTAAAGCTTCTGGCAAGGATATCCGTGCTCGCGATGTTCAAATGCTTTTCGCTGATGCTTCGACGGGTGCACATTCGCCTGCATTAGTCCGCCAAGGACAAATTGCTGAGCTGATTAATGCTAGACCTCAAAATAGGAGGCGGATTCTAGAGGAAGCTGCGGGGATATCTGGGCTTTACCAGCGCCGGCATGAGGCTGATTTAAAGCTTAAAGGCGCCGAGACCAATCTTGTAAGAGTTGATGACGTCTTGGAGCAACTCGCAACCCAACTGCATCAACTCTCACGTCAAGCAAAGCAAGCCACGCGATACCGCGAGATTATGCAGGAATTAATCGAGGCAGAGGGTGTATTGCTTTATCGTCGTTGGAAAGAGGCTGATGAAACAAGGTTAAAATCTCAAAAAGAGTTACAGGACTATACAATTAAGGCTTCCAAAAGCGAGCACACTGTTAGAGAGCTTTCTTCCCGGCGCACCGCTGCTGAGGAAAAAATTCCTCCTTTGAGAGAAAAACAAGCTATTGCTTCTTCGTTACTTCAAAGGTTGGAAGTCGAACGAGATACGTTGAGCGCAAAAGAGGTCGATGCAAAAGGTAGAATAGAAACGATAAATACCCGTCTAAGCCAATTAATTTTGGATTTGGATCGCGAAGCGGAATTAAATAGTGATGCAGTGGAAAAAATCAAAAGTCTTGAGTGGGAAGCAGGTCAATTGGAGAAAGCTTCTAATGGTCATGATACAAAACTAAAGAAAGCTGCAGAAGAGGCGCATGAAGCAGCGAATAATTTGCGAGATGAAGAAGCCAAACTTTCTCAAATAACAGAAGATGTGGCTCGTCTAGCCGCGCGCCATCAATCTGCAGAAAGGTATTCGCAAGAGATTGAGTTGTTAATTAGCAGGTATAAATCAGAGGCGCTGGCTGCTGAAGCATCGAGATCAGAGGCTCTAAAAGCGCGAGAAAAAACGAAAAATGATTTAAGTCTGGCAGAAAAATCCTTTAAGGCGGCTGTGCTGCAAAGTAAGGATGCTGACGAAAGTTTAATTAAAGCAGAAGAGACGAGAAATCAAACACAGGCGCTTGAAGTGGATTCTAGAGCTGCCTTGTCTTCTGCCGAAGGTGAAGCCAATGCCATAAGTGCTGAAGTTTCTGCACTAGCGAAAATCCTAGAGCGGGATACTATGGAGGGGGGGCAGGTAATTGATAGACTTCAAGTAGAACACGGTTTTGAAAAAGCTCTCGGTGCAGCATTAGCTGATGATTTAAGATCGCCGCAAGTACAGGAAGATGGTCCATCAGGGTGGATCTCTCTAGACGAACTGCCAGTTGAGCAGGATTTACCTGCTGGCGTTACCCCATTAACCCATCACGTGTCCGTTCCAGAGGTTTTAAATCGGCGTATCTCCCAAATCGGTCTGGTTGAGTCAGATGATGGACCCAAGTTGCAACGCTTGCTAAAACCTGGCCAAAGGCTTGTTTCGACAGAAGGTGATCTTTGGCGTTGGGACGGTTTTAGGGCGTGGTCGGAAGATGCACCCACCGCAACTTCATTGCGTTTAGAGCAATTGAATAGATTAGAGGAATTAAAGCAGCTTAACGAAAGAGCGAACGTGCAATTAGAGGCTGCAAAGGCAGCACATGAGACTTTGACAAAAAGACTTGCTGATGACACTCAAAGCGATAGGACTGCTAGAGATCGAATGAAAGACGCAGATAGCAACCTATCTGAAGCTCAAAGGTCCCAAAATCGAGCTGAGGCGGAGCTAAACCTAGCGGCAAATCTTCTTGAGACGTCATCTATGGCTCTTTCTCGACATAAAAAAGATCTTGAAGTTACTGAAGTACAAATGGTGGAGGCCAAAAAGGTATTAGATGAGCTTGCTAACCTAGAGGATGTAAAAGCCGAGGTTGAGGAAGCGAAAAATAGTGTTGAATTGCACAGAGCATCAATGTTGTCGAAAAGAGCGCTACATGATGAGGTGCGCAGAGAAGGTGACGAGCGCACAAAAAGAATGCAAGAAGTTTCGAAGGAGCTTAGTGGCTGGAAGTATCGCTTAGAAACAGCGGAAAAACGTAATTCACAACTAGTTCAAAGGCAAGAAGAAAATCAAGAACAGTTGCAAGACGCTCTTGCCGAACCGGAAAAGTTATCCAGACGACGAGATGAAATTTTAGTATCCATAACGGATGCAACCAGAAACAAAATTGAAGCTCAAAATGATCTTCTAGAGGCCGAGAAAGTTTTGCGTAATTTTGTTGAAGAAGAGCGAGATGCTGAGCGTTTAGCATCAAGTCTGCGAGAATCCAGAGCACGCGCCGAAGCGATGAGTGAAGCGGCAGAAGAGAGTGTAAATAAAGCTGCTGAGCGTATCAGTGAAGAAATGCAAGTAAGTCCTGAGCAGCTATTGAAAAAGTTAGGCAAAGACCCAGAAAAATTACCAAATTCAGAAAAACTTGAGATTGAGGTTAACAGGCTGAAAAGGCAACGCGACTCACTTGGCGCTGTTAACTTGCGGGCTGAAGAAGATATGCAGGAAGTTCAATCTGAGCATGATGACTTAGAAAGTGAGAAAACAGACCTTATAGAAGCTATCAGATCACTCCGAAATGGTATAGCCTCGTTAAACCGAGAAGGTCGTGAAAGACTTTTAACCGCATTCGAGCAAGTCAACACTAATTTCTCAACACTATTTAAGCATTTATTTGGTGGGGGAGAGGCCAACTTGGTTATGGTCGAAAGTGAGGATCCTCTAGAAGCAGGGCTTGAAATTATGTGCCAGCCACCTGGAAAAAAGTTGTCCACTTTGTCACTTTTGTCTGGTGGAGAGCAAACTTTAACAGCATTAGCCCTTATTTTTGCTGTTTTTTTGGCAAATCCAGCGCCAATCTGTGTTTTAGATGAAGTAGATGCCCCATTAGATGATGCAAATGTTTCACGGTTCTGTGATATGTTGGATGAAATGTGCCGTCGAACTGACACACGCTTCCTGATAATTACGCATCATGCAGTTACAATGGCGAGAATGGATCGGCTATTTGGTGTAACAATGCAGGAAAAGGGTGTAAGTCAGCTTGTTTCAGTTGATCTTAAAAAGGCTGAACAGCTTGTAGCTTAATTAATCATGGGCACGGCGTTTCACTTTATGCATTCCAGTGAATTTCAGCGTTATCTGACTTGGGCACTGTTTAGTTTTTCCGATTCTGTTATCTACACGGTCCACGCATAACACCCAATTTATCTCGCTTTTTTAAAGGTTTATATTTTTTTGATTTGGATATAAATGGGTATTCTGTTGCATTTGTGTCATACCGCTCGGGTTTTCAAAGTAGGCACAGGACTCAATATCTAGTAAGTGGGTGTCTGAGTATGCGCAAATATAATGCTGTTTACAAAAATATTTATGGTTTAAACAGAATTCTACTGTTTTGAAGATTTATGTCTTAGAGCAGAAATTTCTTGAGAAAATAAAATACTTGATTTTCCTTTTTTCCAGTACAAACTTTTGTTGTCAGGAGGTTTTATGACGACGTTTCTATCAAAAGAACTGCATGCCGACTTGACCAGAGCCCAAAAAGATAAAAAGTTGAAAAAAAGTAGGCTTAGGGTTGAGTTTAATGGAGCCCATGTTCCAGTATTGAAGCTTTGGGATAATGGTTTTTCTATGGATATTGAGCATGCTCCACAGTTGAGGGGATTGGTAGATATTTTCGATGGGTCTCGTCACTTATCTCAGTGTCTCATCATAGCATCAACAGAAGAAAATGGTGAAATTCATTTTGAATTTAAACGAAGTACTGATGTTACAGATACTCCAGCTCTAGATTTCGTACTATCTAAAAATAAGCCCGTAGCGTTGCTAAATTAACTCATTGAAGATCTGAGAATGCTTCTTCTAATCGTTTAGTTGCTTCAACAACCAACGTTCGCGGCGTGGCTAAATTGAAGCGTAAAAAATTTTCACCACCGGCTCCAAAAGTGCTTCCATGATTTACTGCAATATTAGCTTTTTCTTGAACCCTGTAGATAAATTCCTTTTCCTCCATTCCAGTACCAGAAAAATCAACCCAAGCTAAGTATGTTCCTTCCAGCGGCATAGACTTTAGGCCGGGGATCGCATCAATTGCTCTATCAAAAAGATTGCGATTGCCGTCGATGTATTTAATAAGCTCATCGAGCCACTTGGCCCCCTCTGATGAATATGCCGTTGTTGCCATAAATAAACCAAAGCTATTTGGGCTGATCCCAAGGGCTGTAATTCTTTTTGAAAATTTTTCTTGTAAGCTTGGATTGGAAATAATCACATTTCCGGTATGAGCGCCTGCAATATTGAAAGTTTTTGTTGTGGCAGTCATCATTACTAAACGATCGCAAACTTCTGGCTCGGCAATCGGCATTACAGTGTGGTTTTTGTTTGGATAGACCAGATCGTGATGGATTTCGTCGGATACTAATATTAGATCGTGTTTCATTGCAAATTTAGCGACTTCTTTTAATTCTTTTCTTGTCCATACACGTCCACCGGGGTTGTGTGGAGAGCTTAAAATAATCATCTTTTCATCACCTGAAAGTTTTCTTTCATATGCGTTAAAGTCAAATTGGTATTGGTTATCGATTAATTTAAGTTGGCACTCTACAACTTTTCTTTCGGAGGCCTCGATTATGTTAGAAAAC
>CACPPZ010000016.1 GCA_902635985.1 Paracoccaceae bacterium
TGTCCGTTATGCAATTGCGAGCTTAATCTTGGCTTTGGTCATAATCACCTATCATTTAAGAAATATTGAAGGTCGAGCTTTTCAGGCACATGTGATGAGAGGCTATACTTTGGCTTTCAGCGTAGTTTGTATTACTACCCTGGTGTTACAACTTTCAGGTAAAATATCAGCAGTACCGCCAACTGTAGGTACAGGCCTTATTGCCATTCTTTCACTTGTCTCATGGCGTAATTTGGCCAAAGAGACTGACCAAAATTAGCGAAACTTAATTCAAACTATTTAAATATAAATATTTACGGTATTTACAAGCTAAGCTAGTACGGCAAAATGGATATGTATTAAGGTATACGGGATTTTTAGTCGTTATGGATAACTTAATAGCGTGGATAAAAAATAACCAAACTAGAGCAGCAGCCATTGCTCTATTGCTTGGAGCACTTGCCTATACGCAGCTGGCTAATAAACCTCGAAACCTTGAGGATTGTCTATTAAAAGTATCTAGAGAGGCGAAGACAGAAGAGGCTGCAACTCTAGGAAATACTACTTGTAGAATAAAGTTTGGTGAATAATTTGCCGCATCTAAATTCCTTGATAAAACCATCAAGAGAATTAACCTCAGATCATGAGAAGTTTATTTAAATATTTTGTTTACGCAGTACTGATTGCAATGTTTTGTATGTTTGCATGGCAATTTGTACAGGTGGTTTTCATTTAGAAAATAACCTCACCAGAATATGAAAATATTTGACAGTAGAACTGTAGTAAATCAGTGTTAGGTAAATATTGATTTAAATAAGTTTGCAAATACCCGCATCACTCACAGCCCAACGGAAGTTTAAGCTAAATTGGGCAAATGAAAGGGTGATTAATTGGATAAAATAATAACCAGTATATTTCTTTCTATTGCTGCAACTCAAGCAGGTGCAATGACAATAGATCAATTTGAACAGATACTTACTCAGGAAGAGCAAGAGTTTTATCTAGCAGGTCTTGCAGACGGGATAGTTATGGGTAATGCCGTAAACGCTGCATTTGGAAATCCAGTAGATATGTGCATCCCTGCGAATGTGACTATCGGCGGCGCTGTAGTAATGACCAGTGAAAGCGAAAAATTTCAAGCTATCGCTACTACCGTAAAATTTTCTAAGGAGGCCATGCGACTTGAAACTGACAAGTCAAAGCAGGTTGCCGTTTCTGTTTATTTTGGATTAAGAAGACTGTTTCCTTGTAGATAAAAGAGTTCGATTAGATATCATCTTTGGCAAAAAAGTAATAGGTGTTTGCACTGTTTTCTCCACAGAAGTTTGCTATCCAATCTAACTCACAATATCCCGTTCGCTCACCATTGCGTGTATTGAGCTTAAGATCTTTGATACGGGCCTAGCTTATTATCTTGCATAAAGAAGGACATACACACGATCATTCAAACCCATTGCTGAACAGGAACCTTTCTACAAAAATATTGCTATGCCATAAGAACTTGCCCGACCTGTTCATCAGTCATAATCGGAGTAACATCCATATTGCACAGGTCACTCCATTGGTTGGTAAATTTGCCTACCGCAATCATATCGTCAGCCTCAGCAATCATGAAGCCTTGGCTCTTTCCAACTTCGTGCCATCTTCCTGTAACCGTTAATCCATCCATTTTTTCCTCACCAGTCATAAAACGCTCTTGGCAAGATTTTACATTTTCAACAGGAATTGAGTAGGTAATTTTAAACAACATAAGTATCTCCTTTTTTATCATACCAGTTTCAGCTTTATTTGAGCTCAAAAAAAGTACAAAAAATGTACCTCGTTTATAACTCCCTCACCCCTACTCGCTGACTGAGGCGTTTGTTTGGGTCAGATCATTTGCTAAGGGCGTAGCATACTATGACAGATAATTTTTGCATTTATCTGCCGCCTATTCAAACAGCCAAAGAACTTAATTATCTGTCTAATAATTTTATTATTTTCCATTGTCAGAGGCAGTAGGGTTTGTCAGACTGGTTGCAAACCAAGGAGTTCCACAAATGCCCCATGCGCGAATTATAAGTACGGAGTTTAAATCTGAAGAAGATTTGGACGTAGCAATAATCGCATGGCGAAAATGGTATCCAGACAATATGCCAGTTTCGGTAAGTAGGCACATTGTGCGAACGGGTGAAAAGTCAACAATGATGACGACTGTTTATGAAAACGAAGACTTACTCAATCAAGCTCAGGAAATCGCTAAGCAGTGGTGGGAGTTGTACGGTCATCATGTTTACGAAACTATAGTTTTTGATGGCCCAGTTATTGACTAAGCGATATAATTGGCAGAGGTGTATTGGTGATGGTCAGCGAAATTTTAGGCGGATGCCTTTGCAATAAAATCCGATATAAAGCAGTGGGTCAACCCAAATGGGTATCCGTATGTCATTGCCGTATGTGTCAAAAAGCTTATGGTAATACATCTGCTACTTTTGCTGCATTCGACAAAGGCCAATTGGAATTTACAAGTGGTTTGCCAAAATATTTTCAATCGTCAGATATCGCAAAACGAGGCTTTTGCACCGATTGTGGCAGCCCTATCGTTTTTAGTTACAAATCTCTAGACGCTGTTTTCATTGGAACCCTTGATGATCCAGAGAATTGGCAGCCAAATGGAGTTCACTTAGGTATCGAAAGTAAAATCCCATGGGATATTATACATGATAACTTACCTCAGTTTAGAACTGAGGAAGATCCTGTTTTTATTGCAGCCAACTCTTCGGACAAAACTGTGATAAAATAAAATACTACCAGCCATACTATCTGTTGTTCTCTTTGTTAACTAAAAAAGAATAGATCAAGTTTAGAGGAATTAAAGATGAATATAGTAACAATCGTAAAATATAAACTTAAAGATGGATATGTAGATGACTTCATAAGGGCCATCAAAGATTACGATTACTCAAAAGCTCTGTCTATGCGTTTGATCTCCACTAGTGACAGTGAATTCATCAGCATTATGGAATATGATGAAATAGAAAAAACAGGCGATGATGAAGTGGATGGAGTTAATTGGCTAGACACAGTAGAACATATGCTAGAGTTTTATGGAGAGAGTAGAACAGATTCACTTTCTGGCTTGGTGCTGGCCGCATATGACCAATAAAAAATGGAAGCAATACTGTCGATATAATTCAGTATATATTATTAACTAAATTAATGACTTTTGATTTTAGAAAAACAATCCAATGAGGGAGTCAATATGCGCTTTGAATTCATGTTACCATACCAAATTAAGGAAGAGATCACCAAAAATACACCAGTTGTACTTCCCATTGGAGTGATGGAGTATCACGGTGAACATATGGCAGTGGGTATGGACACGCTTGCCGTTACCAAGATCCTGGATAGGTTAGAGAACCAGATGGAAGTAGTAATTCTGCCACCGTTTAGTTACGGTGCTGCTAGTTATGCCGTAGCAGCCCCAGAAGGAACAGGTAGCTTGCATATTGATGCAGCGGTCCTTGCTCCCCTTGCTGAACAAATATTTACTGGTTTGTTGAGAATAGGATTTCGAAATATACATGGGATCGTGCACCACCAAACCGAAAACTTTACATCTGGCATGCCAACTGATCTTGCTTTTAAAATTGGTGCTAAACAGGCAATTTTTAAATTCCTAGAACGCACGGAAGGTGAGGCATGGTGGGGGAAGCAAGATATGAGTGATTATTATACCAGAAATCAGGCCGGTAGTGACCCATTTAATTGGATAAACTTACATCCTTTAATGGATTGCGAAATTGTTAAAAATTATATTTTTGACCATGCGGGCGAAGGAGAAACTTCGCTTCTGATGGCGCTTGCTCCAGACGGAGTTGAAATGGATCGTGTCTCTGATAATAGCACTTGGTATACTAATTCAGCAAGCAACTCATCATCAGAAAAGGGAGAAAAAGTAACGTCGCAAATTGTAAAAAACTTAATGGAGCGTCTTAAGTGCTAATAGTTTTTGATCCAAAATTATTGGACATCAAGACTTGCTTATACAGGACTTTTAATCAGATCTTACTTTTGCTAACTTTCGGACCCTTTGAAACCCAGTTTGAAACATAGAAATTGGTAGGTTTAAATTATGGAACTTGGTTTAAAAGAAAAAGTAATTATTGTTACTGGAGGAGGCTCTGGTATTGGAGCATCAGTTGTAGACAAGCTTTCATTAATTGGTGCAACGCCGGTTATAATTGATAAGTCAAACCCAGATGACACGTTCTATGAAATCATAAAAAAGCGATGTCCAAAAGCAGTTTGGAAAACCCTGAATCTTTGTGATGATCAAGACTGCAAACATGCAGTGAAAGATATTCTGACTAAACTGAGTAGAATTGATGGTTTAGTAAATAACGCTGGGATTAATGACGCCATTGGCCTTTCGGCTGGGCCAAATGAGTTTCGCAAATCACTCGATAGAAATCTTGTCCATTATTACACGATGGCAAATTTATGTATAAAGGAATTAATAAAAACTAAGGGAGCAATAGTGAATGTTTCATCAAAAGTTGTTTTAACTGGTCAATCGGGAACCTCAGCTTATGCAGCTGCAAAGGGAGGTATCTTAGCTTTAACTCGCGAGTGGGCTGCAGAACATTCAGATTGCGGACTTAGAGTAAACGCAATTATCCCTGGAGAAGTTATGACACCTATGTACGAAAAATGGTTGGAAGACTTTAAAACGCCTGATGAAAAACTTAAACAGATCACAAGTCGTATCCCCCTAGAGAAAAGAATGACAAAAGTTGAGGAATTAGCTATGCCTATAGTGTTTCTTTTGTCGCAATGGGCGGGACACATTACAGGGCAGTTTTTGGTGGTCGATGGAGGTTATTCACACTTGGATAGAGCCCTTACATAAAAACAAAGGCCACCTTAGTGGAAACAATCCGTTTACATGAGTTTTCATAGGACCAAAATCTACTCAACTCACAAGTACCCTGCTCAGTCAGTAGGGCATTTATTTGATTTACACCATTTGCTACAGAGGTAGCATAATAAAAACACAACTAAAACTATGGAGCAATTATGACAAATAAGGTGTGCGTAATTATTGGCGGCGGTAGCGGAATGGGTGCAGCTGTTGCCAGAGAGATGAAAAAACGACATTACGACCTAGCTTTGATGTCACCTTCAAAAAATTGTGAAATACTTGCTAATAAACTGGGGGGCATAGCTGTTCAGGGGAAAGCAGAGAATGCCACAGACTTGCAGGGACTATTCAATACCACCATGGAGAAATATCGGCGTATTGACAGCTTATTAATTCATGTTGGTGGGCCTCCAAAAGGAGACTTGCTAGAAATCTCAGATGAAGACTGGATAATAGCAAATGAAATGGTTTTATTACCAGTGATACGCATGTCGAAGTTAGTAACACCAGTAATGCAATCGCAGGGTGGTGGTTCTATAGTTAACATAACAACTTTTTCAGCTTTTGAGCCTAGCCTGACCTTCCCGACATCAAGTGTTTATCGTGTAGGTGTATCATCATTTACAAAGCTTTATTCAGATCGCTATGGCGCTGATAATATACGCATGAATTGCTTATTGCCTGGATTCACTGACAGCCTAGATTTACCTCAAAAATTTGCAGAGATGTCTGTCTTCAAACGTCTAGCGAGTGCAGAAGAGCAAGCTAGAGCTGCAGCGTTCCTACTCACAGAAGATAGCAGTTATATAACTGGTCAAAGCATCCGTAATGATGGGGGAGTAACTCGTAGTATGTAAAACTATAAGCTATAAACTAGTGAAATAAGATAATTTTATTCCGTATTATTTATACCATCTTTTATAGTAGATGCTTTATCTTTCTTCTGTTTTTAACTTCAGTCAACATGTTTCCTTAATTCAGCAGCAATCGCGTGAATGGCAAGTTGTGTGTCAACTTTGAAATCATCATCAAGAAAATTGGGCCAGGTCGATAATTTAACAACCACCATATTATAAGTTGGTGCGATATAAATAATCTGTCCAAATACTCCTAAACACATAAATGATTCTTTGTTCTCATCTTCGATCCAGAACTGATTTCGGTAGCAGCCATTTGGCAATAGCTTACGTTTTTCCTCAGACCATAATCCATGCTCACCACGTCTGACATCCGCTATCCAGTCCTGTGGAATAATCTGTTTACCATGGCACATACCATCATCAAGATAGAGCTGACCAAAGCGGCCAAAATCCCGCAAGCAGCCATTAAAACCACCACTTGCCAGCCCATATCCACGCGCATCAACTGTAAAATATCCATCTTCTTCAGCACCCATTGGCTGCCATAATTCTTGACTGATCAGCATATGTAATGGCAAGCCAGAGACGCGAATCATAATATGTGCGAGTAAGTCTGTTTCTATTGAACGATATAAAAATCTGCTACCATGATCAGCATCACAAATTTTCAATGATAATATTTGATCCCAAACCGAAGCCGGCCAATCAATATTGGGGCTCGCATCAGGCGCGATAGGCCTCCAGCCTGAAGCGACATCTGTCTTGCCAACATCAGAGTCAAGCCGTGTATATTCTTCGCTATACTGAACGCCAGTCGTCATATCCAAAACATGCTGAAGCGTCGCCCCTGCCCACGCTGTTTCTGCCAGCTCTGGCATATAGTTTTTAACTAGAGCAGATGGGTCAAGTTCTCCCCGACCAATCATGATACCAGCAACCGTAGCAGTAATTGATTTGGACACTGATTGCATCAAATGTGGCGTTTCAGGCCGCATTCCATTGTGATAGCTCTCATGGACAATATAGCCATCCGCCATCACCAAAAACCCGTCTGTGTAGGTGTCATCAAGAAACGCCTCAATTGTCTGTGAACCCTCGTTTGATTGGGTAAATTCAATCTGTGATATATCCTTTTCTTGTCGCGGTATCGGCATTGTCTTGTCGTTACCACGCCAGACTTGTGCTGTGGGCATTAGGCTCCTAATACGCTGAAAGCTCCACCTATTCCATGGTGGTCGATCCCAATCCATACGTGGCATTAGAGCTAAGATATCGGCCTCTGACAGATCTAAAACCGAAGGTCGTTTCTCACTATTTTTATATGACGCTTCGATTACCTACTCTCCATTATAACTGTTCTGCTTTATGAGTTAATTGAGTTTAATGTGAGAGGCAAAATTAATTCTGTCAATCACTAGACCAAAGACATGGCTCATGGATTTTATAATCGTTTTCAGTTGATATAAGCTTTTATATAGTTTTTACCTCTCCCCCAACCGCTCAGGATGGTCATCATAGTCCAACACTCCACAGGCAACCCTACCAACTGAATAATAATCTTTCACTAGGCAAAACTATACGGGTTTAGAATTGTAGACTCCTCAACTGCAACTGTGTTTAATAAAAAAGTTCTTATGGAACTGGGCGACGCCAGTTAATTCGTTTTGGGAGGATATCAATTGTAGAGTCTCCATTTTAATTTTAGGTAAAATTTATTTCTGAGTTACAGCATGTCTTGGTGCATTTGCAGCATTTGAGAGTATTAATGCTCTATGTAGTCCTCTAAGCATAACCTTTTCCTTTTTGTTATGCGCAAAATATAGCAGAAATTTTCATCATTAGTTAGGTCAAAGCTACTGCGGAATTAAATCAAATCTCTTTACGCAAAGTCAACCTTGATTTATGCTGCAATGCAGCATATTTTTACAGGCATAGGGCATTCCTCCCAATTTCTGCCCTTCATATTTACTAAAAACGTCAATGCTCCTCAGAACGGACGTTGGCGTTTTTTTTTCGTCTTGGGCACACCATGCCAAAATTGGCAACGGTTATACATTAAGGAGTTATTTTTACTAAGGGACAATACTAAACAGCGTTTTAACCTGCTCAGACCCACTCACGCGGTATACACTCATAAATCCAAGTTTAGAAAACATACTCGCATAATTTCCTGAAACATCTCGGCGAAACAAACTCTGATGGTTCTTTAAGCCTTCGGTTGTATCATATCTTTCAACGATCACATAATATACGTGATCACCAATAGTGTTTCCTTTTGTTATGGTCAGACTGTCTAGACCTAAAGCCTCATCCCCCATTGGATGGGTCTCTTTGATCCAGTTACCCCATGCAACTAATCCTTTTTCCACGTCCCCGACTTTACTCAATGGGACTTTCAACACGGCGCCCCAATTTGTGGTTGGAATGTCTGACGCTAAGCCAGCTTGGCCAAATCCAATAATACATGCAGCTATGAGTAAAATTTTTTTCATGAGGTTTTCCTTTTGCTAGAAACGTCAGAACTACTCCACAAATGGGCAGTTCTATTCAAGTATATTATCTGTACTGCATTAGTGTTAATTTTACCCTCACCTCAAATCACAATACCCCTACTCACTCACAAAGGCGTTTATTTGGATCAGGTCATTTGCTACGTGCGTGGCGTCTTATCTAGTATGATTTCAGTAGTACTAAATCTGGACTATAAAGATCGTTTTACAAATACTATCTGTTCGCAAACCATCAATTAAAAGGAATGCTCGAGAATGATTGCACCCCGTGCGTATTCACAGGTAGGTAATACACCTCTTATTAAATTAAATTTGCCTGAAACTGATAATTGCGCATCAGTATGGCTAAAAATTGAAAGTGGCAATCCAACTGGATCTTTCAAAGATCGAATGGCAATTTCTGTAATAGGGAATGCCCTAACCAGAGGTGACCTAACAGAAAAACAGACGGTCATTGAGTATACGGGCGGTAGTACAGGTTCTGCGCTAGCATTTGCTTGTGCAAGTGCTGGCATTAATTTCATGGCCATATTCTCGGATGCATTCTCAGATCTAAAACGGCGCACTATGGAAGCATTTGGCGCAGAAGTCATAACGGTGTCATCTCATGGTAGAGGTATTACACCAGAACTAATTCAAGAAATGAAAGCTATTTGTGCGCACAAAGTAAAAGCATTGGATGGGTTTTATGCAGACCAATTCGGTTCAAAAGATGTTGTTCTTGGTTATGAACCAATGGGAACAGAGATAGCAGGCCAAATTGATCAGAAAGTAGACTTATTTTGTGCATCCGTCGGTACAGGTGGTGCATTAATGGGAACTTTAAGTGGTTTAAACGCATCAGGTTTATTTCCTAAAACAGTAGCTCTGGAGCCTTTACAATCGCCCTTGTTGACTACAGGGAGGGGTGGCCCTCATAGAGTTGAAGGCATAGGTGTGGGATTTTATCCCCCATTTCT
This sequence comes from Paracoccaceae bacterium, assembly GCA_902635985.1. Taxonomy (GTDB): domain Bacteria; phylum Pseudomonadota; class Alphaproteobacteria; order Rhodobacterales; family Rhodobacteraceae; genus Salinivivens. The sequence goes on from CACPPZ010000016.1 coordinate 9,212, forward strand.
AGATGATCAAAAAGTCGACGATATTTTAGCTATCGATCAAGACGAAGCATTTGAAATGAGGGATATTCTGGCAGTAAGGCATGGTATTTTTTGTGGCACTTCAACAGGTTTAAATGTTGTTGGCGCAATCAAACTGGCTAAAAAAATGTCACCGCACCAAAATGTGGTGACACTAGGTTGCGATAGTGGCCTCAAATATCTGAACTAAGGTAATCTGTATTCTAAGCAAAGCTCTGTGCGCTTAGCAACCTAGCCGCTGCTATTTTTTACCCCCACCCCTTTTGATCACAAAGTTAGTAGTAAAATGTTCCCCCTGAGTTCCCCCGCAGAAGTTCACACCCTACCCTAAATCTGCTAACCTATTGATTTTATTGGTGCCCCAAGACGGACTTGAACCGCCGACCTACTATTTACGAATTAGCTGCTCTAAGTTTATAAGTATCTGAAATATTTTCCTAAAATGATGAAATAACTGCATATATGCAGTAGTTTATGGGATTTATCTTGTAACATACTGGATCATATATTACACTCTATATTATGCAAATTGTTTCCCCAGTGTTTCCCCGTGACAAATCAAATTAACTTTACAGATGCATGGTTGAGAAAACTAAAGCCAACTACTAATCGCACTGATTACCGTGATACGAGCACTCGTGGTTTACAACTTCGCGTTACGCCTAAAGGCGTTATGAGCTTTTCGTTTGTATTTCGATTAGGATCAAAAATGGGTCGAGCTACTCTTGGCAAATATCCTGACATAGACCTAAGAACAGCAAGAGCAAATGCTGCAAGTATGCGGCAACTTGTTGTGGCTGGAGTAGATCCACGTCTCGATAAAAGAAAACGTAACGAAGCTACAAAGATGACAGTATCTTTAATGGTTCAAGCCTTCATTGAAAACTATGCGAAGCCCAAGAATAAAAGTTGGAAACAGGCTGAAAACAATTTGCGCCTGTATTTAGTAAAATATCAGGGTGCGACACCTATAAAGGATGTAACTCGATCCGATATTCATTTGATACTCGATGAATTGGTCCAAGCTCAAAAATATGCTGCAGCTAACAGAGCACTAACTCACATTAAAAAGTTTTTTGGGTGGTTGGTTGAAATGGATTACCTTGATTTCTCACCTGCTGACCACATCAAGCCAAAGGCTAAGGAAAAGAAACGCGAGCGAGTGCTCTCAGATCACGAGTTAAAGGCCCTCTGGCGAGCAACAGAGGCCATGAGTGCGCCATATAAGGCTTGGGTTCAGCTTCTTATGTTGTGCGGACAAAGGCGTTTAGAAACTGCTCATCTCACACGATCGCAGATTGAGGAAGATAGGTGGCATCTTTCAAGTGAGGATACAAAAAATGCTAAACCTCACATCATACCCCTGCCCTTGCAAGCGCAATCAATTATCCAGAGCCTATTAACGGAAGAACCTGAATACTTACTCAGATCGGGCAGAAATGGAGACGCACCTATAAATGGCTTTTCAAAAGCCAAAGCACAGATGGACAAACTTTCTGGCATCGACGATTGGAAATTTCACGACATAAGAAGAACAGTCGCTACCAATCTCTCCAAGCTTGGAACCGACAGATTTATCATCCAAAAGATTATCAACCACTCCGATGGCAGTGTAACCGCCATCTATGATCGCTATTCCTATCTCAATGAAAAACGTGAAGCACTTCAGAAATGGGCGGATAAGTTAGATGAAATCATCAAATGAATGGCCACATCGCGCAATTGAATACGCAAAGTTACGCATTTTAAAATTTGCTGAGTCTCCTCTTGAAGATGCTAACTTCTTCAATGGCTATATGGAGCTTGTGTCATCAGATAGTGGTCATTCAGATCTCGATGATGCACTTCACACTTTGCTGGCAAAAGCAAAGAAAGATAAGTTGTACTTTATAACTCTTAAGAGAATTTGCGCTCACTATGAAACTAGAGGCATTGAAAAACCGAGGGAACTATCCGTTTGGTTATTCAACATGCTTAGGGATATTGAGGTAGAACCAAAGAACGGCAAGACTGGACCGAACAAATCGCAAACTGAGCATTTGTTTTTGCTTGGTATGACAGCGACGATTGCAGAAAATTACGAAAAGCCAATCTATCCAAGCTTTTCTACCGGAGATAATGGCAGCGTTCTTCAGGTTATTGCGCTCGCAAGCAAAGAAGCGAAGAAGGAATTGGGAAGGATGATACTCCCTGCCACGACAGAAGCCATGAGACGCCGTTATATGAAAGCAAAAAAAATTCTTGAAGTAAAAAGGCGCTAGTTTTCTGCAAAAAAAACTAATTTTGTGACCAAGACGGAGCCACTGGGCGTACTTATTATCATGCGCATAATAATCAGACAGGAGTCATTATGCGTTTTATTAAGGCAAAGGAAGTAGCGAGCCTTACTTCTATTTCAATACCCCATATTCGCCGTCTAGCAAGGGAAGGTAAGTTCCCAAAGCCAGTAAAAATCTCAGAAAATAGGAGCGCTTGGATTGAAGATGATGTCCTCAAGTGGATCAGTGAATGCGTTAGAAAGCATCATTCGGGAGGGCGGTATTCATGAGCAGCTATCAGGATATGCCGTTCTCAGTAGTACTCACAAAGATGGCAGACGATATAAGAAGTCACATGATACTAGAGCATTCCTCACATGCCGACGCAGCGGCCTTGTGGGCCGTAGCAACCTATCGAATGGACCTATGGAGTATCTTCCCAAAGTTTTTAATAAGCTCGCCTGAGAAGGAGTGTGGTAAGACTACATTCCTAGAATTATTAGAAGCTATAGTTCTAGAGCCAGTCATGGCGGCAAATGTTACCGCGTCCTCATTCTTCAGATTAATCGAGGAAATGCAGCCAACATTCCTTATCGATGAAGCAGACCTCTCTATAAAAAATAACAACCAATTACTTTCTTTATTGAATGCAAGTCATCGCAAGCGAGGTGCATTTAAAATCAATTCAGAGGTGACTGCGAAAGGAAACTGGACACCTAAGCAGTGGTCACTTTGGACACCACAAGTAATAGCTGGAATTGGTCAGCAGGAAGATACTCTTATGAGCCGTTCCATTTGTATAAACCTCAGAAGGAAGATGCATAACGAAACTGTAGCGAGCGTGGCTTTAGATTATTATGAAAGCCTAGAAGAACTAAGAAATCATTTAGAAAACTGGACTTCTCAAATTAATTTGACGGACCATACTTGGGAGGTTCCAAGCCAAGGTTCAGATAGGTCAAAGGATAATTGGAAGCCTCTCTTCGTAGTTGCTGCAAAGGCAGGCGGTGGATGGATTGATAAGGCTCATGCTGCGTATGAGCAGTTAGAAGTAAAATCCAAAGCTTCCAAATCTATCTCGATTGGAACAGAGTTGTTGATTGATATACGCCGAATACTTTCTAGAAAAAATGCTGCGCAGATAAAAGCTTCTGAATTAAAGAATGAACTGATACTTCTTGAAGACTGTGAATGGAATAGCTTCAACAGTTTCAAAGGAATTACCCAAAAATGGTTATCTAACAAATTAAAAGGTTACGGGGTGGAAACAGAAAAAACTCGTGATGCCAATGTCTATAGAACAAATGAGTTAGAAGAATTATTCAAACGCTATTTACCACCTGATACTGATAGCTAGTGTGGACCATTGGACTATGTGGAGCATTATTGAGAGATGGGTTGGAAGGCTCTAGCTTCTCTCGAAGTCATTCAGATCAATCATCTTAAAATACTTCTGCATCAGCTCAAAGTGGCCATTGAGGTTACACATGTTACAAATATATTTTGCTAGGCTATGGTTTGTTGTAGAGCCGATCTGTTCCTTATTACCAAATCTGTTTATACCCACCACAAAAAATATACTGCCGTGGTTTTCAATCACAAAATTATACCTATCTCTATCTTTCTTATGAATAGGTTGGCGCTTCTTATTAAGTTCAAAAATTAGGTTCTGCACTTTCGAATTGATTTTGATGTTTTCAAACTCTTTAGAATCATAAAATTTAGTTTCCAGATTGCTCTTACCCAAAGGATTTGCTGCCCTTTTGTATTTACTCTCTTCATCCGTCTTAGCAAATTCACCTTTGATGTTTCTTTCAACTGATTGCCAGTAAGGAGTATTATTAAATTCGATCATTCGCATAGCAAACTCTCTCTTCTCCCCCCCCTCTAAGTGAAGAGCTTTACACAAAATCGCATCAAATTTAGTAGCAAACGTAGCTATTATATGGCTCCTATTCTCTCTAACAGCATATCGATCCCTTAGCTTAATCACATTTGTAATTCTTCTAATTTTTCTTTTGTATCCAATTGGTTTTTCTTTGAAGTTACGTATAACTTTTGCACCTGAGGACCTTAATAATTTATAGGAATCAGAAAAAGCTTGTTCATCAAAATACCTATGCTCCGTGTAACCGTCGAAAATTTTTTCGAAGTTTGCTTCACTTCCAAATTTAAGGATTTCACGTTCTAGTGTGCTAGCATTTTCGCAGAACCAAAATTCAGGTTCACCGACAATTGGGTAACCAAGTTTCTTAAACTTTTTAATTCGTTGTTCACCCAGATGGAATGACGATACTCCAATTTTTACAAGTTGCTCATCTTCTTTATACTCGTCTAGCTTAATAATGTAGATAATATCTCTATTTTGAGTTACGTGACTTGGAAATTGTTCATCCAAAAGGTTATGCCAATTATTTTTCCATATATGATTTTTTAAGGCCCGAGGTAAATCGCCTCGAGAATTATATTTTTTAAGTGTTTTCTTTGTAGCAACCAAAGACATATCGCTAAAAATGCCTTTTTCATCTCGTGCAAACTTTAGAGGTAACTCACGCAAGAAACCCCATTTAATAGCCTGCCTCTGTGCGCCACCGAAATACTTTCGATAATCCTCGTTAGTCTTTATAAATGGATTAAGTTCTAAAACTTTTAAATGAACAGACTTATATTTCCAGAATCCTTTTGGTGGGCACCATACTAATCTGTCTACTAAAAAATTCTGGGCAAACTCAATTTCCGAGAGCGGATCATCTAAATCTAACATTTTAAAATACTTTCGCATTAGCTGAAAGTGACCATTTATGTTGCACATTTCACAAATATATTTTGCAAAGTTTTTGTTGCTAGTAGAACCGATCTCTTCACGCTGACCAAATCTGTTTATTCCTACTACTAAAAATTCATTATCATTGTTTTCAATTAAGAAATTATACCCATCCTTATCCATTTTATGAACAGACTTGCGCTTCCTGTTCAGTTCAGAAATTAGGTTGTGTACTTTGGAATTGATTGTAATACTTTCAAATTCTTCAATATTTCTTTGGATAGGTAATTGATTTTTAAAACCCTGCTGTTTCGCAATAGCAGCAGCCTGTTTAAAATATTTTTCATATATCTCGAAGGTTTCTATAAACTCGTTTTTGGCAAGGGTTTGCAGATGTAGATCAATATTTTCCCATACAGGCTTTCTTGGAGTCCAAATCCATTTATCAATCACCCATTCTTCATCAAATTGCGCAGTAGTTAAGTTCATATCATCTTCAATTAGTACTTAATTTTGTTGAAGGTTATCTAGTATTCAACTCGAAGTGTAGTGTAATTTCGTAAAGTACTTTTTTCAAAAAAAAATGTGAGAGCAGGATATTTACGTATATCATTGCCTCGAGTTTTGACCCCCCCCTACTTCTCAGGATGGTCCACATAGTCCACTCGTCCACAGGTAACCTTACCCCAACTCACAATACCCCTTCTCACTCACAAAGGCGTTTATTTGAATCAGGTGATTTGCTACTGGTGTAGCGTCTTATATTGCATGATTTTTAACTTGGTTTACTGTTGAGTTAAATTTGGAGGCGCAAATGGATACATACACGAAAACAATGGTGACCATTATAACTGTATGCGTTGTTTTAGTTACCTTGTTGCTAGTTGGCAGCTTAATATTCGAGGGCCATGACCACGACGACGAGCACGATTACAGTTATGTTGAAGAATTATATGAAAAGTTAGAATATATTAGCCACCGTATCGATGAACTAGAAGAACGTTTAGAAGAATAGCTACTATGCGTGTCATTCTAGCAATCATCTTTATAGTATTTGCAACCAAGGCGATTACCGAAGAACCCATCAAAGCAATTACTTCGGATGGAAAAGAAGTTCTGCTCAATGAGCAAGATATGACTTGGCGATATGCTGGAGATAAGCCCAATGAAAGCGATAATCTAATCTACAGTGATGACGCCCTTGAGATAGAATACATGGGAAGTGATTTAGACTGGCAGTCAAGACTTGAACTTATATTTGAAATACGTGCACGAAAGCCAACTACTATAGTTAAATACAGTACTCACAAATTTGTTAGTACAGACGATGGGGGATTTAGATACCAAACAGCTGTTTCAGATAATCTGGAAGACAACTTCGGCAATTCTTATGCCGTTTGTGAGGTAGGTATATCGAAAGATCGTTCTGTGTTTGATGAGCAGTCAATAGATTTTGATAGATCGCAGGGTATATTTTACGGAAAACCCAAAAAAATAATAATCGTGTTGTGTGGTAATGTATTAGACTTGGCGTCAGTTTTAACAGGCAGTCTTAATAAAGGGGTGTTTAGGCCACTTAATAGTGGAACAGATTTTAAAATTTTTCTTAAACAATAGAAAAATAAAGTCTTAGACTAGGATCTAAAACGGTCACAGTTTTGACCCCCACCCCCTATGATCTTTAGGTATCAGGCAACCATATCCGCTCTACCAGCAATCCCTCAGCCTTTAAGCACTTTCTTAACTGTAGATTAGCAATCTCCAGCTTAGTCATTACTGGATAATTCCTGTAGGCAAATGTAACTAGAGTTTCGATAAAATCTTTCGTGTACTCTTTTTCTCCTTTTTGCCAATCACGGACTATCTCATTGAGAGGCTTTCCTTTGATCTTTGAGTCAACAACTCGCATCGTAATCTCAGCCTCTAGCCCACAGTCTAAAAACTCCTTTGGTTCTTCAGCACTCGAAGGAATTATAGTCGCACCATAGAGCAAAAAATAAACGGCGAATATTTTACCTAAATTATTCAACTCAATTTTATTCATAGTTTTTTAATTGAATATAAAATTTCTGCATTCGGAATTGCTAACGCCAAATGCAGCACAAACTTCATTTACAGTGAATGGATCGCCAAATAGCGTATCAGCATGTTTTGGACTCAATTGTGAAAATTGCCTTCTAGCTTCATCCATGTCCTTAAAAAAATGAGCCGCATATCCAAGAATTATATGAGCATTACTGGCCGAAAACGGAAGTCTTTTATCACCTTTCGCAATCGAAAGGACATCCGATGCGATAATATATGCCTCCATCACATCCTCTTCCTTATACCTTAGGATTAACTCCCATGCTAAATCTGTCATCAAATATAAGCAGCTGTGCTTCCTTCCCTCTTTCAAGGTCTCCAAATACAATTCTTTGTCAACCGCATCTAAAAAAACTATTTTTTCATCCCCAGTATAGTAATATACACTACCATCGTAAAAGTCTTTTAGATCTCCTAATATGTTACATTTCCGCCATTCCGGATCGACTGTGAACTCATCTGGTTTTACTAAATAGGCTTTTTTATATAGTTCAAGCGCACTAGTGAATTCACCTGACCATCGTTTGTCAAGTGCTAAACTTTCTATCGCTTCAAGTAACCCTAACTCAGCGGCCTTTTCTAAGTGAAATCGGGCTTTCCCTTCAAACAAACGGTTCTCTTCTGTTACCATGTCGTATAAATCTTGAGATAAATACCAATTGGCTCGAGCTTCTCCAGAATTTGCTAGTTTTATCAAATGTGAGTTCACCAGTTCTGATAGAAAAACTTGATCCGCATCAGATATTCTATAACCACTCCGGAGCTGCTCATATAAACGATAAGTAGCTGCTGGATGGTCCTGTTCCATCGCCATTTTTCGGTATTCATAAAGACTTAAGTCCATCCAATTCTCTATTGCTCCATTAGCAATTAATTCTCCAAGCCAATACTGTGCTTCGGCATCACCGGTATCAGCAAGCTCGCGGATTTTGTCTGGTGGAAGCAGTTTAATCTCTTCTAGGGATTTGGAGTTAACCACTGAAATATTCAGAGTAAAAATAAGAATTAAGATAACAAAAAGTTTTTGAACTAGGCGTTTCATTTGTTACTCCATGCAAATGATCTACTTAAGTATAGCTTAAAACTTTTTAATAGCTGATAGAAGTAGAGAACTATCGTTAAGGTAGATACAAAATGTTTCCCCTGTGTTTCCCCACAGAAGTTTGAATCCTACCCTATATGTGCTAACCTATTGATTTTATTGGTGCCCCAAGACGGACTTGAACCGCCGACCTACTATTTACGAAACAGTTGCTCTACCGACTGAGCTATTGGGGCTCATTAAATATTAATTTACTCAAGAAAATAAGCTCACATGCTGAGTTCAAGAAGTCAACATTTTCCATTATAATTGATGTCTAGTCTTCGTCGGTGTAATCTCAAAAAAATTTTAGTCATTTTAAATAATGGTGTATCCTGAAAGCTGTTGGGCTGGATATCAAAGTAAGGATCTATTGGTTGAATTATCTACAAGAAACAGCAGATAAACTTGTTAATAACGGATTGTTCGCAGGTATCGAATGGCGAGTTGATAAAGGTGGGAAAAATATTTTTGTCGGCAAATCTGGTGTTCAAGACATGGCTACTAATGCAGACATTCCAGAAAACGCTTTGTATCGTGTTTACTCAATGACCAAACCTCTAATTTCAGTATTAGCATTAAAAATGATCGAGGAAGGGCATCTTCAATTGAATTCTACTCTAGCCGAATTTGACGGCCGCTTTTCGAGTATGACTGTGCTCAATCCAGATGGCCATTTGGCACTAGCAGACGGCTTAATAACGGTCGACCATCTCCTGACTCATAGAGCTGGTTTTTCTTATGACTTCAACCTTGGTTGTGCAGTTGCCCCCTACTACAGGCAAGCTGAGTTGATTGAAAATGGCTATCGGGATTTGGGCGAAATAATTGATATTCTTTCCGATCTTCCTTTAGTTTTCAACCCAGGTTCAACCTGGCGCTACAGCGTTGCAACAGATGTTCTTGCTCACCTTTTAGAAACAGTAACCCAAAAAACAATAAAAGAACTATTAAGTGAGTATATATTTAATCCACTTGAAATGATTGATACGGACTTCACGGTTGAAATGAATAACCAGAGGCGAATTATGCAAGTCTACGGAGCACGGTCACTATCTGAATTACCTCAACTCAAGCGGCTGCCACATGATTTATCAAAACCAGCAGACTTAGGACGGTCACATCCATTAGATTACCCAGAGTTTCGGCGAGGGGGTTATGGGTTGTTTTCAACAGTATCAGACTATATGAAATTCGCAAATATGCTGAGAAATGGAAGAAGCGAAGATGGTCAGGTCATTCTCTCTGAACCAATGTGGCATTTGATGCATCAGACACGGGTCAGTTTTCCAAACAATACATTTCGAATAAATGACGAACCTTTTAGTGGCTACGGTTGGAATTTAATAGGCAGAGTTATGGAAAATATCGGTGAAGCACAATACACTACATCTTTAGGGGAATTCGGTTGGAGTGGTGCAGCGGCGACATATTTTTGGGTTGATCCTGCTAAAGATGTGACTGGCTGTTTTATGACACAGTACATCGGTCGAGAAGTTCCAATGGAGGGAATGATGCAAACTGCAGCAATGCGAATGCTTAGTAATTAAGTCAACTCACTAAAAATAATTTCAACTTCTTGGATAATCTCTCAATGCAAAGCAACTTATTAAAAACTTTTACAGCTAATTTTGATCCAGAGTAGGATAAGATCAAACTTGATTGTGATCTACACATAGAGTAGCAAGCTCAGATTTTTTTCACTCAACTTTTGGGAAGACTTTTCGTTTTAGAACTCGTTAAGAAAGTTCAAGAAATGTCTGTTGCCAGTTCTTCGCATGATTTACAAACTGACGAGAAATTAAGTTCAAACGAAATAAATGAGCCAGTCAGTAACAATTCACTAACGCGAATACAGACTATAAAGTAACGTAAGGACAAAATAGAAATAGTTTGGTGTTTTCTTCCCTTTGTGTTTCAGTTTGCATATCCAAGTCTTCTCATTAGCGGGCTTGGTACATAATTTGGGAGGATTAAAAGTTGAACACATTTTTCATAAATAATTTGATAAGGCTACGCTTCATAAGCAAACTAATTACGATAATCACTTCATTTATCCTAATTTTTACGCACTCTGTGGCGGCAGAGAACCTTGTTGCCAGAATGTCAGGACATTGGAGCCCAAAGCACCAAAGCGCAATTCATTCACAGATTTTTGCAGACGAAGTGACTAAGAGATCAAATGGACGTCTTACTATACAATTTTTCCCGTCTAAACAGTTATTTGGGATCAGAGAGGTAATGGGAGCAATTACTTCTGGTGCCGTAGAACTGGGAGGTGTTGTTGGGGTGGTGAGTTTTCCACCAATCAATAAGAATTTTAACGTCGCCTCTTACCCAGGCCTTTTCTCATCATATGAGCAACAGCGGAATTTTTTCAAAGAGTCTGATGCGGGAAGTAAAATATGGGATGATTTAACGACAAAAAGTAATTCAAAGCTCATAATGTACAATCCAGTTGGTCCAGTAATGACTTTTTCCAGTGCCCGCGAACTAACCGGGGTGGATGTAATGAAAGGTTTGAAAGCCCGCGCACTTTTAAAAAGTGAGCGACCAATGTGGGATGCATTTGAGGCTAATACTGTATCACTTCCAACAGGGGAAGTTTATACAGCTCTACAAACTGGTATGATTGATACTATCAATAGTCCTCCAGGAAGTATCGAAGCCTATAGCTGGTGGGAATATTTAAACTATGCGCAAAAACCCTACCAGTATTTTGCGGATGCATACATCATGGCTAACAAAGATTGGTTCGACTCTCTGCCAGCAGACCTGCAAAAATTAGTAATGGAAGTTGGAGCGGAAGTCGGTGAACTAGCAACAAATACAATTTTAGATGCAGGAGAAAGCACGCTAACAAAATTTGTTGAACGAGGTGGAGTTGTTACAACGCTCAGTGGTGCAGAAAAAGCTAAATTCGATGCAATGATGACAGAAAAAGTCATGCCAGGAATGGCTGATATGTTTGATAAGGAAGTGCTCATGGCAGCCGAGGCATACGCCAAAAAGTAAGGGGCACACTAGATTGAGGATTTGGCCGTGATTATTTTAACCAGTTTGAATAACTTTTTGGCCAAAGTTTCATATTTTATAGGCATCCTTATTGTTGCAATAATGGTTATGGCACTGAGTTTAAGTGCCATAACCAGATATATATCAGGAACAGGTTATGACTGGCTAATTGAGTTGCCGCCTGTATTAGTTTGTTGGTTAGTATTTCCACTTCTTGGCCCATTGTTGAGAGAGGGAAATCATATACAAGTAGATTTTCTCGCCTCGTTAACTTCTTCAAGACAAGCAAAAATTCTAAAACTGCTGATGAATCTGACTGCATTAATTGCTTCTTTAGTGTTTTTTAAAGCAGGAGTGGAAGCAACATATCTATACTTTAACTTAGGCCAAATGATGGAATTAGAGATAGATATTCCAATCTGGTGGATGTATTTGTCATTTCCGGTTGGTTTCATAATTTTAGCATTGTTTTCTCTGGAGCTAACCTTTCAAGCAATTTATGATCTAAACCAGAAAGAAACAAAGGACGCTTAATGTACTTACTAGCGTTCGTAGTTTCATTATTTCTACTATGCTTTTCAGTTCCAATATTTTTAGTTTTTGGAATAGGCAGCTCGATGGCAGCCATATTAGGTCTCGATCTGCCATGGTCGGTCCTTATTCAAGTTTCCTTTGGAGCCCTCACTAAACACGTACTGATCGCTGTGCCTCTTTTTATATTTGCTGGTATGGTCATGCTTCGTGGTGGAGCTGCCACCCGACTCGTCGACTTTGCAACCAAGCTAGTTGGACATTGGCCAGGCGGCTTAGGTATTGCGATGGTTATTTCTATGGGCTTTTTTGCAGCATTTTGCGGCTCAATTTTAGCAGCTATTACAGCTGTTGGAACTATAATGATGCCAAAGATGATTGAACAAGGATATCCAAAACCTTTTGTTGTCGTGCTTGCAGCTTCAGCTGCTTTACTAGAGGCTTTAATTCCTCCTTCGAATGCAGCCATTTTATTTAGTGCTTTAACAAACGTACCAGTTTCACAAACGTTTGCAGCAGGAATAGTCCCGGGTTTAATCCTTTTGTTATTCATGATTGGGGTGGTATTACTTAAGTGCCGGTCCATAAAAAGCGCAGAAAAAAGCAGTCTACAGGAGCGACTAATTTCTGCAAAAAATGCCGTTCCAGCACTTGTAACCCCAGGTATTATTTTAGGTGGCATTTACGCAGGTTTGCTCACGCCATCAGAGTCTGCGGCCATCGCGGGTGTTTGGGCCATGATTATGGGTTTTATTATCTATAGAGAGTTAACAATTTCTGGTTTAATCACTTGCCTGAAAGAAACAGCTTCTATTACAGCTGTCATATTTGCTATTATTGCGACAGCTACCTTTTTGAGCGTCGTACTGACGTATACCCAATTACCGCAAAAAATTATACTCTACTTTACGGAACTTGGGGCTGGGATATATGTATTTTGGTTCGCGTTGGCATTGATTTGCTTAATTTTAGGTACCTTTATTGAAATTGTACCAGTATTTTATCTCACAGTACCCATATTTGCTGCAATCATTACTTCATTAAACCAAAACCTCTTACATTTATATGTAGTTTTTGTTGCATTTGCTGGTATCGGAATGATTACACCACCTGTATGCGTTGGAGTTTACACCGCTGCCGGTGTTATCAAAGAAGACCCAGCCAAAGCTTTTAAAGAAGTGCCCTTATTCGTTGGAGTAGGAATTCTTTATGGTATTTTGATGATCATTTTGCCATCAGCAGCAACTTGGCTGCCAAATTTAATAAGATAATAACGGAGCTATCCGTGCATTTTAAAAGCAAAGCTTATTGGTGGGAAATTGGAGATGATCTAAAGCCTACTCAAGAAATGGATACGATCCCAGAAAATACTGATTTTGTGGTGGTTGGAGCCGGTTATGCTGGATTATCTGCAGCCTTAACAGTAGCCAGACAAGGAAAAACTGTCGTAGTTCTTGACGGTGGAACGCCAGGCTTTGGCGCTTCGACTAGAAATGGTGGAATTTGTAGTGGGCAAATACGACCATCTTTAAGTACTCTTCGAAAGAAATTGGGTACCAGAGTAGCGAATAATATCTATTCAGAGGGCGTCGATGCAAGACACGATCTAGTAAAGTTTTGCGAAGACGAAAAAATTGACTGCCAGCTACAAATGACTGGAAGGTTTACTGGAGCAATGAGCCAATCAGACTATGAAACGCAATGCCGTGAGGTTGAAAATCTGAATGAAATCATTGGCCACAGGGCCTATATGGTCAATAAAAACGAGCAAAGAAATGAAATAAATACAAATCTTTTTTTTGGTGGAATGGTGCGAGAAGAAATTGGCGGCTTCCATCCGGGAAAGTTTTTTGCTGGTCTTTTGCGAGCGGCCGAAAGAGCCGGCGTGCTAGTAAGTTTCAATAATAAGGTTTTAGAAATACTTGAAGGAAAAGCCGGCATGAAAAGTGTAATTACAAGCATGGGCAAAATAAAAGCTGACAAAATAATAATAGCTACTAATGCCTATACGGGGCAAAAATATAATTTTACAAAATTCCTGAGACAAAGGCTTGTGCCAACTCAAAGCTGTATCATTGTTACGGAAAAACTAGGTATAGACACCATTAAAAAATTTATGCCCAAGCTGCGCATGTACGGCAATACTGAAAATCTATATAGCTATTTTAGACCCACACCAGATCGGGACAGAATCCTATTAGGGTCTCGTAGTTTTGACAGACGGGAACCGTCCCAAAGATCACTAGTTTACCTGAAGAAAAAATTGACAAAGATTTTCCCGGAATTGGCAAGTTGTAAAGTTGACTACTGTTGGCTTGGGAATGTTGCATTTACCAAAACTCAATTACCCACTGTTTTTGAACATGATAATATTTATTACGCGGCAGGATTTGCCGGGTCTGGTACAGTATGGGCACGGTGGTTGGGGAAAAAGGCTGCTGAAATGGCCTTAGGGATAAGTAATAATCCAAGTGTATTTTTTGGTTCACCTCCAGCTAAACTTCCTTTTTATGATGGAAATCCTTGGTTTTTACCTACGCTTAATAAGTATTACAGTTTCAAGGATTGGCTAAAATCACATCAAAACTGAAACAAAATGAAGACGTTAATTGATTATAAGTTATGTATAAGTTTCAGTATTTATCAGATTCTATCGAGCAGCTCTTTAAATTTAGAAAGCTCCTCGGGTTGCATTCTTACAAGATGAGGTTCTTCCGGAAAGCTACCATTATTTACGTCTTCTACAAATTCTTTAAACGCTCCAACACGTTCATTTTGAAGCCTCTCTAACTCACCCTTAAAATCTCGATAGACTTTAGCGTGCCTTGGGATATGCCCGTCCGTATATCCCAAAATATCATTTGAGTACAAATATTGGGCATCGCAACCAGCCCCTGCACCCATTGACCAAACCAATATACTCGTTCGCTTAGAAATCTCATTTGCGACTTCTACCGGAACAACTTCTAACTCCACACCTATAGCTCCAGCGTTTTCATAAGACTTGACTTGCTGCAGTAAATCTAACGCATCATTTGCAGTCTTGCCGACAGCCTTAAATCCGCCTGTCCAAGTGGCGCGGGCAGGAACTAACCCTACATGTCCAACAACCGGAATATATTCATTAGAAAGCATCGCAACAGTGTCAAAAGATCCCGAGCAATACAGCGCATCTGCACCCTTTTCTATAGCCGAATTACACCAGTTCAAATACTCGCTCGGCGAACCGCATTCCGTATGGGTTTGCCCTGCCATTGAAAAGATTGTTGGCGCCACGGTGCGGTACTCTGGATGAAATAACACATCGGCAGGGACTGATGCTATATCTATGCCAGCGTCTTCTGCAGCGGCAGCTTCATCCAAAGAGAAAAACTTCAGCATAGTTAGTTGCCTTTTACCCTTAAGGGCTAGTAAGTCTGCTACGGTTGGTAGTGTTCTTGCTTTACGTTCCATTTTAATGTCTTGTGCTCTATTATAGTTTGCTGGAATATATTTCGAAACTTGATTGAAATATTAATTATGGCTCTCTTAATAACCAGCCGCCATCAACATCTACGGTTGTCCCAGTCACAAAGTTATTTTTAATTACAAATAAAATCCCTTGAGCGACTTCATCGGCCATTCCGGCTCGCGGTATCAAATTATTTGTTGTCATCTGTCTATATAGCTCCTCCCGCTCAGTGCCTTTTAAAATAACCATTGGTGTATCTATGGTTCCTGGAGATACTGCATTAATTCTGATACGTGGCGCTACTTCGCGCGCAACAGCACGCATCATAGCTTCAACTGCATTCCCAACAGAAGACAGTGCGACCTGACCAGGTAAACAGTTGCGTGCAGGTGCCCCAGACACTAACGTAATCGACCCTCCATCACTTACATGCATTGCCCCATAACGAACGACATTTGCATAGCCCCAGAGCTTATCGAAAGACGCCTTATAACCGTCTAAATCCATTTCTAGAAAGGGGCCAAAGGCCCGTTTACCACCCGTCGCAGCGGTGACTAAAATATCTATTGGTGATAATTCCTCCAAGACTGCCTCGACTGCGCCTCGATCCAGTACATCACATGCTCTCGTAGTTATACCATTAGGTAAAGTTCCAGCCTTTTTCGGTTCACGACTAATGGCCGTTACTTCCGCTCCACCCTCAGCCAATAGCAAGGTTGTTGCCAGGCCAATTCCAGATGTTCCACCGAACACTACTGCTTTTTTGCCAGATAAATCCATTGAAACTTCCTTTATAATTTCTTTATTGATATTCAGTTTCCCAGCTTTAGGCAAAACTTTTAATATAAAATTTCATATCATCAGTTTCATTTCTCTGACTTATAGATAAACTTCAGCATATCAGTCGAAATTTTACCTTGGAGGATAATTTTGGAGATTTGGCAACTTACAGCTACGGAACTAAAGCAAAAAATTGCAGATGGTGAAATATCGGCCCGTGAAGCTACCGAAAGTCATTTATCTCGAATGAGCCGATTAAATGATAAACTTAACGCCGTGGTCGAAAGTTGTGAAGCAGAGGCTCTGAAAGAAGCGGACGCCGTCGACAAAAAACGCCAAAAAGGAGCGAAACTTGGGGCACTTGCCGGTGTGCCAGTAACCGTTAAAGTTAATGTGGATCAGAAAGGCTATGCAACGACCAACGGACTTCAGTTGCAAAAAAATCTTATAGCTAAAACCGATAATCCTGTTGTAAATAACTTGCGTAGAGCCGAGGCTATAATTATTGGCAGGACGAATACTCCTGCATTTTCGCTTCGATGGTTTACTCGTAATGTAATTCATGGGCACACGAAAAATCCACTTAATCCGCTGGTTACTCCAGGTGGATCATCAGGAGGTGCAGCAGCAGCAGTGGCGGCCGGAATAGGAACAATTGGTCACGGTACTGACATAGCTGGCTCAATTCGCTATCCAGCATACGCTTGCGGAATCCATGGACTTAGACCATCACTAGGCCGCGTTGCAGCTCACAACTTTTCAGGCCCTGATCGCTTTATAGGAGCTCAACTAATGGCTGTTTCTGGCCCACTTGCCAGATGCATTGAAGATTTAGAGCTTGGGCTTGAAGTAATGGCAAATCACGACTATCGAGATCCATGGTCAATAGGAATGCCACTTAAAGGTGAACCTTATGCAAAACGCTTTGCTTTTTGTGATTCACCAGAGGGAATAAAAGTTGATGCCAGAATTAAGCAAAGCCTTCGTGAAGCAGGCAATAAACTCGAGGAAGCTGGATGGGAAGCAGACGAAGTTAAACTACCACCATTGCGTAGCGCAATGGAAAACCAATTAATTCTGTGGGTGGCAGAAATGGAAAAAAGTTCAGGCCAGTTAGTGGCAAAAGAAAATGATCCAGATGCTACCTTAATTTATGATCGTTTGCGGAAAATTTCTAAATACATAAACTCGGATCAAATTATGTTTGCACTCCAAGATCGGGCTAATCTTACAAGACAATGGAAAAAATTTCTATTCGACTATCCACTGCTACTCTGTCCCGTTTCTTGCTCGCTTCCCTTTGACGATCTTCAGGATATACGATCAGAGGAAGATTTTGAACAAATAATTGAACATCAAATCTTACAAATCGGATTACCGTTTATGGGCCTGCCGGGGCTAACTGTAACAACTGACAGAAATGGAGATCGCCCTGTAGGTGTTCAACTGGTTGCATCTCATTTTCGCGAAGATATCTTACTGAATGCCGCAAAAATTATCGCACCAAAATTTGATATAATTTGAACCAAAAAAATAATCGTTATATCAACCGATACTAAAACAAAATATCAACTAGGATGTTGTGTCCTACAAAAAAACAAAGAACTATAAAAAAACATCCTAGAATAAACTCAAAACCTCGGGAGTTTGATTGGAGGAACCTTCTAAATTTCGGCAGTGCAATAATGAAAGTGAGAAAAACATACCAACTTGCATCAATTATAGTTGCGGTAAAAACCATGATTGCTTTTTCTTGAAATAAAGAAGCGTCACCCACAAACTGGGTAAATATTGCCAAAAAGAAAACAGCAATTTTAGGGTTTAAGAATACAATCAAAAATCCAGACCCAAAATTCCCAAATAAAGTATTAGATATTTGAAATTTCTGTTGGTCTGATTCTGACAGTGTAAGACTTGAGCTTAACATGACATATGCAAGCCAAAGAAAAAATACTAACCCAGCAACGTTAAGAAATTTTATCAAAAAAGGAATAAAAGATAAGGTAACGCTCAAACCAAATGCGACTAAAAAAGCATAGAAAAAGATACCAAGACCATGAGCTAAGCCAAATACCACACCAGCTCGACGTCCTCCATCCATCACTGTTTTAGACAATAACGCGATACTGGGGCCAGGCGAGGCTGCACCAGCTAAACAGGCAGAGGCCAAAAAAATCCATGTTATTAGCGTCATTTTTTATTCACTAGATTACTAAAACTTAACGTAATCTGCATCTTTTAAGATTGATATGATATTATTGGTTTTACCATAAGAAAACGTGACAGAAATCAATTAAATAGACAAATAAGAAAAATTAAAAAAACTTTGATTATCTATACATTTTAAAAGTTAAGTCGTTGTGTTTTATAGGTGTGTTTTGAAATTCTTAGCAGAAAGATATTAAAAGCAGAATGATATCATCGATAATAAATAAGAATTTGAATAGAGGTCTGACGGGCTATCAAGATTTGCTAACAAAGCTAAAAGAAAAAGCTTACAGTTATCCCCTGCTTGCAATGATACTTTCAAATTGTGGAAGCAATACAATATGCACAACAGTCACAACAACTACTGACGACACGCCGACTATTCCTGTTACTTCAAATTCAGTGGTGGTTGTTGCTGAAATGGAAAACATCGGTTTGGTTGGAGTAAACGACACGATAACTGCAACAAGTTCGACTTTGACATCGGGCACAAGTATTGTTGATACGGACCCTTACGATGACGATACACTTACAATAACCGCTAATGACGATATTATTGGCACACCAACGGTAAGTGGCATAGAGAAAATTATATTTTCAACTTCAGCTACCAAGTTGGGTAACGATTATGAATTTGATGTGAACTTGGTGAATATCACCGGGAGTGATACTGTCACTTTTGAAAACACTAATTCGAGCTCTTTAATAAAAACACTCGATTTAACAAATGTCGGTGTACCTATTTCTATAGGCTCAAATTTTTCAACAATAAAAGTTGCGGGCCAAACAGACAAAGATATAAACTTAAATATTTCAGCCGACACTATTTTATCGACAACAGGTTCATCCAAAGATCTAATTGTAAATGCCGGTGGGAAAAGTGTCACATTAAGCTCTTCTACCGCAACCCAAGACATAATAATCAACAAAGCATATAATGCAGATATTACGGCTGCTTCAGCACTCAGAAATGTAGCAGTTACAAGTAATGGCGACGTTACGCTACGAGACTTGAGTGCCTTAAAAGGAAATATAGATATTACCAATGTGGGTAGTATTAATGTAATTAGTGCAACAAATGCTACTGGAACTCTTAATCTTATCAATGAGAGAGCATCTTTAGGCGCTGACATCACAATTACAGACGCCAACTCAGCCGTAAAAGTAACTATAAAATCAGCAGGCTCAATTACCGCAACATCTAATAATGGGTTAGCTTCCGCGCAATTTATCGATCTTACTGCTGCAGAGGACTCTACGATTTACTCAGATGGTGTTAGCAACCAAGATTTAACGGTTAATGCTATCAATTCTTTAGGAAATTCAACAAACTTTAATCTTCATGCATCAACCGTAGAAAAGTTAACCTTAGGTGGCTCCTCTCCACTGGTCGTAAGTATAGACTCCGCTGATATTTCAACTGAAACTGTTGTGAATACTAATTCAGACGCAACTCTCTGGTTAACAGGCGCGACAGCTGACCTTACGAATGCCGCAACGTCTGTAAAGCTTCGGTTAAAAAACTTCGATGGAAAAACAATTACTATAAAAGACAGTCAGGATTTTTATCTAGATACCGAAATCGCACAAACCTCGTCAACTTCTACACCAACTTTCGACCATAAAACAGACGCCACAAGCTCTACCACAAACGCAGTAACAATAAAGACTTTTGATTCAGACACATCAAATGGTGATAAATCGGCTAATATTGCTGGCTTAAACTTTGTAGATGTTCAGACACTCAATTTAAATCTTTTAAATGATTTAAATCTTGATAGCTCAGCCGATATAACTGGAGTTGATCTCACTAGTATTGTGGTTACCGGGACAGGTGATTTTGATCTTAATACAAATACAATCACCGGCAGCAGTTCAACCAGAGTAGCATTAAATGCATCAAGTTTGTCAGGATCAGCGACACTTAACTTAGACGGAACTACCAATGGCATAGCTAATATTCAGACAGGATCAGCAGCGGATAGTATTAAAATAGATGGAGTAACAGCAGATTCAGGTGGATTTGTGATAGCGTCGAACGAATCTAATGATACAATAAGAATTACAGCGAATGGAGACGGATCATCTGCCAAAATAAACATCAACGCAGGTGGCGGAGGTTCGGACACACTCTCTCTTGCTGCAGGCGTAGATTTAAGTGCAAGCAATCTGACTCTTACTTCCGTTGAGCGCATCTTGTTAACAGGCGGAGGAACAACGCAAAAAATTGCCGCAAGTGATGTGTCTGGGGCAAGTCTCAAACTTGCCGAAGATGGAACTGGTACTGCCGTATTTACAGTGGTTGCTGATCAATCAACAATAAACTTATCAAATTTCACTTTCGCCTCCTCCTTTGCTTCAGGCACAGACAGTGTTGTAGTGAACGCTAGCTCGTCTAGTTCCGGAGTGACGGTAACCGGCACCAGTGGGAATGACAGTATCACAGGGTCGGACGTTAATGATAATTTAAGTGGTGGGGGATCTGCCGATACGATCTCAGCGGGAACTGGAAATGATATAATCAATGGCGGAGCAGGCGCTGATACCCTAACAGGAGGTGCTGGTGACGATGAGTTTGATTATTTCACGTCAGGAAACTCAACTGAGGCTTCTATGGATAAGATAACGGATTATCAGGCCGCTGCCGCCACTGCAGATAATGATACAATCGACATAATAACTGGGGCTAAAGGAGCAAATTCTACATCCATCGATGTAAAAAGTGCGATAGCTGGTGGCGGAGGAAGCGAGACGGTTACGGCGGCAGTAACAAATGGTGTTGCGACTTTATCCGGATCAGATGCTGGTCTCATCAATACTCTCTCAGAATGGATCGACGCTGTGTCAGTCGATGGCGTGATAAAGAAAGCTGCCAATGATGCAGATGCGGTGGGTGCCATTGCGTTTCAACTTAACGGGAATACTTATCTGGTTGAGAGCAATGATACATCCGACAACAACACAGCAAACGTTTCTATTGTGAATGTGATAGAGTTAACGGGTTTAACAGGGGTCACTGCAGTCGCAGACGCGGCAGCAGCAAATACAGTGTTGATAGCATAATATGCTATCAATAGAGCAAAAAGACATTAGATTAACTTGTTTAGATTAGTCTATTTGCATTGAAATAATTTTTAAAAAATATCCATATAATGGTGTTAAAGCAGCTACAGCCAGTGCCGGCATCATTGCAGAAAAATCCATTTGCGCCGCCGGAGGGCTACTTGCTATCATTATAATCCCAACGAGAAACCCTAGCCAACCACCTCGGACCGCTCCATCTCCAAATCGTGTTACTCGATTATCGCCATCTTTAGCACCGAGCATATGGCCAATGGCAATACCTATCACAAATAAGAAGGCTAACAAATCTATAGCAGGACCTATGTCTCCAGCTGCATTAAATGCACCTACAACTACAACTACTATTAATACGAGCCCCACATACCTCATCGTTTCCAACCTCTTTTCAGTTTTGAATATTCTATATACAGTAATAGCAGAAACAAACTTAAGCAGAAAGTACAAAAAAAGTACTATACAATCAGTATTTTGTTATTAAGTTTGATTTTATAAAAACCCGCATATTTTTATTTAAAGCATTAGAAAATTAATAAACCTCAGTGAAAAAGGAGCACCAAATGCCCAAAGGTTATCTCATGGCAAACTTGCGCGTTAAAGACCAAGATATTTTTAAAGAATTTTCATCTGTCGCACTACCACTAATAGAGAGCTTTGGTGGTAAATTATTAGCGCGGGGTCCTAATGCCGACCGGCATGAAGGAGAAGTGTCTGGGATCGTTACACTTATTGAATTCGAAAGCAAAGAAGCTGCTGAGAAATTTTATTTTAGTGACGAATATCAAGCTGCGAAATCAATACGGGATCGAGGTGTTGATACAGACCTCATGATTATAGAGGGTATGTAACCCAGTTAGAGACGATCAGTGCTAGCATTCGACGTTGACCATAAAAATATTCATATCTTTCAATGAGACACTGGGAAAAGGATACCTCAGTGAAAGTCTCCCCATACTTACAAAAATTCCCTCAGCTTAATGCCTTTCACGGAAAACCAGGATTCATAAGCTTGGTGGGTCATAGGGGCGCCCGGGGATTAATGCCTGAAAATACAATTGAGGGTTTTGAATACATTTTAGATAACGACATCATTGCCATTGAGTTTGACGTTTTACTTACTAAAGATGAAGTGCCAGTAATTACGCACGACTTTTATCTATCGAAATCCATAACTAGAAATGCCGAGGGAAACTGGCTTTTAAAAAATGGGCCCAGAATAAGTGATCTAACAATTGCTGATCTTCAAACATTCGATGTTGGTGGTGTCG
Source organism: Paracoccaceae bacterium (assembly GCA_902635985.1). GTDB lineage: Bacteria > Pseudomonadota > Alphaproteobacteria > Rhodobacterales > Rhodobacteraceae > Salinivivens. The sequence goes on from CACPPZ010000016.1 coordinate 31,752, forward strand.
ATAAAAGAAGCTCTTACGGAAGTTTATATCCGGAGCAAGCTTTCTTGTCCGATGTTCGTATTCCTAAATTATCTGATTTACTAGAACTTGCCTGCCTTCCAAAAGGTCAAAATTTATTCCTACTGTTAGAGATCAAATCTGATCTCTCAATTGATAAAAGAAAGGTTATTGAACATATTGTTTTTGAAATTCAAAAGAGATCTTTATCAAATCGGGTAGTTTTACACAGTTTTGACTGGGACTTACTGGACGAGTGCCGCCTGATAGCTCCAGAAATGCCAAGATCATATTTGTCTCAGATGCCGGAAAGTTCCGAAGATCTATTTGATAAGCCCACTGAAGAAAGTTCACCAGACTTCACATCTTTAAATTGCTCTATACCAGAGGCGATTCAGGCGGCAGGTGGCCACTTGTGGTGTCCATATTTTAAAGACGTGACTGTCGACCTTGTGGCTGAAGCACATAACTTGGGTTTGCCTGTTTGTACTTGGACAGTAAACGAAGTTGAAGATATAGAAAATATGATAGATACGGGGGTAGATGGCATTATAACTGATTACACAGATCGCGCGAAAAGGATACTAAAATCGCGGGGACTGAATTGGCGGTGAATTCAAAAATTTTATAAATTTAAATGGTAACTAGTAGGAGAATTTTGGCCTAAAAGATATCAAGTAAACAAAAAGTGAAGTCGCAACAAAACAAGATAACCCAGCTAACAAAAAGGCAGGAACATAAGTACTCAATAAATCTCGTGATAAACCTGTTCCATAAGCAGCGACTGCTGAACCCAATTGGTGTGAGCCAAAAATCCAACCAAATACTATAGGGCCATTAATTTTGCCGAAAAATTTTCCACTTAACTTTACTGTAGGAGGAACAGTCGCAATAAAATCTAATCCAAAGAAAATGGCCCAAAGCGTAAGACTATAAATGTCAAAATTGCTATAGGGCAGATAAAATAGTGATAGCCCGCGCAAACCATAATAAATAGCAAGTAGCGTATAATTATTGTAACGGTCTGAGAGCCAACCTGACCCCATAGTACCAGCAAAATTGAAGAAACCCATTAAGGCCAAATAAGAAGAAGCCATGATAATACCCACATTGTTGTCAGCACAGAATGGGATAAAATGTTGGCCAACAATACCCGTACTCGTAATTCCACAAATGAAGAAGGTGATTGTTAAAATCCAGAAAGCCGGATTATTGACCGCGCCTGCAAGAGCTCTGAAAGATATAGTTATGGCGTTGCCTGGATTTTCAGTTGGCGGGTGATAAATTTCATCTTCACCATAGGCAGGCAAATTGAGTTGTGAGGGCCAATCTTTTCCAAATAATAAAAATAAAATTCCACAAATAATGCCACCAATCAGCCCGGGTGCAATTGCAAACTGCCAATTATAAGCAGTAGTAATCCAAGCCATTAATGGCATAAAAATTAATTGACCAGCTGCAAATGCAGACGTCATTATGCCTACGACAAGGCCACGCCTTGCGGTAAACCATCTTGTTGCAACTGTGGCAGCAAGACCTAAGCCAATTATTCCAGAGGCAATTCCCAGACACAAACCTATGCTAAAGAGAAGATGCCACTTTTCATATGCCAAAACAGTACAAAGCAAACCAACAATTTCTAAAAAAATAACAATAAGGACTACTTTTATGACCCCAATTCGAAGCATCAATGGAGCGCCAATTGGACACAAAAGTGCTGTCACAAAATACATCAGCCCTGTCGCCAATGATACATCTGAGATATTCCAACCATGTGCTTCAGTTATTGGTAAAATTAAAATCTGTGGAGCATTGCCTATTGAAGACGTCGCCAAAGTGAATAAAAATACCATTGCTGCCATAATCCATGAATAGTGGAAGCCAATTTTGTCTAAGTAGACCTTCAAACTTTGAGCTAGCAAATGTTTACTCTCAATAAATTTTTAGGAGATATTAATCGGTTAGCAGCAAGAGCTACAATATTTCTGTCGACGTTACAAGTACACGTTGAGTAGCAAAGACATGCCTGTTGGTGACCAATAAATGTATCGAATGTGTACCAAATGTGTCCACGGAAGATAGGGGTAGCATGGACCACCCTACCCACAGTGGATAGTTTTTATAGAACTTTTCCAGAAACCGTTAATTTAGATTTCTGACAAAATATCGAGATAAATAACTACAAAGCTAAGCCAAAATACATACATAAGCGAAAAAGCTATCTTACACATAGAGTTTGTTTTAAAACTAAGGCTCTCTTTATTTGAGTGGATAAGATTTTTGCAAAAAAATCGCTTTAAAATTAATATCTATTCTTATTGCTTTGTTAGGTATGTAATGTAAGCTCATATTATGGCAAATAGTACAACTTCTTAC
>CACPPZ010000017.1 GCA_902635985.1 Paracoccaceae bacterium
TGATTTAGATTTAAACGACGTAGCCTCATCTCTGGAAAAGGAATTAGGTGAAAGTGAGGCTACAAAACTTATTTGGAAGCCAACAACCACAACTGAACTTGATCTACACGCAATGCAAAAACTTATGAAATTGGTGGACTCGCTTGAGGATGACGATGATGTGCAGAGGGTGACTACAAATTTTGAGGCATCCGATGAAGTTATGTTAGCTTTAGAGGAAATGTAAATTATGGCAAAAAAATCCGTTAAAATTAAATTATCCAAGCTAACTATTGATTTTAATTTAAAATGTCGAAAATCTTAGTGAAAATCTGAAAGACCGCACAGAAAAGTAAATAATCGGCATTGCGTCAGCCACAAATCGTAACAAGGTGATAAGTTTTGGAATTTTTTTTATCAGGGTTTCTCCTGGGCTTATCACTAATACTTGCTATCGGCCCGCAGAATGCTTTTATTCTTAAGGCGGGTCTAACGAAGCGGTTTGTTCCTCTGCTATGCTTAGTATGTGCCTCTTCTGATGCGATTTTGATTGTTTCCGGTGCTTTTGGATTTGGAGTTTTTTTTGAGATATTTCCTAAATTAACAGTATTTATTGCCTACTTAGGCTCTGCATTTTTATTTTTTTATGGATTTTTTGCAATCAAATCAGCATTCAAGGGTGGGAAAAGTTTGGAGGCAGATGGTGTGCTAAAAACGCCATCAAAGGCGGTCATATCATGTCTGCTGTTAACTTGGCTAAACCCACATGTTTATCTCGATACTGTGGTTCTTCTTGGGTCCATCGCAAATCAAAGTCAGGACCCATTGTTATTTTCTATAGGGGCTGTTGTAGCTAGTTTCGTTTTCTTTTTCAGCTTAGGATTTGGGGCCACGCTTCTTAGACCTCTATTTCGCAGTGAGAAATCGTGGCGCGGACTAGATATTTTTGTTGGTTTAGTTATGTGGTCTATAGCTGTGTCGCTGGTAATAGGAAACTATTAAGCTATGTTGGATCAAAAAAATATGATCACTAGTGTCAACCAGCCCGAAATTCGTGGCATACTATGGATGGTATTAACGGGACTACTTTTTCTTGGTGTAACTGTTCTTGTAAAAATGTTGGGTCCTAGAATACCAGCTCCTGAAGCAGCATTTTTACGTTATTTTTTAGGTTTGGTTTTATTGCTTCCAATGCTAAAGACTTCATTAAAAGATACTTTAGATGTTGGTTTATGGATAAATTTTATAGCTAGAGGGTTTTTCCATACTTTCGCTGTTGTACTTTGGTTTTTTGCGATGACACAAATTCCAATAGCAGAAGTCACTGCAATGAACTATCTTTCCCCAGTTTACGTCGCACTGGGTGCCGTTATATTTTTGAAAGAAAAAATGGCAATTCGTAGAATTCTCGCTGTTATTTTCGCACTACTTGGCGCCTTGGTTATTCTCAGGCCCGGTTTTAGAGAAGTAAGTATCGGGCATGTGGCAATGATGGGTACTGCATTATTTTTTGCAGGCTCATATCTTTTTGCGAAGCACCTCTCTAATCGGGTCAGCGCTGAGACTGTCGTAATAATGCTCTCTGTAATTGTGACGATTGGCTTATTTCCACTCGCATATATAGTTTGGGTGCCGCCACGTTTAGATGAAATCATAATACTTTTTGCAGTGGCAGTTCTGGCCACTTTGGGTCACTATACAATGACTAAGGCTTTTATGGCAGCTCCGGTCACAGTGACACAGCCAGTAACATTTTTACAGTTAATTTGGGCAGTTTCTGTTGGCGCATTATTCTTCAACGAAAGTGTGGATCCTTTTGTAATTTTTGGAGGAATAATCATAGTTTCTTCAGTAAGTTTTATGACTTGGAGAGAGGCGGTGTCAAAAAAGAAACAAGTTACACCGGTGACCCATGAAACTAAATTGTAAGAATTGTCTCAAATTAAACTGTATGTTTAAGCTGGCCATCAGGAGTGAGAAATTATTATAGAAGCTGATTACATAATCGTTGGTGCTGGCAGTGCCGGCTGTGCAACCGCTTTCAGGCTGTGTGAGGCTGGACACAGGGTCGTAGTTCTTGAATACGGAGGCAGCGATAGAAGCCCTCTTATCCAAATGCCTGGTGCGTTGAGTTACCCGATGAATATGCCAAAGTATGACTGGGGGTTTATTTCAGAACCGGAGCCTTTTTTGAATGGTAGGAGGCTTGCTTGTCCGCGCGGTAAGGTTGTTGGTGGATCCTCAAGTATCAATGGTATGGTTTATGTGCGGGGGCATGCCCTCGATTATGATACATGGTCAGAGATGGGCGCAACGGGATGGGCCTATGCTGACATTTTACCATATTTTAAGAAGTTAGAAAATTGGAATTCAGCCGGTCACGGTGGTGACCCAGCTTGGCGGGGAGTTTCGGGACCACTTCATGTAACTCGAGGAACACGATCAAATAAATTAGTAAAAGCATTTGTAAACGCCGGCCGTGAGGCAGGTTACGAGATCACCGAGGATTATAATGGGCAAAAGCAGGAAGGGTTTGGTCCAATGGATCATACAATCTTTCAGGGTCAACGCTGGTCCGCCGCAAAAGCATATCTACGACCAGCAATTAAGACTGGTTTATGTCGGCTAGTTTCAGGTTTTGCTCGAAAGATTATAATGGAAAGTGGTAAGGCTACGGGAGTTGAATACGATAGCAGTAGTGAAGCTAAGGCCATCTTGAATGCCCGTAAAGAAGTAATCTTATCAGCTTCGTCGATAAATTCTCCAAAACTATTAATGTTATCTGGTATTGGGCCTGCAAAACATTTGAAAGATAACGGAATTGAAGTCTTGGCAGACAGACCCGGTGTTGGACAAAATTTGCAGGATCATCTCGAATTATACATTCAGATGGCGGCAAATGAGCCCATAAGTTTGTATAGATACTGGAATTTGTTAGGCAAAGCCTACGTAGGATTAAGATGGATGATAAGCCGAACTGGTCCGGGAGCGTCTAACCAGTTTGAAAGTGCCGCTTTCATTAGAACAAAGGCTGGTGTCAAATATCCTGACATTCAGTATCATTTTTTGCCGATTGCTGTCCGGTATGACGGTAAAGCTGCGGTAAATGGGCACGGTTTCCAAGCACATGTTGGCCCAATGCGAAGCCCATCTCGTGGTTCGGTTACATTGAGATCGCGAGATCCTTATGATCATCCATCTATTATTTTTAACTATATGTCCGCAGAAAAAGACTGGGATGATTTTCGGCGTTGTATTCGTTTAACTCGTGAAATCTTTCAGCAGCCTTCAATAAGGCAATTTGTGAAATATGAGATTCAACCTGGTGATAGCCTGCAAACTGATGATGCACTGAATGAATTTATCTTGCAAAATGTAGAAAGTGCTTATCATCCATGTGGTACATGCAAGATGGGTGACATAAGTGATCCTATGGCCGTAGTTGATAAATTCACAAAAGTTATCGGCGTTGAAAAGCTGAGAGTGGTAGATAGTAGTATATTTCCGCAAATAACAAATGGAAACTTAAATGGTCCCACTATAATGGTTGGTGAGAAAGCAAGTGACCATATTTTAGGTAAGGATTCTATGCCCCGTGTCAATGAAACCTCTTGGGTCCATCCACAGTGGCAAACAAAGCAGCGATAGGATATGAAAATTCTGATTAACTGTTAAGTTCGTTGTTACGTTTTATTACGTAGAAAGTTAACAACAGACCTAAAAAAGCAGAGATCAACATCAAACTAATCAGTGGTATTTCAGTACTGCTACCAGCCAGTAAAATTCCTGCCGTTGCTGAAAGTATAGAGCCAAGACCGATCATTATTGACCCGCCCAAACCAGAAGCTGTTCCAGCCAATTTAGGGTTAATAGATAATAATCCTGCATTAGCGTTTGGTAAGGTGATTCCATTTCCTAATCCTACTAGGGTCATGGTGCCAAAAAAACTCCATTCCGAACCAAATCCCATTATACTTATGGCAAGTGATAAAAGCATGCCTGATGCGGTAATGAGCAGACCGATCGATATCATTGGGTTTATTCCAACCTGAGTTGAAAATCGGCCTGCTAGAAAATTACCTACGAAATAGCCTATCGCAGGTGCTCCAAAGAAAAGCCCCAATTTTTCTGGTGGTAAATAAAAAACTTCTGAAGCTACATAGGGAGCTCCGCCAAGATATGCAAAAAAGGCACCGGCTCCCAGGCCAGAAGTTATTGAATAAGCCCAAAAGCGCCGTGATTTTAGCAAGGTTGGATAATCATTGAATTGCTCAAAAATTGACGAACTTCGGTTAAGTGCAGTTTCGCCTAGATCGAAAAACACAAGTAAAAAAGCAAAAAGACCTGCTACAGCTAGAACCCAAAAATTATATTCCCAGCTCATGTAAGCATCAATAAACCCTCCAATGCCAGGTACTATCATGGGCACAAGTGCCGTACCCATTGTTACATAACCAATTTTTGAGCCTGCTAAATTTGTTTCTGTCGTGTCTCGTATAACAGCTCGAGATAAAACGATCGTTACCGCTCCACAGGCTTGGAATACCCTTGCGGTTAGGAGCCAATAAACTGTGGATGCGTATATACACCAAATTGAGGAAATAATGAAGACTGCCAGTGAGACAAGGATGACGGGCCTTCGTCCGTATAAATCTGAAATTGGTCCAACAAATATTCCTATTACAGCGCTCGCTGCAAGGTAAATGCCTACTGTTAGTCCCAAAGTTGCTGTTGAGGTGCTAAAGTGATCAGCCATAGATGGTAGGCTTGGTAAAAATATATTCATAGCCATAGCGGGAATGCTCGCAAGAACTACAAGAGTAAATGTATGTGGTTGTGATTTTTTATTTAGAAACCGGGCAGGTTCGAATGATGTCATGACGACTCGATATACCTGATGTTAGGAATTGTCCAGTTGTTCGAAAGCAATAAAATTGTTTTTGATTTTTAGTAAATATTAAGGCCTTACATAACTAACGTTACGGAAATAAATCTTCCATTTATGCTAAGTTGTGTCTACAAACTAGCGAACTGAAATTTGAGGTTTTTTATGAAAGACGTCTTGCAAGAATTAAACAAGCGAAGAGAAAATGCGCGTCTAGGTGGTGGTGTGGATCGCATAGAGTCCCAACATTCCAAAGGAAAGTTAACGGCTCGCGAGCGAATTGAAATTCTACTGGATCAAGATAGTTTCGAAGAGTTTGATATGTTTGTTTCTCATCGATGTACTGATTTTGAGATGGAATATTCTAAACCTGCGGGTGATGGTGTCGTAACAGGCTGGGGCACTATAAATGGCAGAATGGTGTATGTATTCAGCCAAGATTTTACAGTTTTTGGAGGATCTTTGTCAGAAACTCACGCCCAAAAAATTTGTAAAATCATGGATATGGCAATCCAAAATGGAGCACCAGTTATTGGACTCAATGACTCTGGGGGTGCTCGCATTCAAGAAGGGGTGGCATCTTTAGCCGGCTACGCAGAAGTTTTTCAACGAAATGTCATGGCGTCTGGAGTAATCCCACAGATATCAGTGATAATGGGGCCATGCGCCGGTGGTGCTGTTTACTCACCTGCAATGACGGACTTTATATTTATGGTAAAAGATAGCTCTTACATGTTTGTGACTGGCCCTGATGTGGTAAAAACAGTAACTAATGAAGTAGTTACAGCCGAGGAATTGGGGGGTGCATCTACTCATACTAAGAAGTCATCAGTTGCAGATGGAGCTTTTGAAAACGATATCGAGGCTTTGTTTGAGGTGCGCAGGCTGATTGATCTTCTTCCTTTAAATAACCGTGGAAAAGCACCCGTAAGGCCGTTTTTTGATGATCCTAATAGAATAGAGTCTTCTTTAGATACATTAATACCAGACAATCCTAATACGCCATATGATATGGCGGAGTTAATCGAAAAGTTAGCTGATGAGGGTGATTTCTATGAAATTCAAGGTGAGTTTGCAAAAAACATAATTACAGGATTTGTTCGCTTGGAAGGTCAAACGGTTGGCGTTGTTGCAAATCAACCGCTGGTTTTAGCTGGATGTCTAGATATTGATAGTTCAAGGAAAGCTGCCCGATTTGTTAGGTTTTGTGATGCATTTGAAATCCCAATCCTTACTTTAGTTGATGTGCCAGGGTTTTTACCAGGTACGTCGCAAGAATATGGCGGCGTAATTAAGCACGGTGCAAAACTACTATTTGCTTACGGCGAAGCAACAGTTCCGAAAGTTACTGTTATTACGCGAAAAGCCTATGGCGGCGCCTATGACGTTATGTCATCCAAGCACCTACGTGGAGATTTTAATTATGCATGGCCTACCGCAGAAATTGCAGTGATGGGTGCTAAAGGTGCAACAGAGATAATTCATCGCGCGGATTTAGGTGATGATGAAAAGATAGCAAAGCATGCCAAGGATTATGAAGATCGCTTCGCTAATCCATTCATTGCTGCGGAGAGAGGCTTTATAGATGAAGTAATTCAACCACGCTCGACTAGGAAAAGGGTATCCAGAGCGTTTGCCGCTTTAAGAAATAAACAATTGAAAAATCCGTGGAAAAAGCACGATAATATTCCTCTCTGATTGGAGTTTATATGTATATTAAATTGTTTTGCTTGGATTATTAGATGATATGATGAAACATAGGGGATTTCCATCACGATTGCCTGGGACAGATTATCAGTTCACAATTCGACGACCCAATCCCAAGGGGGTCACACCGATTGTAGAGCGGGACCGTTATAGAGACCGTAAGCCTGCTGACAAAAGAGCTGATAATGGTTTCATTCGAGCGCTGTTGGAACAGTTCTGGGATCAGCCTTTTGAAAGAGGTAATTTGGATGCGGGTCGTTTAAGTTGGCTATTCGGGCGCGAAGTGAAAGCATATGAGGACCAATTTGATGCCAGATCATATGAAGCAATGCTTATTTTGGATCTGAACTTGATTAAGATTAATTTTCCAGAAACCTTTGATTCCGATCAGAGAGGATGAATGATGTTTGATAAAATATTGATAGCCAATCGTGGGGAAATCGCGTGCCGCGTTATGAAAACTGCAAAAAAAATGGGAATAAAGACTGTTGCTGTTTTTTCTGATGCGGACAGGAATGCTCTCCATGTGAAAATGGCGGATGAGGCAGTTAATATCGGCCCACCTCCGGCTAATCAATCATATATAGATATAGATAAGGTGATCGCTGCGGTCAAAGAAACTAACGCTAAAGCTGTTCATCCCGGATATGGTTTCCTATCGGAGAATTCCAAATTTGCGAAGGCATTATCTGATATTGGTGTAATATTTGTTGGGCCGCCTGAGAACGCTATCGAAAGTATGGGTGACAAAATCACATCAAAGAAGATTGCGCAAGAAGCGGGTGTAAATACGGTGCCTGGCTATATGGGTGTAATAAAAGACGACGACGAGGCGCTTCGCATCAGTAAAAAGATAGGCTATCCTGTGATGATAAAAGCATCAGCAGGCGGCGGTGGCAAAGGAATGAGAATAGCCTGGAACGATACGGAGGTAAAAGAGGGTTTTCAGTCTTCCAAAAATGAAGCTGCTAGTAGCTTTGGAGATGATAGGATATTTATAGAAAAATTTGTTACCCAACCCCGACATATCGAAATTCAAGTACTGGCTGACACTAAGGGTAATTGTATTTATTTGGGAGAGCGGGAATGTTCTATCCAACGGAGAAACCAAAAAGTAATTGAGGAAGCGCCGAGTTCTTTTCTTGACAAAAAAACCCGCAGAGAAATGGGCGAACAGGCTTGCAAATTAGCAAAAGCAGTTGGGTATTCTAGTGCGGGAACTGTAGAGTTTATAGTAGATAAAGATAAAAATTTCTTTTTTCTAGAAATGAATACACGGTTACAGGTTGAACATCCTGTTACTGAGCTAATTACTGGCATAGATTTAGTTGAACAAATGATATTGGTAGCAGCCGGTAAACCACTCTCAATTGCACAAAAAGATTTAAAGCTCACAGGCTGGGCAATAGAAAGCCGTCTTTATGCAGAGGATCCCTATCGAAATTTTTTACCATCAATAGGACGATTAACTCGCTATCGGCCTCCTGCTGAAATACAGAATGAAACTTTCATCGTCAGAAACGATACAGGTGTTTATGAGGGTGGAGAGATTTCCATGTATTATGACCCTATGATTGCAAAGCTTTGTACTTGGGCGCCAAATAGAGCAGAGGCTATTGAGCAAATGCGCATTGCCCTTGATCGGTTTGAAGTAGAGGGTATTAGGCATAATTTACCATTTTTATCTGCAGTTATGGATCATAAAAAGTTTGTTTCTGGCAATATTACGACTGCGTTTATTGCTGAGGAGTTTTCAGAAGGTTTTAGTGGCGTTGATTTAAACGATGATAAAATCAAGCATCTTGCAGCCTGTGCTGCAGCCATGAACCGTGTTGCCGAAATTAGGCGAACGAAGGTTTCCGGACGGATGGATAATCACGAGAGGCGGGTTGGCGATGACTGGGTGGTCCAAATTGCTGGAAAAGTATTTCCTGTGTTTATTTCAGCCGATACAGCCGGAGCGAATGTGATGTTTGAGGATGGAATGTCAATTCGTGTATCTGGCGACTGGCAGCCAGGAAAAAAATTAGCAAATATGAGTGCAAATGATAATAAATTAATAATTAAAATTGGTAAGGTTACAGGTGGTTTCAGAATGCGCACTAGAGGAGCAGACTTGAGGGTTCTAGTGCGAACACCTAGACAAGCTGAACTTTCGAAATATATGCGAGAAAAGATTGTTCCCGACACATCGAAGTTGTTATTGTGCCCAATGCCGGGACTAATTGTTAAGATTGATGTTGAAGTGGGGCAGGAGGTGCACGAGGGTCAACCATTATGTACAGTTGAAGCGATGAAAATGGAAAATATTTTACGGGCAGAACGGAAAAGTGTTGTCGCTAAAATTAATTCGAGTGTTGGCGACAGCTTGGCGGTTGATGATGTTATACTAGAGTTTGGTTGAGCGAACTATGTTCTTTGCAAAAGATATATTTAGGAGCTTGTAGTGCAACAAAGCAAAGTAGACTGGCAAAAATTAGCCAAAAAGGAACTGCGCGGAAAAGCAGTGAAAGAGCTGGATTGGATAACCCTTGAAGGCATAGAGGTTAAACCGGTTTATTCTGAAGAAGACATTAAAGGCCTTGAACATCTTGGTAACTTGCCAGGCTTTGAGCCCTATGTAAGGGGTGTTAAGGCAACAATGTACTCTGGCAGACCTTGGACAATTCGCCAATATGCTGGATACTCTACAGCAGAGGAGTCTAACGCTTTTTATAAACGTGGATTGTCCGCTGGACAACAAGGTGTGTCAGTAGCCTTCGATTTAGCGACACATCGAGGGTACGATAGTGATCATGAGCGCGTCATAGGTGATGTGGGTAAGGCTGGTGTTGCGATTGATAGCGTGGAAGACATGAAAATTCTTTTTGATGGAATTCCGCTGGATAAAATTTCTGTATCTATGACGATGAATGGCGCAGTAATTCCAGTTTTAGCAAATTTTATTGTTGCTGGTGAAGAACAAGGGCACAAGAAGTCAGATCTCTCTGGAACCATACAAAATGATATTCTCAAAGAATTTATGGTCAGAAATACATATATTTATCCTCCTGAACCATCAATGAGGATAGTTGCTGACATCATTGAATACACATCTAACGAAATGCCAAAATTTAACTCTATATCCATCTCTGGCTATCACATGCAAGAGGCTGGAGCTAGCCTTGTTCAAGAGTTGGCCTATACTTTGGCCGATGGAAAAGAATATGCCAAAAAAGCTATTGAAAAAGGTTTAGATATTGATGCTTTCGCAGGGCGGCTATCATTCTTTTTTGCAATAGGGATGAACTTTTTTATGGAGGCTGCAAAATTGCGAGCTGCACGCCTCCTTTGGCATAGAATTATGACAGATCTCGGCGCTAAAAACCCAAGGTCAAAAATGCTTCGAACTCATTGTCAGACATCAGGAGTATCATTACAAGAGCAAGATCCTTATAATAATGTTATCCGTACCGCCTACGAGGCAATGTCCGCCGTTCTTGGGGGCACTCAGTCACTTCATACAAATGCGCTAGATGAGGCGATGGCCCTACCTACAGATTTTAGTGCCCGTATCGCTCGAAACACTCAGTTAATTTTACAAGAAGAAACAGGAGTGTCCAACGTTGTTGACCCTTTAGCTGGATCATATTATGTAGAAAAATTAACCGCTGATTTAGCAGATGCCGCTTGGCGTTTAATAGAAGAAGTCGATGAAATGGGTGGCATGACAAAAGCCGTTGCCGCTGGGATGCCAAAGTTGCGAATAGAAGAGACTGCGGCTAGACGACAAGCTGACATCGATAGGGGTGACCAAGTTATAGTTGGTGTAAACAAATACCGGCTAAACGAGGAAGATGATCTCGACATTCGCGATATAGATAATGATGCAGTTCGAGCGGCACAAGTTAATCGCTTAGAAAAGATAAAGAAACAGCGTGATGAAAATAATTGCTCCCAAGCTCTTTCTAATTTAGAAGCGGTAGCCGCTGGTGGTGGAAACTTGTTAGAGGCAGCAGTTGAAGCATCGCGTGCCCGCTCAACTGTAGGAGAAATTTCAATGGCAATGGAAAAGGTTTTTGGCAGACATCGTGCTGAAGTCAAAACTTTAGCGGGCGTTTATGGAGCTGCCTATGAAGGAGATGAAGATTTTATTGCCATACAACATGAGTTAGAAAAGTTTACAAAAGACGAGGGAAGGCGTCCTCGCATGTTGGTTGTAAAAATGGGGCAGGATGGACATGATCGTGGAGCTAAGGTTATTGCAACTGCCTTTGCAGATATAGGCTTTGATGTGGACGTGGGCCCTTTATTTCAGACCCCTGAAGAGGCAGCACAAGATGCAATTGACAATGATGTTCATGTTATAGGTATTTCTTCTCAAGCGGCAGGGCACAAAACACTGGCCCCAAAACTTATTGAGGCTCTTAACCAGCGTGATGCCGGGGATATTCTAGTCATTTGCGGTGGTGTTATACCTCAACAAGATTATGAATTTCTTTACGAAAAGGGGGTGAAAGCAATTTTCGGTCCTGGAACTAATATTCCTGCGGCTGCATCAAAGATACTAGCTCTAATTAGGCTCACCAAAGTCTAATATCTAATTAAACCAATTTTTATATTGGGTCCTCCATGCTGAACTTAGACCATATTGTAATTTCCTCAGAGAGTTTGGCGAGTGGCCAAGCGTTTATTGAAGATAAGCTTGGTATAAGGGCTGATACTGGAGGCGAGCATCAGCTATTTGGTACTCACAACAAATTAATTTCTTTAGGTGACACATACCTAGAGGTCATTGCTGTTTCTCCAGATTTAATTCCTGAGATAACTCCCAGATGGTTTAATTTGGATCATTTCAATGGTCCTCCAACAATAACAAACTGGGTCTGTGGCACTAATTTTAGCGAATTTGCGCCCTCTAATTTAACGAATGGAATGGGTGATATTCTTAACCTTTCTAGAGGGTCTTTACAGTGGAAGATAACTGTACCCAAAGATGGAAAGCTTCCATATGAGGGAGCAGTGCCTGCACTTATTGATTGGGGTGACTCAAAGCATCCTACTGATACTCTCAAAGAAACCGGATGTCGTATGAAAAAATTTAGAATAAAACATAAATTCGCTGCTAACTTGCGTTCGTCTTTAAGTGGATTATTATCTGATCAACGTATTGAATTTGTTTGTACCTCGGGAGCAGGATCTTACGAACTATGGATAGAAACTCCGCAGAAAGGCACAGTAATAATCAAATAGGTATCCGTTATGCATCTCCCGAGGATGTACACGCTATAATGCACATCTGGAATACTAACATTAGCAATACTTTTAATACCTTTAACAGTAACATAAAAACTGAGTCTGAAGTTGAAGATACAATTCTTGAAAGAAAGAAAAGAAGGTTTGGTTTTTTTGTTGCTGAATGTGACAGAAAAGTAATTGGATTTGCCACATATTTTCAATTTCGTAGCGGAATAGGATACTCAAAAACTTTGGAGCATACAATATTCGTTTCTGATAAAATTCAAAGACATGGTGTTGGTAAAGCACTAATGGCTAGGCTTTTAGAAGACGCAAAAAGAAAAAATTTTCAATCAATTTTTGCTGGCGTTAGTGGTTCTAATGAACGAGCTGTGAAGTTTCATGCATCTTTGGGATTTCAAGTTGTAGCAGAACTTCCGCGAGTTGGATACAAATTTGACAAATGGCTTGATTTAATTTTGATGCAAAAATTTTTACAAACCGGTCAAAGAAATGATTTTTAAATGTCTATTTGGACAAAAATAACTTCTGCCATTTCCATGCTAGCTAAGGGCGAACCTTTAGCTAAGATTTTTTCAAAATTAAAAACCCCACCTGAGAAATCGGTTGCATTTACAATTGCGGTAATCGCACTGGGAGCAAAAATGGCTAAATCAGACGGTAGCGTTAAAAAAGAAGAAGTAAAAGTATTCCGGCGAATTTTCCATATCCCTGAGTCAGAGGTTGCGGCCGCTGGAAAAGTATTTGACTTAGCTAGACAAGATGTTGCGGGGTATGAAGTGTATGCTCGCAGAATTAGAAAAATGTTTGGAGAACGGCATCAGACTTTATCCGATCTAATGGAGAGTTTGTTTCATATTTCACTTGCTGATGGAGAGTATCATCCCAAAGAAAATGAATTTTTGAGAAGTGTAAGCGAAATATTTGGTTTTTCCCACAGTGATTTTTCGAAACTAAAAGCACGTTTTGTGGATTTTGAGGATATGGACCCGCATGAAATTCTGGGTGTGTTGCCTAATTCTGAAATGTGGGAAATCAAAAGGGCTTACAAAGAAAAAGTACGAGAATGTCACCCTGACAGAGTTATTGCCAGGGGTATGCCAGAGGAAGCCATTAAATTAGCTCAAACCAAACTAGCTCAGATCAACAATGCCTATGAACGGATTGTGGAAAATATGTAATTATACATCAGAAATTTCAACTTCTGCTTTGAGTGATTTAGCTAATGAGTCTAATCTAATACGTGAAACCTCTCCCAATCTCTTCTTCTCGAGCTCGCCTACTTTCAGTGATAATTTATTCTTCTTTTTAGCATATTTTAAATATGCTTCTGAATTTGTGGAAGTAACCCAGAGGTTTACGCCTAGTCGCATGGCTTTACCGAGTATTTCCGCATCTTTAATTTTGTTCGAGCTTAGCAAGCGCAGTAAAGGATCAAAAGATGTTCTGGAGTGACTATTTTTATATCGAAACAAAAGAGCAAGACCTAAAAACACACGCTCCGAGTGTTTCAAGCCACCTAGATTAGCCCTTGTTATGTAGTCAAAGCATGCTTCATGTCTATAATCAGGATGAGCTCGCCACGATACATCGTGCAGGTAGCAGGCTGCCTGAATTAGCCGTGTTTGACTCTCTTTACCATTTGAGAATAGGGGTTTAACAAAGTTAAAAAGCGCTTTTCCTGCACCCGGAACCCTTGAGTCCTTTGCTTCAGCAAATTGACAAGCCTCAATTAGAGGATCTCTATCTTTTAGCATCTGAGGCATTTTTTCATACAGCATGCCTTCTCTTATTCCGTAGCTTGATATGGCGATATCCTTACATTTAAAAACACTAGATAGCTTTTCAAGAACCTCTATTGCATATGGGATAAACATTATTCTATTTGCCGAGATTGAGCATTGTTGTGCTATATTCTCGAGACCGTGATCATTAATAAAGTATTTAAGTTCTTTTATAGATTTTTTTTCCATGCGATATTCGTGCAAAACCCTTAACGGGTGATCACGTCGTTCCATATCTATTCGTGCGAGTGCACGCCAAGAACCACCGACTAAGAATAATCGATTATTTTGGGGAAAAAACGATTTAGAAACGTGAGATAATTGGGAGTTTATATATTCAAGGCGTTCCTTTTTTTTATCGATATCCATTAATTTTAAAGGACCAAGTTCATAACTTGCGCATGTTCCAACTTTTCCGTTGCTAATTTCCGCTAATTCGAGTGATGTCCCGCCCAAGTCACAAACCAACCCGTATGCTCCCGGCCAACCCGTCAATACGCCTTGGGCTGATAGTTTGGCCTCCTCTTCTCCCGAAATTACGGCAATAAACTGACCAGTTTTTTCCATTACTTCTTGACAGAAATCCTGTCCATCAGAGGCAGTTCTAACCGCTGCGGTGGCCACTGCTGTGAGTTCTTGAATGCCCATCGATAGTGCCAATTGCTTAAACCTTTCAATCGCCGCTATTGCTCTAGTGCGTCCTCGGGGGTTCAGTCGACCATGCAAAGATAAGCCTACACCAAGCCCACACATAATTTTTTCATTGAAGAAGTATGCTGGTGAGCGGGCGGCTCCGTCAAATACTACTAAACGCACAGAGTTGGAGCCAATATCGATAACCCCTACTCTGGACAGATCTCGAACAGATGGATCATCGAATACCGTTTCCTTGAAAAGAGGAGGTGTTACGGCAAGGTCTTGCATTTACGATCGTTACCTTTGCGCTTTTTAATTTTAACTTATGTCGCACTCAATTATTATTGGGTCAACATTCAATTTATGATTGTGATTCATTAAATTTGTGCAGATGTGAGGCAGTAAATTTTAGACTTATTTTTTTTCCTTCACTAAGCGCTATTTTGTCTAAAAAGTCTACCAATCGACTGGCTGTACTAAAACTTCGCTCACCATGGCTTGCGATGTACTGTAATACTTCTGGTTTAGGGTAAATTTGTCGGTCGGCAAAAAGTTTAGCGATCAAGGCTAAAAACAGTTTATCGTCAGGTGGAAGTAAACGTGCATTTCTCATACCCAAAATTCTTGAGCGCAAATCTGGCAAAGTTACTTTCCAAAACTTTGGATTTTTTTTGCCTGTAAGAAGTAGGTAACAACTGTTCTCAATTAGCATATTGAACAAATGAAAAAGATTATTTTCCAATTCTGCGCTTTCTGGTTGCTCATCCATATCTTCTATTACAAGGGAAGTTGATGTTATTTTTGGTAGATCAATATCAAAAACATCTGAAATATTTATGACGTTTGCTGATAACGACTTGGCCCATACAAGTGCTAAATGAGTTTTGCCAGAGCCTGCCGGTCCTGACAGTATATGCTGCCGATTGGGCCAGTTAGACCAGTCCTCCATTAACTTTGCAGCGATCGAATTGCAGTCCGAAATGAAAAAGTCACTTTTCCCTAGCGCAGGACGAGAGGGTAAATCAAATGCTAACTGCTTAGGTATTTGGTTTGCTTCCATTTTCACCCAAAAATAGCCTACTCATTTTGTATTTTTTGATCAAAAATCTACATATTACGCCTGCGCTAGCTGCTAGAGGTACCGCCAAGAGCAAACCGATAAAACCAAAAAAGGCTCCAAACAAAGAAAGTGCGAGGATTAAAGATACAGGATGTAAACCCACAGAATTACCGACTAATTTTGGAGTTAAAATATTACCCTCAAATATTTGACCAACAATAAATACACCAACAACTAAAGCTACTAGTTCGAAATCTCCCCAGAATTGAATTAGAGCTAATCCGATTGCTAAAACACCGCCTAACAGAGCGCCTACGTAAGGAATGAAACTAACCAAACCTGCTATCAATCCAATTATGAGGCCAAATTCTAGCCCAATTAGGCTAAGAGCAGTTGCATAGTAAATCCCCAGAACCAAACAAACTGCAATCATGCCCCGCACGAAAGCCGACAACGTGCTATCTATTTCTGAAGCTAAATTTCTGATAACTGGTGCGTGATCAAGTGGCAGTAATTCATTAATTTTTCCTAAGATACGGTCCCAATCTACCAAAAAATAAACAGCTACGACTGGAGTAATTACCATAAGCATTATGATATCAATTAGTGAAATAGCAGAAGCCATCACACTCCCAAATATTATTCCCAATTTTTCTTGAGCCATTGTTGACAACTTAGACACTGTTGAATTTACAGCCTCAGATTCTGGAGCAATAGATGCGATTTGGTTTAGTACAATCGCTTGTACTGAATTAACTAAATCTGGGGCAGCTTTAGCTAATAGTCTGAACTGATCAATAACCAAGGGTATTAGTAGGAGGAATATAAAAAATATGACAAAAAAAGCTGCCACTAGGATAAATGTTGTTCCAAGAACTCTTCCGGTTCCGAGGCGTTCTAGTCTATCGACAATTGGATCCAGTAAGTATGCAATTGCTGCTCCCAGAACAAATGGGAGTAATATATCTCCTAAAACCCATAAAAATATCAGCAATATTGCCGAAGCAATCGTCCAGTATTTAATCTGATCTTTCACTGGCAGGACCATGTGTTTCTCCTAGACTGTTATTACATAATTCGCGCATGCAAGCATTTGATTCAAGTTGTATTTTTATCTTACAGCCCTTGTTTGTGCCCTATACACTCGTTAAACGTTAATTGTTTATGTTACATACCATCCTAAGAGGGTTTTTATGAGGCTTTCCAGTTACTTTTTACCAGTTTTAAAGGAGACCCCAGCAGAAGCACAAGTGGTTTCTCATCGGTTAATGTTGCGGGCGGGAATGATTAAGCAGCAGGCAGCTGGCATTTACTCATGGTTGCCACTCGGCTTCAAAGTCTTGCGTAAACTTGAAAACATTGTTCATGAAGAACAGATTAAGGCCGGTCATATACCAATACAAATGCCTATTTTACAATCTGCAGATTTGTGGCGTGAAAGTGGTCGTTACGACGATTATGGTCAGGAAATGCTGAGGATAAAGGACAGACAAGATCGTGATTTGCTTTACACACCAACTGCAGAAGAAATGGTGACTGATATATTCAGATCGCATGTCTCAAGTTATAAAGACTTACCGCTAACACTTTATCAAATTCAATGGAAATTTCGTGATGAAATTCGTCCTCGCTTTGGGATTATGCGGGGTAGAGAGTTTTATATGAAGGATGGGTATAATTTTGATTTAACAAAAGAAGATGCTTTACATTCTTATAACAGACATCTGGTAAGTTATTTGAAGACGTATGAGCGGATGGGATTGCAAGCTATCCCAATGAGAGCTGATAGTGGTCCAATTGGGGGCGATAATACGCATGAATTTCTCGTACTTGCTGAAACAGGGGAGTCAGAAGTTTTCTATGACTCAAAAGTGACAGATTTGACTTTTGGCGATCGTGATATCGACTATAATGATAAATCGGCATGTCAGTCTATTCTGGATGAATTTACATCGCTCTACGCCAGAACTGATGAAACACATGATCCAAATTTATTCGCAGAGCTACCGACTGAGAGGCAAAAAAGTGCTCGTGGAATTGAGGTTGGTCAGATTTTTTATTTTGGAACAAAATACTCTGATACTATGGGAGCCCACGTTGCTGACGACGAAGGAAATAAAATGCCTGTTCATATGGGGTCTCATGGAATTGGTGTCTCTAGATTAATTGGAGCTATTATTGAGGCATCACATGATGAAAATGGAATTATTTGGCCCGAGGGAGTGACCCCATTTCATTGTGGCATTGTAAATCTTAAGCAAGGCGACGTTGAGGCTGACGGTGCCTGCGAGGGGCTATATAAGTCCCTAAATGCATTAGGTCTAGAACCTCTCTACGATGATCGAAATGAAAGAGCAGGTGGAAAATTCGCGACTATGGACTTGATAGGGTTGCCTTGGCGCTTAACTGTGGGGCCAAGAGGTCTCAAAAATGGAGTGGTTGAGCTAACTAATAGAAAAAGTGGTGTCTCAGAAGAAATTTCTCCCGAGGGAGCAGTCGAAAAATTAGCTTCTATATTCAGATCGGTGAATGTTGGAGACTTTTTGTTTAGATAATTTTTTACGATGGCTAGAGTAATGTGGGGCTAAAAATTTTCACATTCTTTTAAGGCTTTGATAGGAACTATTTCTAGAGCCTTCTTATGAGTAGAATTCAGATTAACTTTTGGCGCACAGCCTTCATCATATGCTTGCAAGAAGCGACTAGCACAAAGACACCACTGATCTCCAGCTTTAAGACCCATAAAATGAAATTCGGGCTTCGGTGTTGAGAGGTCATTTCCTACGTATTTTGAGAAGGCTAAAAATTCCTCTGTCATTACTGCGCAGACTGTATGGCTGCCATAGTCTGCCTCACATGTGTTGCAGTGACCATCTCTGAAAAAACCAGTCAAGGGCTCTCTCGAACAAGGGAGTAATTGTTCATCTAAAACATTTAAGCTTTCCACCATGCTATAGTCGCTACTCATTTACTCATCCTTAATTACTACTTACCAGGTTAATTAGATTATACTCTGATATTTTCCAGCATGTATTAGGAATCTTTAAAATGATGCCATAAATCTCATCGAAATTTTTCTAGAAAACGTTCTAGAGTACTTTTTTTTGTCTCGGTATTCTTGCTTAGTAATTTCTTACTTGAGGTTTGTTTTGCAGTCGGAATTTTATTATCTGATATTTTCTTTGCAGACGTATTTACCCCATTTACGATGTTCAAAAATTTTTCTGTATTTGCTTCTAATAGATGAGGAAAACCATCTGCAAGAGCGTCAAGTAAAGTTTTTAACTCTGCTTCGTTGTTTTTTGGGAAATTGTTTAGGACGTAAGAGGCAACCTTTGCCTTCTCTCCTGGGTGCCCAACCCCAATACGGACCCTGAAATAATCAGGTCCCAAGTGCTGTTGAATTGAACGCAGACCATTGTGCCCTGCGTGTCCGCCTCCAGTTTTTGTTTTAATCCTCATAAATGGTAGGTCTAATTCATCATGAAAAACAAAGATTTCGGAGCTTTGTAGTTTATAAAACCTGGATGCCTCACTTACTGATTGACCAGAGAGGTTCATAAATGTCGATGGCTTCAAGAAAATTAGCTTTTCTCCGTTCAATGTCACTTCAGTTGCCAGACCTTGAAATTTCTTTTTCCAAGATGACCTTCCGTGACGATTTACAATCGCATCAATGGCCATGAAACCTATATTATGCCGATTTTTAGAATAGTTTTCGCCTGGGTTCCCAAGGCCGACGAATAGTTTCATAGTGCAACTCTGAAAATAAATAATTTTAAGGCAGCATAGACGGAAGGTGGCCAAAGAAAAAGGGCGATACAGTGTATCGCCCCGATAAAAAAAAATTTGTTGTTAATTATTCTTCTTCCGTGGTTTCTTCTGCATCGGTTGTTGCTTCTTCTTCTTCTTCGGATGCTTCTTCCTCATCACTGTCTGAAGATCTTAAGCTGGAAGGTGCAGAAATATTAGCAATTACAAAATCACGATCGATTGTAGCCTTTGCACCATCTGGTATGGTTACTGCTGAAATCGAAATAACATCCCCTATATCCAAGCCTTCGAGGTCTACGGTAATTTTCTCAGGTATCTCTGCAGCCGTAACCATAAGCTCGACCTCTGGTCGCACAACGGTCAAAACTCCTCCCCGTTTTAAGCCTGGTGCACCGGCCTCGTTAATAAATTCAACTGGTATGAATAAATTAATCTGAGTAGTTCTGCGAAGCCTCATGAAATCTAAATGAGTAGGAAGACCTTTTACTACATCACGCTGCACATCTCTACAAATTACTCTTACGTCGTCCTGACCATCAACTTTCAAATTATATAGCGTGGACTTGAATCGACCTGCTTTTAAGCGTTTCAATAGTTCATTGAAGGGTACCTGAATAGGTAGAGGGTCCACACCACCACCGTAAACTACTCCTGGCACCATGCCATTGCGACGTGCTTGACGAGCGGCGCCCTTGCCTGTCCCCGTTCGTGCAATAGCAACTAAATCTGGAATTTCTTTTGCCATTAAATTTCTCCTAGCTTTTGGGCTCCTCCAAGGCTGTAGCCCACTAAAATGTGTCTCTATATCAAAAAAAAATAATTTGAAAGTCGAAAGTTAAGGTCAACATTTCGAGGAGATTAAGACCACCGCTTACCAAAATCTTTAGGTAATAAAATTGCGGAACGATCCACATCTTTTATGTTTTTGTATCCGCATAATGCCATGGAGATGTCTAATTCATTCTGTATTAGCTCTAGAGCCAACGTAACTCCTTTTTCTCCGTAAGCTCCCAAACCATAAATATATGGCCGGCCGATATAAGTTCCTTGAGCTCCCATCGCAACCGCTTTTAAAATCTCTTGACCAGACCTTACTCCACCATCCAAATGAACTTCGATCTTATCTCCGACTGCCTCCAGTATGGAAGGTAAGGCCTCTATAGAACTTATCGCACCATCCAATTGCCTGCCGCCATGATTTGAGACAATCATTGCATCAGCTCCAACTCGAAGTGCCATTTTGGCGTCCTCTTTATCCAGAATACCTTTTAAAATTACTTTACCACCCCAATATTCTTTAATTTTCGATATTTTATCCCAGTCCAAGGTAGGATCAAACTGAGTTTGGGTCCACTCAGACAAACTCGACGTGTCGCTAACGCCAGAGACATGTCCTACTATATTGCCAAATGAGCGACGCTTAGTTTGCAACATTTCTAAGCCCCAACTCCATTTAGTTGATAAATCTATAATATTTTTAAATGTTGGTTTGGGCGGAGCTGATAAGCCATTTTTTAGGTCTCTATGTCTCTGACCTAATATTTGTAGATCAAGAGTTATTACAAGTGCTGAGCATTTAGCAGTTTTTGCTCTATCAATTAAACTATTTACAAAACCGGTGTCTTTCATTGTGTACAATTGAAACCAAAATGGCTTTTCAGTATTTTGGGCAACATCTTCAATAGAGCAGATTGACATTGTCGATAAGGTGAAAGGTACGCCAAATTTTTCGGCCGCTTTTGCAGCTTTAATTTCGCCATCCGCGCGCTGCATGCCAGTAAGTCCGATCGGTGCCAAGGCTACCGGAATTGTTACTGGCTCATTTATCATTTCCGAGTTAGTCTTTCTATCTGTCATATCTACTGCTACGCGCTGGCGTAGACGAATTTTTTTGAAATCTGTTGAATTATCTGAAAGAGTTTGTTCATCCCAACTTCCAGAGACAGCGTAATCATGAAACATTTTGGGGACGCGCTTTTTGTAAATACGCTCAAGGTCTGCAATATTTGTTATCACTGTCATAATGAAACTGACTCTAGCATAATTTTTTGATAATGTTCATTCTCAAAATAGTGCGTAGAATCAAGCGGCGTGAGCTCCATCTGCTAAGTTGCTAACAAATTCACAAATTTCATCAACCGACACCCCATCAGCAAATTTTTCAACTATAGCTGATCCTACAACCGCACCATCAGCTATAGATGCAATCTCTCGGGCATTCTCTGGAGTTTTGATGCCAAATCCTACAACAACTGGTAAGTCTGTCTTAGACTTAATATGAGCTACTTCTGGTCCGACATTCGTTGCTTTTGCAGAAGCCGCACCTGTAATTCCAGTTATTGAAACGTAATAAACGAACCCTGATGTATTTTGCAAAACCCTCGGCAGCCTTTTATCGTCAGTGGTTGGGGTCGCTAGCCTTATGAAATTTATACCTACTGCTTGCGCTGGTATACAAAGTTCATCATCTTCCTCTGGTGGAAGATCAACAATAATTAATCCGTCAATACCTGATTCTTTTGCATTTTTTAGAAATTTTTTTACACCATAACTATAAATAGGATTATAATAGCCCATCAGAACAATGGGTGTAACATCGTCGTTTATTCGAAATTTTTTTGCCATATCCAATGTTTTTTGAAGTGTCATTCCGTCTTTAAGAGCTCTTTGGCCTGCTAATTGAATGGTCGAGCCATCTGCCATAGGATCTGTGAAAGGAAGTCCTAATTCTATTACGTCAACACCGGCAGCTGGCAAGCGTTTCATCAATTCATACGACATCTCCAAATTTGGATCGCCTGCCATAATGTATGATACAAAGGCTTTTTTGGATTCTGCTTTAAGCTGAGCAAATTTATTATCAATACGGGTCATTATGTATCCTTTCGCCCATCCCTATTTCAGAGTTTTGAACCAAAATTTGTTATTGGGCAAGAGATAGTCTCAATAGTTTATTGCAACTCAAAAACTCTAAGCTTAAAAGCATGACGAAATTATATTCAAGGTTGAAGCAAATGGGCTTTAAAATGGGCATAGTTGGTTTGCCAAATGTTGGCAAGTCAACTCTATTCAATGCATTAACAAAAACAGCGTCGGCGCAAGCAGCAAATTTTCCGTTTTGCACAATTGAACCAAATATTGGAGAAGTGTCAGTTCCAGATGGACGTCTCGAAAATTTGGCAAGGATCGCCGATTCGCAAAACGTTATTCCGGCAAGAATGACTTTTGTTGATATTGCCGGTTTGGTCAAAGGGGCTTCCAAAGGTGAGGGGCTTGGAAACCAGTTTTTGGCTAATATTCGGGAAGTAGATGCAGTAGCTCATGTATTGAGATGTTTTGAAGACTCCGATGTGACCCATGTTGAGGGAAGAGTAGACCCCTTGGCTGACGCAGAGACTATAGAAACTGAATTGATGTTAGCTGACATCGAAAGCATCGAAAAACGCTTACAAAACCTCAGTCGAAAAGTGAGAGGTGGGGATAAAGAGGCAGTTCAGCAAGAAAGGCTTCTCAATTCTGCAATTAGACAACTAGAAGAGGGGCTCCCCGCTAGATCTGTTGAAGTAGAAGAAGAGGATCAGAAGGCCTGGCAAATGCTGCAGTTGCTTACTGCTAAGCCAATATTATACGTTTGCAATGTTGAGGAAAATTCGGCGGCAACTGGAAATAGCCACTCGGAAAAAGTTTTTGAAATGGCGTCATCATGCGATGCTGGTGTAGTAATTATAAGTGCACAAATTGAAGAAGAAATTAGTCAATTGGAGTCCGACGAAGCGTTGATGTTTTTAGAAGAGATGAACTTATCTGAAGCTGGGTTAGATCGACTTATTAGAGCTGGTTATGATCTACTTAACCTTGAGACTTATTTCACTGCCGGCCCCAAGGAGGCCAGGGCATGGACTATTAATAAAGGTACAAAAGCGCCTGTAGCAGCTGGCGTTATTCATGGTGATTTCGAAAAAGGTTTCATCCGTGCGGAAACCATTTCATATGAAGATTATATCGCATTTCAGGGTGAGAGTGGTGCTAAAGACGCTGGAAAAATGCGTATAGAGGGTAAAGCGTACGTCGTAGAAGACGGAGACGTAATGCATTTTCTTTTCAATACTTAGCTTTCTTAGTTGGTGTTTTATTAGTATGTAAGAATTGACTAAATTGTCATGCAAAATTAAAAACCTTGATCACTGTTGCCGAAATTTAATTTGCTCTTGTCAACAATAGTTCAACCGCTTAGACACATTCTTGGAGATGTGGCCGAGTGGTCGAAGGCGCTCCCCTGCTAAGGGAGTAGGCGAGGAATCGTCTCGAGGGTTCGAATCCCTTCGTCTCCGCCATATTTCCTTCCTTTTGACATTTAGTGTGAAAAAGTTTTAATCTTTCCTTCTTTTAGGGGGTCAAGAAATGCGTTCTCTATTTAGTCTACTTGCAGTACTTACTTTGTCGGCCTGTAACTTTAATGTTACCCCGACGTTCTATATTAGGGACGTTCAAGATGTAATGTCGGCTAATCAACCTATAGATATTCCAATCTTTTTAAAAATACCTGCGTCTGATGTCGATAGTTGTAATTCTGAGATTGGTCAGGTGCTTGGGATTTTGACGACGCATGGCATGAACGGCACATTGTTATCTTGCAGTACAGACGAAGATAGCTTTTTTGCAGTCGCCAATGTGGAATTTACAGCAAGTGTTGTTCCGTCAAAATTTTCGCAAGCGGATAATTTTAAAGGTATAGTTGCGCTTATTGTGGAGGAGGCAGAGGACGGTGTTTATTACTTAAATCTGCAGGCTAATCCAAAATTACCAACGGCAATGAGCGATATTGAAAATGCTCTCTTTTTCGCCACATTAGATGCTTCACAAGTTGGTTTCGTAATTACGCTTAACAATGATACTCGGCGACCAATTGATTTAAATATTTACGATAGTTTTGTTAATGGAATTCCCACTGACTACGGTTCTTTTGAGATAGGGCCACGCTCCGAGCTCGAAATACGTTCATCTGACGTTGGGGCAAATCTATTTTTTGATCGTGGTTGGTTCGGTGTTGCAGACTTTGAGATGTAATTTAAAGCTCTGGTCAGCCACTTAGTTTTAGCTGAGATTTACTTGAAACTGATGCCTGCTTTAGAACGATCTAACCAAATCTCTATGAAAAAAGATGGTTGGATACTATATCACGTTAAATGAATGATTTTCAAAATTTATTAGAACCTGCTCTATGATCACTTTTGCAATTGTTTCTTTTTTAATGTTCCTAACTCCTGGGCCTGGAGTTTTGTCGCTTGCCGGTGTTGGCGCTGCATTTGGTTGGCGGCAAGGATTTTTGTATATGGCTGGTTTATTTATTGGTCACGTACTTGTAAGTTTGGCAGTGATTACAGGTTTAGCCACGATTATTTTGGCTGAGCCTGTTGTGCGTACAATACTATTATTTTGCTCAGCAGGTTATCTCGGATATCTGGCTTTTCGGATAGCTCTAGCTGGGTCAAAAATTGCTTTTATTGAGATGCTAAGAGCGCCTGGGTTAGTAGCTGGCATGTCTCTGCAATTCATAAATCCTAAAGCGTATGCTGTTCATACAACCTTTTTTACGGGTTTCGCATTCCATCCTGGTAGTTTTGCAGTTGAGATTAGTCTGAAACTTATCATATTGAATACGATTTGGCTCCTTTTACATACACTCTGGCTTTACATGGGCTACAGGCTTCATGAGTTACAGCTATCTTCAAAGGTGCAAAAATGGATCAACATATTTATGGCACTTTGCCTATGTGTGGTTATTAGCCTTTCTGTTAACTCTATTTTAAAGGTCTAATTAGCAGGCCAAAGTGTTACTGAATAGCATTATGATTGGAGCGATCTGAGAAGCAAAATTTTAGAAATGACATTGATGTAGCAACACATGGTCCAATTCCAAACGCAAATAGTAAAGTCCCTATTCCTACTACACCGCCAAGAGACCAACCAACAATAACTACAGAGACCTCAATTATACTACGAACAGCGGCTAGAGGGAGGCCAGTTTTTCTTTGAAGTCCTGTCATTAGACCATCTCTGGGTCCAGGTCCTAAGTTAGCAATTAGGTATATACCACCACCAATTCCTGTAATTACAACACCAAGCGCTGCCTCAGCAATTTGCAGAGTCGGAGTATCGAATACTGGTAAGTAAGGTGCTGATAGATCCAGGACAAAAGAAATTATGATAATATTTAGTAAAGTCCCAACACCAGGTTTCTGACGTAAGGGAACCCATAAAAGCAAAACAAAGAAACTGATTGTGAATGTTGAGAAGCCGATGCTCCAGTCAGTAACTTTAGAAAAGCCTTGTGCAAAGACGGTCCAAGGACTTACACCAGCTCCGGAAGCAACTAGTATTGCTTCGCCTAATCCAAATAACAATAAACCGATAGCCAACACAAATACTGACATAAGTGGGGGCTTCAATGCCAAAGGATTGGGTGAACTCCAAAAAAGATTGGGAACTGATTTTATTTTTAGAAATTGCAAAATTTAAGCCATTTTTCGTTTCTATTACCCTTCCCAACGTTAGGAGAAAACGCAAGGGTTTCTATCTCTTGGAATAGAAAAGTAGCAGAAATACTATTTTTCTACCATCTTGAGAATTTCGTATTATCTATAGTACCGGTTAACGATCGCTTTGATAGGCGGGGATAGTTCTATCTAACAAGAGCTAAAATTTGCTGACTATCTGTCGGATAGAATTAACAATCGTTTATTTTATAGAGAAATTCAGTTAATTCTGCTTAAATTGTTCTGGTAACCTGAATTTAAAGACTTGCATATTTTACTGAAATAATAGGGGTCAAAACAAATGATTTTGGTTGGTGGTGAAAATCTAATGGATATGATCCAGGTCGATAACCAGTATCAGAACGCCTTATTTAAGGCTATTCCTGGCGGATCTCCGTATAATTTGGCTCTGGCGGCCGGCAGGCAAGGGGTGCAAGTGGGTTATGTCACCCCTATTTCAGAGGATTCTAACGGCGATCAGTTAGAGGCAAACCTTCTCGGTTCAAATGTTCAATTGCTTGGGCCAAGAGTGCCAGAGCCCACTTCATTAGCAATGGTGAGTATTGAAGGTGGGACCGCTTCATATGCATTTTACAGGGAAGGTACAGCAGAACGGCTGGTGGCTTTGGACGAGCTTACTAAAAATTTGACTGGTGATGTGGCCATTTTTCATATTGGCTCACTTGCGCTGACCGGTGGGTCGGATGCGTTAGTCTGGGAGGAATTCTTGGGCAAAGCAATAGACAGAGGCGTCAAGGTTTCCCTTGACCCCAATGTGAGACCATCGCTCGTCGCAGAACCTGATGTTTATCGCCAGCGAATAAAACGTCTAATGACAAAAGTTGATATCTTAAAATTGAGTGACGAGGATCTTCTTTGGCTTTTTAATGACAATACTGACGAGAGCAGTTCACTTTCAGAATTAAGGGCAATTGCAAATGCGGAACTACTTATTTTAACTCGAGGATCTAAAGGTTCTTCAATATGGCATAATGATAAATGGTACGAAGCACCCGCACATCCGGTAGACAAATTATCCGATACAGTCGGAGCAGGCGATACTTTCATGGCATCAATTCTAGTGTGGCTCACTAAAAATGAAAAATTGAACGAACTAGCATTACTAGTGCTTAATGAAAAAAAAGAATTACTACATTATGCGGCGAAGGCTGCTGCACTAAATTGCGAAAAGCAAGGTTGTAACCCGCCTTGGGAAAACGATTTGCTTTAGGTATAAAGACTTGATTAGTCATCGATTTTATCGTGTAATATCGGTGGCGCGAACAAAATTTTGTATATAATCATTTCGCAATTTTTATTGCTCGAGTTCAAGCTCAGATGAAAAAGCTCGCATTCTTCGGTTTAATCGACGACTTCCTAGGTGCGTAAGGTATATCTCATAAGGTGATAGAGAGAACTGTGGCAAAATTGTTTTCAGTTGTCCCGTCTCTATATATTTATCGGCTATAAAATCTGGGAGCATGCTTATACCTATGCTATTAAGAGCAGCTTCACCCAAGAATTGTCCGCTGTTACTGCTAATTATTGGACTAAATTTTATCGATTTTTCCTTTCTACCAGACGTTTGAAAAGTCCAATTTCCACGTTTGGTAGTACCATAATGAAGCAGACTATGTGCTTGCAGGTCTTCGAGGTTGCGAGGCGTACCATTCAAACTTAAGTACTCGGGAGACGCACATATGTACCTACGGATTGCTCCAATACGTTTTGAAATATGCTTATTGTCAGTCTGCGCTGTTATTCTTATGGCGAAATCGTAGTTTTCAGTTTCAAGGTCGACGAAGCGATCATCAAAATCGATACTGAGTTTAATGTTTGGGTATTTCCCCTGAAATTCGAATAATTTTTGCCTTAAGTAATTCAGGCCGAAATCTCTAGGAATTGAGATATTGAGTGGCCCAGATATTTGGGCATGCAAACTCGTGAAATCTTCATTTACTTCCTCAAATTCGGCGACCAGAGCACGTGACCGTTGATAAAGGTCCAAGCCAACTTTTGTGATTTCCCACTTTCCAGGTGTGCGGTCTATGAGCACAGAGCTATAGCGCTCTTCTAAAATGCTAATTCTTCTGCTGACCGCAGATTTAGCAATACGCAAGTTACCAGCGGCCTTGGAAATGCTGCCTTGCTCAACCACTTGAACATACAACTTTAAGTCTTCCATCTGCCCCATGTATATCTCCATCTAAACGACGCTTTTGAAAAATTAAATACTTTAATGCTGCCCCTTCAATCTATTTATCGGTTTCTATTTTTGGTGTCTAACAATAATTAATAGATTAATTTGTTCTAATAATTAGAACTCTTATTTTCGTCAAAAAGTACTAAGTTTACAATGTAAAGGTTAAGAAGGAGTTTTTATGTCGTTAAGACCTGCTATATCAACTAGTGCGGCCTCCCCAACAATAGAGGGTGCTGGAGTTCACCTACATCGCGCATTTGGATTTCATGATCCCAAAGCCCATGATCCATTTTTACTTTTTGATGATTTTCGTAACGAAAACCCTGAAGCCTACTCCAGAGGGTTTCCTTGGCATCCGCATCGTGGCATCGAAACAATTACTTACGTTCTTAACGGAACCGTAGACCACAGCGATAGCCTGGGTAATACTGGCAGCTTAAAGGCCGGTGATGTGCAGTGGATGACTGCAGGGTCAGGTATTATGCATCAAGAAATGCCTAGTGGCAATGCAAAGGGTCAGATGCATGGGTTTCAGCTTTGGGCAAATTTACCGGGTAGCCTAAAAATGACATCGCCTAGGTATCAAGATGTTGGTGCAAAAGAAATTCCAGAAATGATTGATGATGATGGTACTCAAGTTCGGGTCATCACGGGTTCTTTTTGGGGTCAAACCGGTCCCGTTGACGGGATCGCTGCAGATCCCCTATATCTGGATGTATCTGTGCCTGCCGGGCGGAGAAAAGCATTGAAAGTTGATACATATCGCAACACCTTTGCATATATCTTTGAAGGTTCTGGTAAATTTGCTGATGCCTCAGATCCGCAGGGAGTTTTGCTGGAAAAAGAAGTTTTGGGGCAGGAACTTAATATTCGCGACCTGTCTGGCAATCGTACTTTGGTGCGTTTTGGCACTGGTGATGAAATAGTCGTCAGAGCAGGTCCCGAGGGAATGCGGTTTCTGCTTGTAGCAGGATCACCTATTCGTGAGCCAGTAGCTTGGCATGGTCCGATTGTGATGAACACACAAGAGGAATTACACCAAGCTTTCACTGACTTGCGTAACAATCAATTTATCAAACCACAAGATCATTGAAGTAGGTAAAAACCAATGGGATTACTGCAAGAAGGTAAATGGGTAGACAAGTGGTACGATACAAAAGCCTCAAATGGACATTTTGTTCGAAAGTCTTCGCAGTTTCGAAACTGGATTACACCAGACGGTTCTGCTGGGCCGACTGGTTCCAGTGGCTTTAAGGCTGAGGCAGGGCGATATCACTTATATGTATCTTTAGCATGTCCATGGGCGCACAGAACGTTAATTTTCCGGGTACTAAAAGGTTTGGAGGATATAATATCAATCTCAGTGGTCCACTGGTATATGGCTGAGGACGGTTGGACTTTTGAAACTGGCAATGGTGTCATACCGGATGATGTAAATGGTGCAAATTTTCTACACCAAGTTTACACAAGCGCCAAAGCAGAATACTCGGGACGGGTTACTGTACCGGTTCTATGGGATAAAAAACAAGGGACTATAGTCTCTAACGAGTCTTCAGAGATCATACGAATGTTAAACTCAGCTTTTGACGGCGTAGGTGCAAGTGCTGGAGATTATTACCCAAGTGCTTTGCGCAAACAAATTGATGAGCTGAACAAAAGAATTTATGATACCCTAAATAACGGCGTCTATCGATGTGGATTTGCGACAACTCAAGCGGCTTATGAAGCAGCGATCACGCCATTATTTGATACTCTTGATTGGCTAGAATCCATCCTGGCTAAAACACGTTACCTTACTGGTCATTCAATTACTGAGGCAGATTGGCGACTTTTCACAACTCTGATAAGATTTGATCCGGTTTACGTAGGGCACTTTAAATGCAATTTACGGCGAATAATTGATTATCCTAATCTGTCAAACTACTTGCGTGACTTATACCAGCAGCCTGGCGTAGCAGAGACTGTTAATATGTACCACATTAAAGAGCATTATTACGCTAGTCATGACACAATTAACCCTTCAAGAGTGGTGCCTGTGGGCCCAGATATTGATTTCGCGCAAGTTCACAACAGGGCTCAGCTCTGATTATAAGTTTATCATTTCGAAGTAGGGTAGCCACAGCATTATCTTATTTTTCAAAAGCGGCTGCTTTTACTTAAGTAAAATTATTATCTAGACTGAAATTGCGAGCTCAAATATGTGTTTGTCTGGTTTCGAATAATATTTTTGCAACGATTAGAAAGAGTAATTGGAATGAGCGTTTTTGATGAAGATTTATTTTTAAAAGGACTTGAGCAGAGGAAAGCAACTTTGGGTGCAAGTTATGTGGAGAATAATCTGGAGGCTGCAGACGATTTTACCCGACCTTTTCAAGAAGCAATGACTGCCTGGTGTTGGGGCTTCGGTTGGGGTGATGAGGTGATTCCTCCAAAAATAAGATCTATGATGAACTTATCGATGATCGGTGCACTTGGGAAAATGCATGAATGGGAAATTCATTGCAAGGGTGCAATAAAGAACGGTGTCAGTCCTGAAGAACTTAGAGCCATAATACACGTAATCGGTATTTATTGTGGTGTCCCTCAGGCTTTAGAATGCTTCAGGGCTGCAAAAAAAGTACTGGATGGTTTGGAGGGATAATAATTACGATTGTCCGAAATCTAAAAGTTACCTCCAAAATTTAGCTATTTTCTAATTCTTTGTGTCTATCACATTCAAATGCTTTGCTATAGAAAGCTGAAGTGCAAACTGGCGTCGGTATCAAGATTTGCACTTTAGGAGGAGTCCTTCGTTGCGAATTTCAACAGCCGAATTTGTTGCCATTATGGCAATGTTGGTGGCAACGGTAGCTATATCAATTGATGGAATGTTACCTGCTTTATCAATAATTGCAGATGAGCTTACGCCGCTGCGCCCTAACAATGCTCAAATGATATTATCGTTTTTTGTAGCTGGCATGGCGGCGGGTACTTTAATTGTCGGGCCACTCTCAGATAGTTTTGGGCGTAAGCCGATCATCTACTACGGTGCGTCTTTATACATTTTTACCTCAGCTGTTTGTGTTTTGTCTCCAAGTTTGGAAGTGATCTTGATTTCCCGGTTCCTTCAAGGTGTTGGAGCATCAGCACCTCGTGTGGTGGCTCAAGCTTTAGTTCGAGATTTCTATAAAGGTCGTGAAATGGCCCGCATTTCATCTTTTATAATGATTATATTCGCTCTTGTTCCGGCTATAGCACCACTTCTGGGCTCATTTGTAATGCTTGCATTTAACTGGCGTTTTATTTTTCTTATGTTCATAGCGTTTGTTGCCGTTAGCACAATGTGGATGGCGTTCAGAATAGATGAGAGTGTTACAAAGGAAAAACGTATCGAATTTAATCTAAAACAGGTGGTTCTTGCATTTAAGGAGGTTTTATCTAATCAAATGATACTTACCTCTATTATCACATTAGTTTTTGCATATGGGATACTTTTTATAGGTATATTCCTAATCCAACCAGTCTTCGAACAAGTATTTAATCGCGCGGCAACTTTTCCATATTGGTTTGCAACAATAGCATTACTGGCTGCGTCGTC